>NZ_JBHXRK010000028.1:55739-104582 GCF_042716875.1 Streptomyces sp. NPDC058646 | reverse complement strand
GCAGCAGCGCACCCAGCGCCGAAGCACCGTCGGCGTTCCGCTTGAACCAGATGTTCGGGAAACCCAGGAAACGGTGCCAGGCCACACCCATGTTGATGTTCAGGCTCACGACGATCATCCAGATGAAGGAGACCGAGATCTTGATCATCGCCACGAGGTAGGTGACGTTCTCCAGCGTCGGCACGTCGAGCCCGGAGAAGGCGGCGACCAGCGGGTACGAGAAGAAGTACGCCGGCTCCCAGTGCTCGACGCCCGCGTGGGCGCCCTCCAGGCCGCGCAGCGTCATGATGGCGAGGCCGACGGTCAGCACGACCGTCTCGATGAAGTACGCCTGCCGGGACTTCGAGCCCGCGAAGCGGGACTTGCGGCCCGGCCGGGACGGCCGCGACAGCTGCCGGATCACGATGAGGGTGAGGATGCCGGCCACGGTCAGCGTGCCGATCACCTCGACGAACAGCTCGTAGGGCAGCCAGTGTCCGATGACCGGCAGCACCCAGTCGGCCTTGAACAGCTGGCCGGTGGCGTTGACGAGGGTGATGAGCAGCGTGTAGAAGCCGATCGCCACGAACCAGTGCGCCACGCCCATGAGGCCCCACCGGTTCATGCGGGTGTGACCGAGGAACTCCTTCACCAGCGTCACGCTGCGCTGGTAGGGGTTGTCGGTCCGGGTGCCCGCGGGGACGGGCTGACCGAGCCTGAAGTACCGGACGAACTGGCCGACGGCGCGGAAGAACAACGCAAAGCCGACGATTTCAAGTGCCAGCGAGACAATGATCGCCGCGAGTTGCATGGAGGCTCCTCGAACCTGCGAGCGGGAGATACTCGATTACCGAGTAGTAACTTTGGTCGACACCCTACCGGGGATCACCGGCGTGTTGAAGGTGAGCAGCCGGTGATCTATGTCGCTGGGGCAACTCCGGCCCTGGCCCTCCGCCGGCCCCAACTGGCCTGGGCCCCAGGCGGGTTCTCCCCGGGACGGCAGGCCGCGCGGGACCGGTTCGAGCAACGCTCGAGACCAGCCGGTCACACTCGTGCCGTGGGGAATGAGACCGGCGCCTCCTGGCGGGCGCGTCCCGGGCAGACGACCCACACCCTCCCCCTCGGCCGCCCACACGGTCACCCCCGGACCTGTGGGCGGCCGGGGGCGCCCTCGGCGCCCCCCGCCGGGCCGTCAGGCCGTCAGGCCGCCACCGCTCAGGCCATGTACAGATCGAAGGTCGACGTGCGCCGCGGCCCCGCGGTCACGTCCAGGAGCGGGTCCACCGCGAGCATCGCCTGGTGCAGCCGCTGCAGCTGCGGGGAGGGTTCCACGCCGAGCTCCGCGTGCAGCCGGTGCCGCACCCTGCGGTAGACGTCGAGCGCGGAGGCCTGCCGCCCGGCGCGGTAGAGCGCCAGCATCGCCTGTGAGTGCAGCCCCTCGTGCTGGGGGTAGCGGGCGATGACGTCGGACAGCTCGGCGATGAGTTCGGCGTGACGCCCCAGCCGCAGGTCTGCGTCGATCCGCCGTTCGAGGGCGACCAGGCGGCTCTCCTCCAGGCGCATCACCTCGATCTCGAGGATCGGGCCGACGCGTACGTCGACGAGCGCCGGCCCCTCCCACAGGTCGAGCGCCTCCCGCAGGCACATGGAGGCGTACGCGTCCTCACCGTCCTCGAAGGCCTGCCGGCCCTCGGCCACGAGGCGTTCGTACGCGTGGACGTCGACCGCCTCGGGGGGCACCTGGAGCAGGTAGCCGCCGTACCTGGTGACGAGGACGTCCTTGGCGGAGCCCGGGGCCTGGGGCCCCATGGCGGCGCCCAGGCGGCGGCGCAGCTGGTGGATGTACGTCTGGAGGGTGGTCAGCCCGCTCCGGGGCAGATCGGTGCCCCAGATCTCCTCCATCAGCGTGGGTACGGGGACGACCCGGCCGGGGTACAGGGCGAGCAGCGCCAGGATCTGGCGGGGCTTGCCGGCGGTCGGGACGACGGACACCCCGTTCACTTCGGCGTGCAACGAGCCCAGGACTTCTATCTTCATGATTCCCTCCGCGCCTTGCCGGCCGCCCTCGGTTCCGCGCCGGTACCAGAGCCGTTCGATACGGTCGCCTTTCGGCCTCGTCTGTCTTCCGGGGACCGCAGACGAAGGGCACGATATCCCCGGACTCCGCGCCCACCTGCGGGACTTGAGCACGCATCGAGCAGGCTTCCGAGGAGTACCCGTGAACGCTCCGGGGCAGGCCGGCCCGCGCCGCACGGCGCGGGCACCACGGCTGCGGGGCGACCGGTGACGGACCCCGTACGGCAGTGCACCCCCTCCCGGCCGCCGGGAGGGGGTGCACTGCCGTACGGGGCGAGGGACCGCGGGTCAGCTCGCGCGGGCCACGACCCGCCCCCCGGGGGCCTCCGTGGCCGCGGCGGGCGCCGCGGTCTCGGGGTGCGCCATGAGGATGGAGCGCTGGAGCCGGCTGAGGGCCGCCGAGGGCTCCAGGCCCAGCTCCGAGACGAGCGTCGTACGAAGTCGCTGGTAGACCTTGAGGGCCTCGCCGCGGCGGCCCGAGCGGTGCAGCGCCAGCATGAACTGACCGTGCAGGCTCTCGTGCATCCGGTACTGGTTCACCAGGACGGTCAGTTCGGACAGCAGCTCCCGGTGGCGCCCCAGCCGCAGGTCGGCCTCGATCCGCTGGTCGAGCGCGCACAGCCGGGCCTCCTCCAGCCGCCTGGCCTCGGTCTCGACGCGGCTGCCGCCCTGTACGTCGGTCAGCGCGGGACCGGTCCACAGGGAGAGGGCGTCGGCCAGGCGGCGCGCGGCGCCCGCGTAGTCCTCGGCGTCCATCGCCCGGTAGCCGGCGCCCGCACGGCGCTCGAACTCCCGGTAGTCGACCGTGCCGCCCCGCGTCTCCAGGCGGTAGCCACCGGGGAGGGTGGCCAGGATGTCCTTCGCGGTGCAGCGCTCGTCCTCGCCCTGGTCGAGCGCGTTGGCGATCAGCACGCGCAGCTGCAGGATGTAGGTCTGCAGCGTGGTGCGGGCGCTGCGCGGCGGAGTGGCGCCCCACAGCTGCTCGATCAGCAGGCCCACGGGGACCACCTGGTCGGCGTGGAGCGCGAGCAGGGCCAGTACGTGTCTCGGCTTCGGCGCGGTCGGAGTGATCGACACCCCGTTCTCCCGGACCGACAGCGCACCCAGCACTTCGATGTCCACTTCTCCCCCAAAGATTCGCCCGAAGGTCGGTCCCGGCCTGCATGTTTGCGACCCGCCGGCGCCTGGTGCGCAGTCACACCGGACCCCCTGATAAAAAAACAGCACAGTTGGTTTGTCAATACAGGCTGTCTTATTCCAGCCACAGCCCCGCCCGCCTGTCCCGCTCCAACCCTTCCCGGAGCGCGCGATGGCGCTGGTCAATCCGCTTCCCCCTAGGTGTCTCCCACTTCGGCCAGAGAAGACACCTCGCGAGATGGCCGAATCCGTACCCCTCGATCGCATGCGAAGGTACGGGGCCCGCACCCACCCGAACTCCCCTGCGGAGCACGGCTCCTGGGGGAAGACGACCCCGGGAGGGAACCGCGGGAGGTCGCGATCCGACCCTTAAGAGACCATGTGGTCGGTTACTGTCCGGTGCCCTCGGCCCGGATCTCCTTGCGGAGCTCCTGCGCCGCGAGGGAGGGCAGCAGCAGTTCCAGGAACCGGGTCACCGTACGGGGTTCGAGCCAGCTGGCGTCCTGCGCTCCCAGCACCTCGAACCCCACGGTCGCCCCCACCACGGCGGTCACGGCCCCCTCCGGCGCCGCCTCCGGGTGCAGCTCCCCCTCGGCCACGGCTCGCGCGACCACCTGCTCGACCCACCCCTGCCAGTACCCGCGCAGGTCGGTCCGGCACGGACGGGCCGGGTCACCGCTCAGCTTGAAGCCGGCTCGCAGCACCGTGTCGCCGAGCAGCTCCCGCGTGAGGCCGTGGGTCACGTCGACCAGGTGCTGGAGGTGGCTCGAACCGTCCGGGGACGCCTTCCCGGTGACCGCCCGCAGCCGCAGCAGCGCGACGTCCTCGACCGCGTCCGCCAGGGCGGCCTTGGAGGCGAAGTGGAAGTGCAGTGCGCCGTTGCTCACCCCGGCCTGCGTGCTGATCGTGGTGAGCGACGCGACCGTGAAGCCCTCGCGGTCGAAGGTCTCGGCCGCACAGCGGATCAGGGTCTCCCGGGTCCGTACTGCGCGTTCCTGCTTGGCCATCGAGTACTCCGTTGCTGCGGCGGGTTGCCGTGCCTGCGGAACGGCAGGCCGGCGGGCTGGTTGCGGATCGGTGATCTCCTCGCCGGTCACCGCACGGACCGCGGTCCGGTCCGGCGACGGACGCCTGCGAGGCGTGCGGGACCACGGACGCGAAGTCCGTCAAGGCTGGCCTGTAAGCCGCACCGCCGGCCGCCGGGGCCCGAGACGTGCCGTCCAGACAAGTCACGACACGTTCCCTCCCCTACGGTGCAGCCCGGCCGATGCCCCTCACTTTAACAAACCGCGCATGCGGTTTGAGGTGGGTGTGTGGCACGCGCACCCATCGGTCTGGCCTCCCGACGGCCCCGGATCCCCCTCGGCCGCAGGGAACCGGACGGTCCCCGTGGCCCGTTCGGGTCGCCGCGCCGAAGCCTCCGGCCCCTGCCCGTGCGGCCCTTTCCGGCCGCGCCGGCAGGCCCCGTGCGCCGCACCGCCGCCACCGCGGCGCGGCCCTCGAGAGCCGTCCCGCCCTTGCCCGGCACGGAGCGCGGCCCCTCACCGCCCGGAAAGCCCGCGCCTTTCCCCAGGCTTCGGGCCACGGTTCCCGACCCGCCTCGAGCGCCGCTCGAAACCCGGCAGGGGATGGCCGGGGAGCCGGCGAAGGAGGGAGGGCGGCCAGCACGGCCGCCGCATGACGCGGAGCAGGGACGATGCCTCGGACGGGGCTGGCCGGAATTCAATCCTCCGTAACTCCTGCCTCTGGAGGCTCGCATTCCTCTGGAAACTAAACCGGTTGGTATGTATCTTTCGTCGAGCTTCGGCCTTACCACTGCAACTCGCCAGCGCCGTTTGTTCAGGGGGAACAATGACTGCGACTACATTCCGAGTTGAGCGTCCACCGATCCTCGCGTCCTGGGGGGATTCGGGGCCCTCCGACCGGCCCGCGAACCCGTCCCGGCCCGCCCTGACCCTGACCGCCACGGTCCCGAAGGAATTAGTGCACCGGGCCGCCGTCGCCGAGGTCATGCTCACCGACTGGGAACGCCAGGGCGACACCCGTTTCCGGGTGGCCGCCCAATGGCCCCGCAGCCACAGCTTCTTCACTCCCGTGGACGGTGAGCACCACGACCCTCTCATGGCGGTGGAGACGATCCGGCAGGTGGGTGCGCTGCTCGCGCACGCCGAGTTCGGGGTCCCCTTCGGGCACCAGTTCCTGCTGTGGGACCTCGACGTCACCGTCCACCCCGATCAGCTCCGGGTCCGCCAGGCGCCCGCCTCGCTCGACATCGAGGTGACCTGCACCGAGGTGAAGCGGCGCGGCAGCGCCCTGGCCGGGATGTGCTACGAGACGGTGGTCCGCCGCGACGGCCTGCCGGCCGCGACGGGACGGATGTCCTTCGTCTGTGCCAGCCCCACCGTGTACCGGCGCGTACGTCCCGCGCACGTACTGGACGGCTCCTTGCGTCCGCTGCCGCTCACCGCCCCCGCCGCTCCGCAGAGCGTGGGGCGGACCTCGCCCGCCGACGTGGTGCTCACGCCCGTCGGAGGGCCGGGCCGCTGGCAGCTGCGGGTGGACACGCGCCACCCCGTGCTCTTCGACCACCCGGTCGACCACGTGCCCGGCATGGTGCTCGTGGAGGCCGCCCGCCAGAGCACGGCCGCCATGCTGAAGCGCTCCTCCTTCCTGCCCCTCGGCATCACCAGCGAGTTCAAGCGGTACGCCGAACTGGACGCCCCGTGCCTCATCGAGGCCGAGTACCTGGGGGCCGCCGGGGGACCGGAGGAGAAGGTGCGCGTGACGGGCCACCAGCACGGCAAGCTCGTCTTCGACGCCACGGTGACGGCGGCCGCGTCCCCCTGCTGACCCTCGGCCGGCCCGCCTGCCGGCTTTCGCGCCCCCGTACCGCCGCCCCACTGCGACGCACGCCGACGCGGCGCAGCACAGCGGCATCACAGGGGTGTGAAAGCCGGCAGGCGGGTCTCCGCCCAGTCCCGGAACGACCGCGCCGGCCGGCCGGTCAGCTCCAGGACCGTCTGCTCCACCCCGGACTTGGCCCCGTCCCGCTGCCGCAGGGCACTGCGCAGCAAGGCCTCGACCACGGGCGCCGGATGGCGCCCGCTCCACAGGGACCGGGCCCGCTCCGGCTCCAGTTCCTCGAAACGCAGCGGGCGGCCGAGCAGTTCACCGAGCTGAGCCGTCTGCTCGACGGCGGTGACGGCCTGCGGCCCGGTCAGCGTGTACGCCCGGCCGCGGTGCCGTCCGGGGTCGGTGAGGACGCCCACCGCCACGTCCGCGATGTCGCGGGGATCGACGCAGGAGTTGGCCGAGGACCCGTACAAGGAGCGCACGACCCCCTCCGCGCGCACGGAGGGGGCCCAGGAGAGCGTGTTGGACATGAAGGCACGGGGACGCAGCAGCGTCCACCCCATCCCGGACGCGCGCAGGAGGTCCTCGGTCCCGCGCTGCCAGCGGGTGATCAGATCGTCGGCCAGCGGGTCCGTCACGGCGGCGGCGGACAGCTTCACCACGTGCTCCACCCCGGCGGCCCGCGCGGCCTCCAGGAAGCGGGCGTCCTCGTCCCCGGCGACACCGCCGGTCACCAGGAACGCGGTGCGCACCCCGTTCAGCGCGCCCCGGAGCGACCGCGGATCGCCGTAGTCCCCGGGGACGGTCTCGGCCGTCGCCGGTGCCCCCTCGACACGGGCCGGCTCCCTGGCCATGACGCGGACCTCGACACCGGGCGGGAGTGCCCGCACCACCTCGCGGCCGACCGTTCCGGTGGCGCCTGTCAGGAGAATCATCCGTTTTCCTTTACCTGATCTATGAACAGCAGAAGCCGCTGAGGGGCTTGGCCGGGAGACACCTCCCTGTAAGATACGGACTATGCGGTATTTTCTCTGAGCATTCTTACGGTTTTCACATCCCGAGGAGGGAGGACTCACAGTGGCCGAACAAGTCCGAGCCATCCGCACCCGTCAGGCGATCCTGTCCGCGGCGGCCAAGATCTTCGAGGAGCGCGGATTCCAGGCGTCCACGATCTCCGAGATCCTCACCGAGGCCGGAGTGACCAAGGGGGCCCTGTACTTCCACTTCCAGTCGAAGGACGAGCTGGCCCAGGGGGTCCTGGCCGCGCAGAACCAGAACCTCGTCCTCCCCGAGCGCGCGTCCAAGGTCCAGGAGATCGTGGACATCGTCATGCTGCACACCTACCGCCTGCAGACCGACCCCATGGTCCGGGCCGGGGTGCGCCTGACCATGGACCAGCTGGCCCACGGGCTCGACCGCAGCGGCCCGTTCCGCAGCTGGGCCGCCCCCGTCCGGGAGCGCCTGGAGAAGGCCCGGGCCCAGGGCGAGCTGCTCCCCCACGTGGTGCCGACCGAGACCGCCGACGTCATCGTGGGCTCCTACGCCGGCATCCAGTCCATGTCCCAGGCCCTGAGCGACTACCGGGACCTCACCGGCCGGGTCACCACCCTGCTGCGCCACCTGATGCCCAGCATCGCGCAGTCCTCGGTCCTCGCCTCCCTGGACATGTCCGAGAGCCGGGCGGCGAGCATCTACGCCGAGGCCGTCAGGGGCTCCCAGGAGCTGGCCGGCCTCAAGGAAGCCGCGGTCGCGGCCGGCTGACCGCCGCCGTCCCCCGCCTCCCGGGCGCCGCAGCACTGTTCCGGGCCGGCCGCACCGGGCGGCCGCAGGGCCGCGGTCCCCACCCGCCCGCGAGCCGGAGGTTCCGAGCAGCCGCCACCCCTGAACGGCTCACCAGAACATACCGGCCCCCCGGTTCTTTCGTTGTCGCTCGCGTGACGGTGCTCAGGCGTCGGTTCCCCGGCGGGCCGAGAACATCGGGCCGCCCTCCGACCGCTCGGTCTTGCGCCCCTTGCTGCCCGGCGCCAGGGTCCGCGCGTCCACGGCCTCCGCCGGCGCCCCGGTGGCGTACAGCCCGTCGGGGTCGGTGTCCCGGTCGTGCGGGAGCAGCCAGAACACCCGGCGCCGGAAGGTCCCGGAGGAGCGGGACGGCTTGGCTCCCGGGCCCAGCAGGGCGTACCCGACCATGCGGCCGTCGCGGTGGTAGGCGGGCCTGCCGCGCCGCGTGGGGAGCCGGTCCAGGCTCTGCCGGACGTAGTCGAGCCCGCTGGTGTCCTCCAGCCAGACGAGGTCCACCTCGTGGAGGATCTCGTCCTCTGCGATGAGGGCGCTCATGCTCTCTCCTCGTCCGCGAGCAGGCCGATGCCCGGGTAGTACTTGCGCTGGTTGGACAGGATCATCTCCTTGGGCGACGCCAGTCCCACCGCCTCGCGGACGCGTGCCGCGAACGCCCGGGAGGAAATCGCCGGCGCTCCCTCATTCTGGCACCAGCTCCGGTAGGCGGCGTAGAGATGGGCCTGTTCCGCCCGCAGATCCGGCTCGAACCGGCAGGTTTCACCGACGAACCGGGCGGTGTGGTCCTCGGTCTCGGCGTAGGCCGTGGTGGCGATGCGGACCCGCTCGGGGCCCGAGAGGTCCTTGTCGCCGCTCAGATAGCGACGGGCGCCCTCGATGAGCCAGTTGAGGATGCCCGGACCCTCCTGGGTGACCAGGACGTCCGCAAGGTTGTCGATCTTGCGGTCGTCGGAGACGACCCGCTCGAACGGGATCAGCCGCATGCGCCGCCAGAACGCGAAGCCGCCCGTGCCGACTTCGGGCCGGTGGTTGCCCAGCAGCCACAGCTTGTGCGTCGGCTCGAAGCTGAAGAAGTCCTGCCGCATCCGGCGCGCCTTGATGCGGTCGCCACCGGTGAGCAGCTTGACGCGGGCTTCGTCGAAGCGGTCGCCCGGCTTGACCTCGCTGCACACGATGACCCGCCGGCCGTGGAGTTCGGCGAGGTCGGTCGGGTGGCCCTCGTACGGCCGTGCCATCAGGAAGCCGGGCGGCGCGGCGTCCGCGTAGTCGCCGAGCAGTTTCATCAGGACGTCCAGCAGCACGGACTTGCCGTTCTTGCCGGAGCCGAACAGGAAGGGCATGACCTGGGCGCCGACGTCCCCGGTGACGGAGTACCCGAGCAGCAGCTGCAGGAAGTCGATCATCTCCGCGCCCTCGGGCCCTTCGCCGAAGGTGTCGGTCAGGAAGCGGTTCCAGCGCGGGGTGGCCATCGGCTGCGGTGCGGCCGTGGTGGAGCGCGAGTGGAAGTCCTTCGTCGGCTGCGCCGGGCGGACGTGCCCGCTGCGCAGGTCGACGACGCCCGCGGGGGTGCACAGGGCGTACGGGTCGGCGTCCAGGCGCGCCGCGTTGAGCACCATGCCCGGGGCGGACCTGGCCTGGGCGAGCATGGCGTTCATACCGCTGGTGCTGAGGGCGCGGCGGCGGTGCTGCTGCAGCGCGGCAGGGGTGTGCACGCCACGGGGGTCGGTGGCGGCGATGCTCTCCGCCAGGTCGCCTGCGGCCCACAGGACGGTGTCGTCCTCGTCGATCTGCCAGCGGGTGCCGTCCCAGCGGAACCAGCCGATGCCGGGGACGTGCCGGTAGTCGTCGGCGTAGAGCTTGACGAACAGTTTGGCGTTGCCGCGGTCGGTGAGCGTGTCGGGCAGCAGGCCGGCCGCCGTCGCCTCCCCGTCCGCGTACGCGGCCCGGGCGACCGGGTGGCGGGCGTCCTGGACACGGGCGCCGGAGGTACCGGCGCCGTCCGCCTCCCGGTCCCCGCCCAGGTCCCGGTGGTCCGCGGGCCCGGGCTGGGCGAGGATCTGCGCGGCGACGGCCTGGACGTCGAACTCGAACAGCCGGCTGTCGTTGTCGAGGCTCATGTGCGGCCTCCCGGCGACAGCGGGCGCAGCGCGCCCGCTGCCAGCCCGCTGCGGATGACGGCGCCGCTGCGGCGTTCCTGCCCGGGCCGGGCCCGCTCGGCCGCTTCCCGCAGCAGCCCGCGGGCCTCGGTCTCGGTGAGGTGCCCGGCGGCGACCAGTCCGCCGGCGGTGTAGGCGGCGCGGTTCAGCTTCTCGGAGAACCCGGCCCCTTCGGGTACGGCGGCGCAGGCAACGACCTCGGCGAGGACCGCGGCCAGGAGCCGGGCCGGAGCGCCGCGGCCGCCGCCCGCCGCGATGACGGCCTGCCGGGCGCGGGGCGGTACGGAGCGGGGCGCGGCCCGGAGCACCGGTGACAGGTGCCCGGTGCGCTCCAGTTCCCGGGCGAGCCAGGCCGGCAGCGGCGCGGGCTCCCGCGCGGGGCCCAGGGGCCGGTAGACGCCCGCGTGGGTCACGGTGCCGGGGGCGACGACGTAGCCGCCGTGGGCCCGTACGTCGACCTGCCAGGCGAGGGCGCGGCCGCCGCCGGAACCGGTCGAGCACTGCCAGCGGTGGCCGCCCTGGTCCCGGTACCAGACGTGCAGGCCTCCGGAGGGGGTGCGTACCCGCAGGGTCGAGTCGTCGTCGGCGGGGCTGACGGCCCCGCGCAGGGCGGCGAGCAGGCCCAGGGTGTGGAAGCCGTTGGCCAGTCCGGTGAGGTCCACCGCCGGGGAGATCCCGACACCGGGCAGCAGCCGGTCCCGGCCGGGCAGTTCGCGGGCGTGCGCGTCGATGTCGACGACCACGAGGTCCGCGGGACCGCACGCGACACCGATGCCCAGCTCGGGGCGGCGGCCCCAGCACCGCTCGATCCTGGCGGGGTCGAGCGTGGCCGCGTGGAAGCCGTGGCACCAGCGGCCCGCCCGGAGGCAGTCGCAGGCCCCGCGGTGGTGGCCCGGCGCGCGGCAGGTCCCGCAGTTGCCCACGGGCGTCTTGCGGCCCGGGGCCAGCGGGTGGACCGGCCACCCGCGCCGCGCGCACCACAGGGCGGTCGCCGCGGGCTCGGGTTCCCCCCGTGCAGCTCCCCCCGCCCGCCGTGGGTCGCTCCGCGAGACCCGCAGCTCAGCTGCCATCACTTCCCCCATGAGCGACTGAAGCGACTCAACGCCTGACATCAGGTTGGCGAAACCCCCGGGAGGCCAGAGGCGTACGAGCCTGCGCGGGAGGTGTGCCTCCGTGCGGTGCCCGAGCGACTCGGCGACCGATGGCCAGCTACCGGAGTTCCTTCGGCAGCTCCTTGAGCCGCTCACAGAACACCAGGTCACAGAGGCATGCAAACGCCGGCAGCGACCGAAGCGACTCAAGGCCCCTATATATGGAGCCCCCACGCGCGCACACGCGCACGTACGTTGGGGCCCATATACCCGGACCTTGAGTCGCTCCGGTCGCTGCCGGCGGTCAAGCCACGCCTCTGAACAGGGGTTTCCGCCGTCGGTACCGCAGCGACCGGACCGCTGCCCGGTCGCTGCCCTCCGGTCGCTGCGCCCCGCGGGCGGGTACCGGACGGCTTCGAGCCCCCCTCCGTCCCGCCTCTAGCGGGCCGTGAGCAGGCGGGCGGGCCACGGCGCCGTCCCCCCGCCGTGCCAGGGCTCCACCGTGACCGGCCGCGGTTCGCGGGAGACGAAGGCCGTCATCGCCCCGGGGGCGTCCTGCCGGGTGGGGTGGACGGCGGTGTGGCCGTACCAGGGCGGGGCGCCGTGGCCCCTGATGCCGCGCAGAGCCACCCCGCCGTCCGGGCCGAAGGCCAGGTCGACGTCCCTGGCCCCCTCGGCCAGTCCCCGCCCGGTGGCCTTGACGGCCGCCTCCAGCAGGGTCCAGGCGTGGAAGAAGGTCTCGGACGTGGCGGTGGGGGGCATCCCGGGGTAGACGAAGGCCAGTACGTCCATGCTGGTGGTGGCCGGGCGGACCAGTTCCACGTCCACCCCTATGGGCCCGGTCTCGGTGGCGCCCAGCAGCAGCAGGCCGTCCGAGCGGGACCAGCTGACGTGGGTGCCGGGATGGTCCGGCAGGTACGGCTTTCCCGCCGGGTCGTAGCCGATGCGCAGGTCGCCGGGGTGCAGGCCGAGGCGGCCGGCCAGCAGCCTGCGCACGGTGAGGCGGGCCCGGTAGAAGCGGTGGGCCGCCCGGGCGTGCACGAACTCCGCCCCGCGCCGCAGTTCGTCCTCGGTCAGGCCCTCGGGGTAGCGCTCGCTGATGTCGGAGGGGGCGATCCGGTCGAGGTCGACCAGCCATGCGTCCATCGTGTTCCTTCCTTGTACACGGCCCTCCCGGCCTACAGGGCGAACACCTGCGTGCCGGAGCGCGAGGGGTCCCCCGGGCGTATGTGGAGCGTCCCGGCGGCGGGCAGCAGGACCACGGCGGCGACGGTGCGTTCGGCGCGGATGTCCCCCCGGTCGGGGACGCAGACGGGCGGCCGGGAGAGCAGCGCGAAGTGGTCCTCCGGACCCGCCTGCGGGGGCAGCTCCGCCAGGCCCTCGCCGGCCGCGCGCAGCCGGCGGACCGAGGAGTTGCGGGCGAACACGTTCAGCTCGTCCGCCGGGGCGAAGTCCGGGTGGAGGAAGTGGTTCGTGTGCGCCGCCAGACCCGTCTCCGGCTCCGTGACGCGCAGTTCACCGCCGAGGACCTCGACGTACAGGGCCCGCTCGTGGTCGCACAGCATGAGCGAGCGGGAGCTGGCCAGCGGGAGCCCGGCGAGGATCTTCAGGGCCTCGTCCACGGTCGCCGCGGTGTCCAGCAGGTGGCGGATGGCGAGGTACGGGGGCACGCCCGGGCGCCAGTCCCCGCCCAGGACCAGGTTCAGCCCGACGGCGAGGCCGTCGCTGTTGAGGCCGAGGTAGCCGAGGAGCCCGGCGAAGCTGAGCACCAGGGAGCGGCGCGGGGAGCCGGCGCGGGCGATCCTCAGGACGCTGATGTGGTCGTCCAGGTTGCCGTTGAGGTCCACGGTCTGGGCGAGTACGGGGGTGCGGCCGCCGGGGCCCGCCGCGCGGGCCCAGGTGGTGCAGTCCCCGGCGGTGGGGATCTTGGAGTAGCCCATGATCTCCCGGCGCAGCTGCAGCAGCCAGGCCTCGTCCTCGCTGATCCCGGCCCCCTCGGCGAGGCCCGCCACCTCCTCGGCGAGGTCCGGCAGAGCCGCCGTGACCGCCGCGCGGTACGCGGCGGTCGACGGCAGCAGGGCCTCGGCGGTCACGGGCGCCGCCAGCAGGTGGTTCAGCCGGGCCAGCCCGTCGTCGAGGAAGGCGCGCAGCGGCACGGCGAGGGCCTCGCCGTGGGCGCGCCCGATCGCCCGGGGGGTGCCCGATGCCGGTACGAAGGTGATGCTCATGCCGGGAGGGCCGCCTTCGGACCGGCCGAGAGGTTCGCCTTCACCCCGGGCCACTCGGCGCGCAGGACGCTGTAGAAGACGGCGTCGCGGCGGCGGCCGCCGGGCATGAAGTTGAAGCTGCGCAGCGTGCCCTCTTCGGTGGCGCCGATGTTGGCGAGGCCGCGGCGGGCCTGGACGTTGAGGACGTCGGTCTTGAACTCGACGCGCTCGGCGCCGAGCACCTCGAAGGCGTGCTGCAGCAGCAGGGTCTTCGCCCAGTGGTTGACGCCCTTGCCGCGGAAGTCGCGGCCGAGCCAGGACCAGCCGATCTCCAGCCGCCGGTCGGCCTCGGCCATGTTGCCGAAACTCATGCTGCCCGCGATGCGGCCGGACTCCTTGTCGGTGATCACGTAGACGGCGCGGCGGCCGGCGGCGTGGTCGTCGAGCATGGCGGCGAAGAAGCCCTCGAAGTCGGCGTCCGTCTCGACGGCGGAGACGAAGTAGCGCCAGATGTCGGGGTCCATGGCGACCGCGCGGACCCCTTCCCGGTCGGCCTCGGTGACGGGCCGCAGCAGGACGCGGTGGTTCTCCAGGGCGGCGGCTGCGTTCTCGGTCCAGTTCATGGTCAGACTCCGGTGGTGGCGTGGTGGCGGACGAGGGCCGCGGTGACATCGCGCAGGGTGCGCATGGCCGCGAGGTCGTGCTCGGTGAAGTGGGCGAGGTCGACGCCGGTCTCCTCGCACACCTCGGTCAGGAAGAGGACCTTGTTGAGGGAGGTCAGCCCGTAGGCGGCGACCAGGTCGGCGTCGGGGTCGAGGGCCTCGGGGGCGACCTCGGGGACGAGGACCAGCGAGAGCTGCTCGCGGGCCGCGGACTCGATCGCGTCGGGGGTGTCAGGCATGGATTCCGGCCTCCTGGGTGTGCAACTGGGTGGCGTAGGCGGTCTGGATGGCGGGGCGTCTGGGTTTGTACTGGGACGTCAGCAGGCCGTTCTCGATGCTGAAGGGGACGTCCGCGACCAGGACCCTGCTGATGTGCTCGTCGGGGGTGGTCGCCGCGTTGACGGCGGCGAGGCGGGCCGCGACGGCGTCCGTGTCGGCCGGCAGGGCGGCCGGGGAGACCACCGCGACCAGCTCGGTCTGGGTGGGGCTGAACAGGACGCATTCGGCGATCGCCGGGTCGGCCCTCATCAGTTCCTCGACCGGCCGGACGACGACCTTCCTGCCGTTGTCGAGGACGATGACGTCGTCGGCGCGGCCGTGGACGAAGAGGAACCCGTCCTCGTCGATGTGGCCGATGTCGCCGGTGCGGACGGTGCCGTCGGGGCCGAAGACCCGCTCGGAGTCGCCCGGGCGGGCGTACGTGTACCGCGTGTTGACGGGGTGCGTGCTGCGGACGCTGATGACGCCGTCCTCGCCGATCAGCACCTCCTTGCCGCGCAGCACCCGGCCGACGCTGCCCTCGCGGTGGGCACCGGGGTGGTTCTTGGTGACGATGCACGTCTCGTTGAGGCCGTAGCCCTCGAAGAGGGGCAGGCCGGCCTCGCCGTAGAAGCGGAGCATCGCCGGGGAGGCGGGGGCGGATCCGGTCCACAGGTAGCGGATCCGGTCGCCGAACAGGGCCCGGGCGGCCTGCTGGGGGGTGTGCCCGGCGGACCGGCGCAGCCGCGCCTCGATCTGGCGGCGGGCCGTCTCGTAGAAGGCCGGGACGCCCATGACCACGGTCGGGCGGACGCGGCGCAGCGTGGCGAAGGCGGCCTCGTAGGTGGTGACGGTGAGGTCGTGGCCGTGCAGGAGGGCGGAGTAGACCCAGTAGCGCTGCTGGAGGAGGGAGAGCGGCAGGAAGACGAAGAGGTGGTCGTCCGGCTTGTGTTCGAAGATCTCCTGGACGGCGGTCAGCGAGCTGTCGATGCTGCCGGCGGTGGCGCCGAGGCCCTTGGGGACGCCGGTGCTGCCGGAGGTGAACTTGACGGTGGTGACGTCCCGCGCGCCCCAGGTGACCGCCGGCAGCGGTTCCTGCGGTCCGGCGGCCGGTTCGGTGAGCTCCCAGATCCCGCTCATCGGGACGGTTCCCGGGATGCCGGCGGGCTGGTCCGTGAAGAGCGTGTGGAGCCCGTACTCCTCCATCAGGGCGGCGCCGGGGGTGAACTTGCCCGGTTCCAGGCCGGCCGTCTCCACCTTGAGGCGGAGCGCGGCGAGGTCGAGGAGGACCCATTCCAGGCTGTTGGCGGCGAGGATGCCGATGCGGTCGCCCGGGCGGAGTCCGAGGGTGTGGCGCAGGTGGTGGGCCAGTTGTCCGGAGCGTGCGTACAGCTCGGCGAGCGGGATGGTCCGGGTCCCGTCGAGGCGGGCCACGCCGAGGGTCCCGGCGAGCGGCTCCTGCGCGACGATCCTGTCGAGCGCGTTCACTGGGCCCCCTCCCCCGCCAGTGCGGCGGCCATCGCGCGGACGGTGTCCACCTCGGCGAACTGGTCGAGGGTCAGGGTGATCCCGAAGCGTTTGCGGGCTGCGGTGAGGATGCGGGCGGCGGCGATGGAGTCGCCGCCGAGGGAGCCGAGGGTGTCCTCGGCACCGACGTCCGCGCGGCGCAGGACGGTGGCCCAGATGTCGGCGAGGACCTTCTCCGTCGCGGTGGCGGGGCCGGCGGCGCCCGTGGCCGCCGCAGCGGCCTGCGGTTCGTCGGTGACGAGCGCCGCGAGGCGGGTACGGTCCACCTTGGCGTTCTTGGTGAGCGGCAGGGCGTCGTGCCAGACGGCCACCGCGGGGATCATGTAGTCGGGCAGGTCGGCGCGGAGCGCCCGGCGCAGCTCGGCGAGGCCGGGCCGGTCCGGGCCTTCGGCGACCAGGTGGGCGACGAGCCGGTTGCCGCCGGCGGCGACGACGGCCTGGGCGACGCCGGCGACGGCGGCGAGGCGGGTCTCGACCTCGCCGGCCTCGATCCGGTAGCCGTTGACCTTGATCTGGAAGTCGCTGCGGCCCAGGATCTGGATCTCCCCGTCGGGCAGGTAGCGGCCCAGGTCGCCGGTGCGGTAGAGGCGTTCGCCGCGTCCGGGGTCGTGGAAGAACCGCTCGGCGGTGCGCTGTTCGTCGCCCCAGTAGCCGCGGGCCAGGCCCGTGCCGGCGGCGACGATCTCGCCGGTGACCCAGTCGGGCGCGTCCAGGCCGTCGCGGTCCAGGACGTATGCGCGGTTGTTGGCGTTGGGGCGGCCGTACGGGATCGACTCGCTGCCGTCCTCGTCCTCGCGGACGGGGTGCAGGATGTTCCAGACCGTCGTCTCGGTGGGCCCGCCGAGGGAGACCACCTCGAGGCCCGGCTTGAGCGCGCGCAGGGCCGCGGGCAGGGCCGGCGGGAGCCGGTCGCCGCTCATCATGACCAGGCGCAGGGCGGGCGGCACGTCGGCGTCCGCCCGGGCCTGGTCGTGCAGCAGCCCGACGACGGCGGGGACGGAGTTCCACACGCTGACCCGGTGGGCGCGGCACAGGTCCAGCCAGTGGGCGGGGTCCACGGCCTTGTCCCGGTCGGGCATGACGAGGGCCGCGCCGGCGGACAGGGCGCCGAAGACGTCCCACACCGACAGGTCGAAGTTGAAGGCGCTGATGGCGAAGAAGCGGTCCCCGGGCCGGATCCGGAAGCGGGTGTGGCAGTCGGCGACGAGGTTCGCCACGTTGCGGTGGGTCACCATGACGCCCTTGGGGGCGCCGGTGGTGCCGGAGGTGTAGAGGACGTACGCGAGGTCGTCGGGACCGGATCCGGGCAGCCGCGGCGGGACCTCGGCCGGGGCGTCCGGAGGCGCGGCCGTCAGGTCGCAGGAGGCCAGGGAGGCGGCGGTGAAGCCGGTGTTGGTGAGCACGCACCGCACCCGCCCGTCGCCGAGCATGTACTCCTGCCGGGCCGCGGGCAGCGCGGCGTCCACCGGCAGGTAGGCGGCACCGGCCAGCACGGTGGCGAGGATCCCGATGATCTGCTCGGGTCCGCGGTGCATGACCAGGCCCACCAGCTCGCCGCGCGCCACGCCGTGGGCGCGCAGCCAGGACGCCGCGTGGGCGGCCCGGTGCAGCAGTTCGCCGTAGCTGATGCTGCCGTCCGCGGTGAGGACCGCGGGCGCTTCCGGGGTACGGGCGGCCCGGGCGGCGAAGGCGTCGCCCAGCATCTCGTCGGGCAGCGGCACCGCGGTGTCGTTGGCGGCCCGGCGGCGTTCGCGCTGGGCGGGCGGCAGCAGGTCGAAGCTGCGGCGCTGCCAGGCCGCGGCGTCCACCAGGTCGCCCAGCAGGGTGCGGTAGCCGTGGGCGAGGTCGTCCAGGAGCCCTTCGGGGAACAGGTCGTCGATGCCGTCGAGCTGGACGACGAGCGCCCCGTGCTGCTCCATCGCGAAGGCGTTCAGCCACACCTGGGGGGTCTGGCTGACCGAGTAGACCTCCGGCCCGAACAGTTCCAGCGCCGAGCCGTCCACCTCGCTGCTGGCGTGCCCGATGGCGCTGTTGAAGGTGAACGGCATCCGCGCACCGGCCACCCCGCCCCGGCGCCGGGCCAGTTCCTGCATGACCTCGACGCCGGAGAAGTGCCGGTGGTCGAGGTCGGTGTGCAGCCGGCTCTGCAGGGCGCGGGCCCGCTCGGCGAAGGGCAGCGACCGGTCGACCTCGGCCTCGACGAGGAGGGTGTCGGAGAACTGGCCGACGGCCTCGAAGATCCTCGGGTGCACGGGGGGCCGGTGGGCGACGGTGGTGGTGAGGGTGAACCGCTCCCCCGCGCCCCAGGTCGCCAGCGTCTCCGCGTACGCGGCGAGCAGCAGCGCCGAGGGGGTCAGGCCGGCTTCCGCGGCCCGTTCCTTCAGCGCGGTCCAGGCCGCGCGGTCCAGGCGTACCCGGCGCTGGGTGAAGCGGGAGCGGGCCAGGGCGGCCGGGCTGGTGCGCAGCGGCAGGTCGGGGTGGGGGGCGAGGTCCTCGGCCCGGGCCGTCCAGTACTCGCGCGAGCGGCGGGCGGGGGCGCGGTCGCGGCCGCGCTCCAGTGCCTCCAGGTAGTCCTCGTAGGGGAGTTCCTCGTGGGTTCCGGCGGGTCCCCCCTGGTAGGCGTGCCACCAGGCGCGGAAGAACAGGAACATGCTGATCCCGTCCATCACGAGCCCGTCGTGACCGACGTGCAGGACCATCCGGTCGTCGGCGAGGACGGTCACGTCCACGGCGAGCAGCGGTGCCTCGTCGGCGGGCAGCACCCGGTGGGAGCGGGTCTCGCGCAGTTCGGCGCGGATGCGGCGCTGTTCGTCGGCGCCGCGGTCGCGCAGGTCGAGCCGGCCGATGCGGGGCAGGGCGTGCCCGTACTCGGTGAACTGGCGCTCGTCGGAGGGGAAGCGGGAGCGCAGGGCGCTGTGCGCGCCGACGACGGTGTCCAGGGCGGCCTGGAGGCGGTCGAGGTCCCAGACGCCCTCGATCTCGTGGTAGACGTGGCTGGCGACGTCACCGATCTCGAAGATGCCGCTGCGGCCGAGGTAGTAGCTGCGCTGGAGCGGGGTGAGGGGGAAGCCGGGGCCGCCGCGTTCGGCTTCCCTGGCGAGGTGGGCGACCAGGTCGGCCTTGGCGGCCTTGACGCGGGCGACGAAGCCGGCGTCGAGCCGGTCTCGGCTGCCCTGGAGGCGCAGGTCGCCGTCGGCGAGGCTGACGGACAGGCCGCGTTCCGCTATCTCCCGCAGGACGTCGCGGTGGTTCATCGGGACTCCTCTGCGTCCGCGGTGGCGGTGGTCAGGGCGGCGACGGCGGCGGGCTCGGCGCGCTCGGCGATGAGGGCGGCGAGTTCGGCGAGGGTGCCGCCGTGCAGCAGCTCGTCCATGGACAGGTCCACGTCGAGGGCGTCGAGGATCTGGTACTGGACGGTGACGGCCTGGAGGGAGCCGGCGGCCAGCTGGGTCAGGGTGCGTCCGGCGATCGGCTCGTCGCCGCCGAGCCGCAGGGCGGCGCGGACGGTTCCGGTCAGCCACGGGGTCAGTGGGTGCTCCGCCGGGGCGGCGGGAGCGGCCGGGGCGGCGGGGTGGAAGAAGACGGCGTCGGCGAGGGCGATCCCGCTTCCGGGGGCGACCAGTTCGACGGTACGGGGCCAGGTGCGCGGGGCGTCCAGGCCCAGGGCGGCGGCCAGCCGTCCGGCGAAGCGCGGCATGACCGGGAGGGCGGCGTGCGCGAGGAGCCGGGCGGCGGCCAGCTCCAGGGCGACGGCGGTGCGGTTCTCGCTCTCCCAGCCGGGGGTGTCGGCGAGCAGCCCTTCGGCGCGGGTGAAGCGGACGGTGTCGCGGACGATGCCGTCCAGTTCGGCGGCGGCCTGGTTGAGGGAGAAGGCGTCGCCGCCGAGCGCCCCGGTGACGGCGTCGAGGCGGGCGCCGAGCCGGGCCAGGAAGGCGGAGTGCTCGGGGGTCCAGTTGCCGGCGTCGGGGGCCTGGCCGCCGTACTGCTTGGCGACACGGGCACCGAGGTCGTTCAGCCACTGCTGCCAGGTGCCGATGAGGGTCTCGTGGAGGGCGCTCTCGTAGGCGGCGCGCCGGAAATCGGTGCGCTCGCCCTCCGGGCGGGTGGAGGCGAGGAAGTAGCGGACGGCGTCGACCGTGTCGGGGGTCAGGATCTCCTTGCCCCAGATCGCGTGGCGGCGGCTGGTGGAGAACTTCTCCCCCTCCAGCAGGTAGAACTCGTTCACGTGGTAGTCGATGTCGGGGGTCCAGCCGGGGAACGCCAGCTTGTAGAGCACCGGGTAGAGCACCGAGTGGTAGAAGCTGTTGTCGTAGCCGAAGAAGTGGACGATCTTCCAGTCCGGGGCGGGGTGCGCGGCCCGCCAGGGGCGGCCGAGGCGGGCGCCGAGCGACTGGATGCCGTGCAGGAAGCCGTAGCTCATCTCGGGCCACACCCAGATGACCTGGCCCTCGGTGGAGTTCTCCTGCGGCTCCACGCCCCAGTCGGAGGGGTGGGTGACGGGGATGTCCAGGCTCGGGCGCCGGAAGAGCCGGTCGGCGAGCTCGCGCAGCCGGGCGGGGACCCGGCCCAGCCCGTGGTGCTCCTTCACCTCCGCTTCGAAGGCGTGCAGCGGGAGCGTCCAGCGGGCGGAGGGCGCCGTGCGGGGCGGCAGGCCGGAGGAGACCGCGCGCGGATCGGTGAGGTCGGCGACGGTGTTGGGTTCGCCGCACTCCTCGCAGATGTTGCCGGAGGTGGTGTTGCCGCAGCCGGGGCAGCCGCCCTTCACGTCGACCTCGTACAGGTACCGGCCGCTCTCGGCGTCGTGCAGCGCGTCGTGCTCGCTGACGGCGATCTGGCCCGAGTCCACGACCCGGCTGAAGAAGTCCTGCAGGCCCTCGCGGTAGGAGGGGTCCTGGTCGGTGACCGTGTACTGGTCGAGGGGGATGTCCATCAGCCGGAGCGTCTCGGCGATCTCGGCGCTGTAGTGCGCGGCCGTCTCGGCGGGGGTGCGGCCCTCCTTGCGGGCGGCGCCGACCACGTAGCTCTGGTAGTCGTCGCTGCCGGTGAGGTGGTAGGCCTGCGCGCCGGTCATGCGCTGGAAGCGGGTGAAGGCGTCGGCGCCCAGGTAGGGGCCGGACAGGTGACCGAGGTGCAGGTCCCCGTTGGGGGTGGGCGGGGTGGAGAAGACGAAGACGGGCCGGTCTCCGAAGCCCTTGCGGACGGGGTCGCCGGCGGAGGTCATGGCCCGTTCGGCGTCGCGCCAGTACTGGGTGAAGAAGACGAGGTCCCCCTCGCCGGTGTTCTCCAGGACGTGCGCTTCGAAGGGCTCGAACAGGACGACGGTGCCGGGGGCGGCTGGGTGGCGTTCGCCGTCGACGACGAACTCGCCGCGGCCGGCGACGATCACGAACAGCTCCGTCTCGTCGTGCCGGTGGTGGTCGGAGGCCCGGCCCGGCGCGACCCGGCCCCACCCGGCGCCGACGCCGAGGCCGTCGACGCCGCTCATGTCGATGCCGAAGGCCTGTTCCAGGACATCGGCGTCATAGCTGGCGATGATCATGTCGTGGCCTTTCGGGGTGACGGGAGGGAGGGGATGAGATCGGCGGCGCGGGCGGCGAGCGCCGGGGCGAGGCGGTAGCCGGAGCCGTTGGCGGCGCCGGCGAAGACGAGGCGGCCGTCCTCGGTGAGCGGGGCGACGAGGGGGACGCCGGCGGGCCCGTAGGCGTCGCAGAAGACGCGGCCCGAGACGCAGTGGGCGGACAGCGCCGGGGCGTAGCGGTCGAGCAGGGCGCGGGCTTCGCCCAGGTGGCCGGCGGTGACGCAGGACTCCACGGTCGCCGGGTCCACGTCCCACTCCTGGCAGGTGTAGCTGAACAGCCAGTGGCCGCGGTGGTGGAAGGGCAGCAGGAAGGCGTCCTCCTCGTGGAAGACCACGGCCCGGTCCCCGGGGGCCGGAGGCACCTCGATGTGCAGGGCGACGACCTTCTTGACCCGGGCGCCGAGCGGGGCGACCAGCTCGGCCCAGGCGGGGTCGGCGAGCCACGGGCCGGGCGCGAGGACGACGTGGCCGGCGGTCAGGGTGGCCCCGCCGGTCAGGGTGAGCCGCACGCCCGCCGCCGTGGTGGCGATCCTGGTGACGGCGACGCCCTCGTGGAAGGCGGCGGCGGGCCGCAGTCCGGCGGCGAGGTGCTGGGTCAGGGCGTGGACGTCGGCGTACTGGCAGCCGTCGCCCTCCCAGGCCGCGTACCCCTCGGGCAGGGCCGGGACGGCCGGCGGCAGCTCCCCGGTCCGCCGGAGCCCGGCCTCGGGCAGGTACACCTCGGCGAGGTGCTCCGCGGCGGACCCGGGTGCCACGACGGTCATCCCGAGCGGGTGGATGGGCAGGTCGGGGCGGGCCGCGTGGAGGTCGGCGTAGAACCGCTGGCTCTCGGAGGCCAGCTCACGGACCTCGGCCCGGGCCCCGCGCGGGAAGTGCAGTCCGGCGGAGCGGCGGGTGGCGCCGGAGCCGGCCAGGTCCCGGTCCAGGACGGTGACCCTGGTGCCGGGGGCCCGGGCCAGGATCTCGCGGGCGGTCAGGACGCCGAGGATCCCGGCGCCGACCACCGCCACGTCGGTGTCCGTTCCCGTCCCGCTGCCGTGGGCGGTGCCGAGGTGGTGGCCGACGGCCGTGTCCGTGGTCATCAGGCGCTCCACGGCTGGTCCGTGGCGGCCGGCTTGGAGGACCACTCGATGAAGGAGGCCAGCTGCTCGTCCCCGCGCACCCCGGTCAGCCGGTCGGCGATGCGCCGGCTGCGCCAGGCGTTGAGGCTGAGGTTGGGGTCGGCCAGTCCGCGCTGGCCGCGTACGCCGTTCTGGACGAAGATGCGGCGGTCGGCCGGCCCGTCCCAGCGGACGGCGTAGTCCTCGTCCACGCGCAGTTCCTCGCCCTCGCGCTCCAGGCGGCCGGCGAGCGGCGCGAGGAAGTCCATGGCGGCGGGCCGGTAGCCGGTGGCCCACACGACCACGTCGGCCTCGAACCTCTCGGCCGAGCCCGGCTCCCCGGTGTGGCGGGCGCTGACCTCCCAGCCTCCGTACGCGCCGGTGCTGACGTCGACGACCTCGCGTCCGGGGTGCAGGGCGACCAGGTCGTCGTTGCCCTCGACGAACCGGTGGACGTAGATGGCCTGGTAGATCTCGCGCAGGGTGGACTCGGATATGCCGTCGCTGGTCAGGACGTGCCGGGAGTTCAGTTCCTGGCGCTGCTCGCGCGGCAGCCCGTAGAAGTAGTCGGCGTGGCTCGGCATGTAGAAGTCGTTCGTGAACGGCGAGTCGTCGATGGGGAAGTAGTTCTGCCGGCGGGAGATCCACGAGACCCGGCGCGGCAGTTCGGCGCCGCCGCGGGAGATCAGGTCGAGGAAGGCCTCGGCGCCGGACTGTCCGCCGCCGATGACGACGACCCGCTTGCCGCCGAGGTCGCGGGCGGACTCCAGGTAGTCGGCGACGTGGAACTGGGTCGGGCCGAGCCGCCCCTCGCCCTGCGGCGGGACCCAGGGGCGGCTGCCGACGCCGACCACGACGTTCTCGGCGGTGACGGTGCGCCGGTCGGTGCGGACGGCGAAGACCCCGGCCGTCTCGTCGAAGGCGACCTCTTCGACGGACTCGCCGAAGGCGATGTTCTCGTTGCGGCGGCTGGCCCAGGCGAGGTAGTTGCGGAACTCCAGCCGGGGGACGTCGGCGAACTGGGCGTTGAGGAAGTGGTAGACCCGGCCCTTCTCGTGCAGGTAGGACAGGAAGGAGAAGGGGCTGCCGGGGTCGGCGAGGCTCACCAGGTCCTTGAACTGGGAGACCTGCAGGGTGGACCCGGGTATCTGCTGGCCGTCGTGCCAGGTGAAGGATTTCTTGCGGTCGAGGAAGAGACTGGATACGCCTTCCCTGCCGTGCAGCAGGGACGCCAGGCTCAGGTTGGCCGGGCCCACGCCGACTCCTACGCAGCGGTAGTGCGCCGCACCGGGCCGGATGCTCTCGTGCCCCATGGTCGGAACCTCTCTTTCGAACGGTCAGGGGGTGGGAGGGGGGTGGGGATCTCTAGGCCGGTACGGCCGGGCGCGCCCGTACGGCGATCAGCCCGCACACGGTCGCGAACAGCGAACAGGCACCGACGATCGGCCAGACCAGGGAGCCGAACTGGAGGAAGAGCCAGGTGCCGGCCATCGGGCCGAGGGCGGAGCCCAGGCCGAACATGAACTGGAAGCTGCCGATGTAGCGGGAGCGCAGCCGCTCCGGGCCGGCGTTCGCCGGGTAGGCGAACACCGCGGGGCCGCCGAGGATCTCTCCCAGGGACCACACGAGCGTGCCGATGACGACGGCGGCCGGGCCGATGGGCAGTCCGTAGCAGGCGACTCCGGCGCCGACGAGGGCGAAGCCCAGGCCGACCGTGATCTTCAGGGGCCAGTGCTGGGAGAGCCTGGTGACCAGCAGCTCGAAGGCGATGACGATGAAGCCGTTGAGCGCGACCGCGAAGGTGTACCAGAAGAGCGCCATCTGGGCGTCCTTCATGTACAGCGGCAGGGTGGACAGGTACTGCATGTAGACGGCGGAGTGGAAGAAGGCCGCGGCCAGGTAGAGCAGGTAGCGCCGGTCGCGCAGGACCGCGCCGTAGCCGCCGGTGCCGGTCTCCGCCGTGGCGGCGGCTTCCGGCTGCCGGGGAGCCTTGGCGGGCAGGGTGGCCCGGGCGACGAGCGCGTACACGAGGGCGATCACGGCCTCGCCCCAGAAGAGCAGGGTGTACGCCCGGCCGCCCGCGTGGTAGAGCGCGTAGCCGAGCAGCGGGGCGGCCGTGGCGCCGACGTTGAGGCCGAACCGGTACATCGCGAAGATCATGATCTGGCGGTCGCCGTCGGTCTGCTCGGCGAGCAGCGTCGCCGACGCCGGCCGGAACAGCTGTGCCCCGAGGCTGACCAGGGCGATCGCGCCGAGCAGCAGGGTGAAGTCGGGCAGGTACAGCAGGGCGGCCGTCAGGACCGCCGTGCTGCTCATGGAGAGCACGGTGGCTCCGCGGATCCCGAGCCGGTCGGCGAGGGTGCCGCCGACGAGGGAGCCGGCGACGGCGCCCGCCCCGTACACGCCGAGGGCGAGGACGGTGCGGCCCTTGGAATGTCCGGCGTCGGTCAGGAAGAGGACGAGGAAGACGTGCAGGAAGCCGCTGAGCCGGTTGACGAGTACGCCGGCCAGTACGGTCTTGACCGCCGGCGGGGCCTCCTTGAAAGTGGCCCAGACGGTGGCCCCTTGGCGGCGCGCCGCACCCGCCGTGCCCGCCGTGCCCGCGCCCGTGGCGGCCGGGGCTGCGGGCTCGGCCTCGGTTCCTGTCCCGGTCCGGGTCTCGGGTCCGGCTGCGGCCGGCCGGGTGTCAGCGCTCATCGCCGGCCGCCGGATCGGTGGTGACGGTGACCTTGGCCCGCACCCGCTGTTCCAGCGCGTCCAGTTCGGCCGGGCTCGGCGCGTCGATCAGGAAGGTCACCGCCCGGTCCTCGGAGCTGGCGAGCGGGCGCAGCGGGGCACCGGCCTCCTTCAGGACGAGGAGGGCGCGCAGGGCGCCCGGGTCCGCCGGGGCCCCGGGCTCGATCGGGGGCCACATCCCGCCGTCGCCCACCCAGGCCGGGGTTACGCCCGGCCAGTCGAGGGTGACGCCGGCGAGGCTGCCCGCCTCGTGTTCGAGGTAGACCTGGCGGGTCCAGCGGCGGGGCTCCGGGTAGGAGGCCCGCTCGCCCAGCGCGATGCGGATGATCTCCGGCTCCAGCGGCTGCCCGGTGGCCAGGTGGTAGAGGGCGACCAGTCCGTCGCCCGGGGTCCGGGCGGCGACCTCCATCAGGTAGGGGCGGCCGTCGGCGCCGGTGCGCCACTCGGCGTGCGCGATGCCGTCGCGGAAGCCGAGCGCGTCGAGCATCCGGCGGTTGGCGTCCAGCAGGACGGCGTCCGCCCCGGTGCGGGCGTTCGGCACCGAGTGGGCCAGCTCCACGAAGGTCTGGGCGCCGGACTCGGTGGTCTCCTTGCGGGTCACCGAGGTGAAGACCGGCTCGCCGTGCTGGACCAGGGTCTCGACGGAGTACTCCTGGCCGGTCACCTTCTGCTCGACCAGCAGGGTCTCGTGCTCCGGGTAGCCGAGGACGAGCTCGCGCAGCGCGGCCGCGTCGTCGACGGCGATCACGCCCGAACTGGAGTGCCGGGTGGCCGGCTTGACGACGACGGGGTAGGTGAGGGAGGCGAGGTCGGCGTCCTCCCGCGCGCCGGGCGGCACCACCAGGCAGGCCGGGCCGAACTCCTCCAGGTACCAGCGCTGGAGGTACTTGCTGCGGCAGACCCGGGTCGCGCGCAGGCCGGGACCGGGCAGGCCCAGTGCGTCGCACAGCAGGCCCGTCTGCTCCACGAGGGTCTCGCCGACCGCGTACGCACCGCGCACCGTGTACGCGCCGCGCCAGCCGCGGGCCCGGGCGACGAACCCGGGGGTGAAGGAGCCCTCCTGGTCGAGGGAGCCGTCCACGTAGGCGATGTCGTCGATCAGGGAGGCCGGGTGCTCGGGGTCCTTGCGGGCGCTCTCGGCGGCGTCGCGGTAGCTCTCGGGGGTGATGAGCAGGATCTTCAGGCCGCGGGCGGTGAGCTCCTCCAGGTAGCGGGGGTTCCGGCAGACGACCCAGAAGGCGCCGGTGAGGACGAAGGCGTCGGGCGGGGCGCCGGGGGAGGAAGCGGCTGCGAGCGAGGAGGGGTCTGCGAGCGGGTCGAGGGTCATGCCGGTGCTCCTGATGAGGTGGAGGAAGAGGGGCCGGGGCCTTCGGCGAACGCGCCGCGCAGGCCGTGGGCGCCGAGGAAGCCGAGCCAGCGGCCGGTCTCCTCGGGGGATTCGGCGGCCCGGCCCAGACCGGCGGGGAGTGCGCCGTCGAGGATGCGGGTGACGCCGTAGGCGAGCGGGAGGCAGACGCAGCGGGCCATCGCGGACTCCGCGGGGTCGCCGGTCAGGTCGAGCAGGTGGGAGCCGCGCCAGTGGGCGCCGCTCTCGGTGCGCAGTTCCAGGGCGACGGACAGCACCACGCGGTCGCGGTCGTCGGCGGTGGTGGGGTGGCGGGCGGCGAGTTCGGCGGCCAGTGCGCGGACGGCTCCGGCGTCCCCGGCGGAGACGGTCTCGAAGACCTCCTTCCAGGCGGTGCGCCAGCCCGCGTTGCGCAGGGTGCCGCGGACGAAGGTGTCCAGGCGCCAGTGGTCCGGTATGCCGTACTGGGCGACGAAGGGCAGGCTGTCGCGGTTGGGGTAGACCTCGAAGTCCTCCCCGGCGAGGGTCTGCGTACGGGTGGCCTCCCAGGGCCGGGCGGCCGTGAGTTCGGCGCCGCCGTCGATGTAGCGGGCCGGGGAGCCGAGGGCGGCCAGGACTCCGTACGGGGCCCAGCTGAAGCGGTAGCGGAAGGAGTTGGGGACCGCGGGGACGCCGCCGCAGTAGGAGGTGAACGCGGCCGTGGCGGGGACCTCGCCCAGGGCCCGGCGGGCCCGTGCGACCAGGTCGTGGGCCATGAGGTGGTCGATGCCCGGGTCCAGTCCGGCTTCGGTGAGGACGACGGTACGGGTCTTCGCGGCGGCCTCGCCGGCCAGCGCGGCCAGTTCCGGTGAGACGTAGCTGGTGCAGGCGAAGTGGGCCCGGCGGTCGATGGCGAGGCGCAGCAGCGGGGCGTGTTCGGCGGCGGGCAGCATGGAGACGAGGACGTCGCCGGCTGCCACTTCGGCGGCCAGGGCCTGCGGGGTGAGGGCGCGGACCTCGGCGCGGCCGGCCAGGCCGAGGGCGGCGAGCCGTTCGGCGGCGCGCTCGGCGGTGCGGTCCCACAGGACGACGCGGCGGGCGCGCTCACAGACGAGGCCGAGGCCGGAGCGGCCGGTGGACAGGCCGGTGCCTATCCAGTGGACGGTGCCGGAAGCGGGGGCGGGGGCGGACGGGTCAGCGGACAAGGGAGGCCTCCTGGGCCGTGGTGGTGACGCCGGCGGCGGCCGTGCGGAAGGTGTGCAGGGCGCGCGCCCAGACCGGATCGGTGTCCGTCAGGCGGGCGAGCTGGGGGGCCAGTTCGGCGGAGAAGGCGGTGCTGGCCTCGGCCGGGAGCAGGGAGGGGAGGTTGTCGATGGCGATCAGGTCCGCGGCGGGGGCGGCGGGACCGGCCTCGCGGAGCCGGCGGACCGGCTCCTCCCAGGTGGTGGTCTCCTCGTAGACCGGCAGGACGTTGCATGCGGAGGTGACGTCGCAGGTGACGTCCGAGACGACGGAGAGCCGGCGGCCGGGTGCGTCGAGGTCCTCGTGGGTGAGGAACGGCGGGACCGGGCGGACGGTGAGGACGGTGTTGACGAGGAGGTCGTGGCCGAGGAGGGCGGGGCGGTCGATCCGGCGGGTCTCGGCCACGTCCCAGCGGGTCGGGGTCAGACCCGCCGCCGTGAGGGCGTCGCAGGCGCCGCGGCCGCTGCGGCCGAGGGCGCCGACGACCAGCGCGGCGGTGTCGGCCGCGTCCCCGCCGGCGGCGGGGGCGAGCAGGGCGTCGAGGGCCGGGCGGCCGGTCGGCGCCAGCGGAGCGGTGAGCCGGCCGCGGCGGTGCAGGACGGCGAGGGCGGCGCCGACGTAGCCGGCCCAGTAGCCGAAGGCGGCGACGCGCCGGCCGGTGTCGTCGGTGAGGTACTCCATGTCGAGCAGGGCGCCGCCGCCCGCGGTGAACCGGGCGAGCAGTCCGGCGGCCCCGGACTGGCCCTTGTAGGCGTGGCCGAAGTAGATGTGCCGGTGGCGCAGGGCCGGGGCGTCCGGGCCGCCGGGGAGTTCCTTGAGACCGAGGACGTAGGCGTCGTCCGGAGCGGACTCCCAGCTTCCGGCGGGGGCGGTCGCACAGCCGGCGGCGGCGTAGTCGGCGGCCGGGAAGACCCGCCGGTCCGACTCCTCGACGGTGATCCGCGCGCCCTGGCGGACGAGCCGTCCGGCGTCCCCGGGGGTGAGGGGGGCGCGGCGTTCGGTCGGGCGGGACTCGTGTCGCATCCAGAGGTGCAGGGTGTCTGACATGAGGCGATTTGTCCTGTCTGGCGGCATGCGGGAGGGTGGCACCCGGCCCTCGTGCAATGGCGGGGTGTGTCGGCTGGGGAGGAGCGGAGCGGCTAGAGCAGCGGGATGCGGGCGTTGGCCAGCGGCCGGTAGGCGGGATCCGCGGGAAGGTCGGCCGGGGCCCAGCCTGCCGCGAGGAGCGTCATGAGGACGGCCGCGGCGAGGGCGGCCGCGAGGTTCTCCCCCGGACAGCGGTGGGCCGCGGCGCCGAAGGTGAAGACCGCCGGATTCACCCGGCCGGGGTCCAGGACCTGCGGATCCCGGTTGACGGCCGGGTCCCGGTTGGCCGCGGCGAGGACCACCAGCACCTGCTCGCCGGGCTCCACCTTCGCATCGCCGTACCGGTACGGTTCGGCGGCGAAGCGCCGGGTGTTCTGCACCGGGGCGTCGTACCGGACCACCTCGCGCACCAGCGCCCCGGCGGCCCGCGCGTCCCGCGGTACGGCGGCGGCCCCCCGGGCCAGCGCGACCAGGGTGTTGCCGAGCAGGCCCGCGGTGGCGTCGTAGGTCTGGGAGAGGAACCCGACCGCGTTGGAGACCAGCGGCGCCCGCTGCGTCCAGGAGGCCCCGTCGGCCGCCCGGACCAGCTCGGCCAGCAGGCCGGGGCCGGTGCCGCCCGCCTCGATCCCCGGCCGCAGCAGCTCCCGCAGCCGGGCGGCCGCCGACGCGGCGGCCTGCTGCTGCGCGGGCGTCGCGGAGGCGGGGATGCACTGGACGAAGTCGCCGATGGCCCGTGCCGCCTCCGCGTCCGCGCCGTCCGTCAGGCCGGACAGCGCCGCCACGACCCGCGCCGGGACCCCGAACATCAGCTCCTCGTACGGGATGCGGCCCCCGCCCGCGAGGGCCTCGCGGGTGAAAGCGGCGGCCAGCCGGCCGGCCCGCTCCGTGTCCGCGCGGCCCAGCGCCTGCGCCACCACCGCCTTCAGCCGGCGCTGCGGCTCCCCGTCGGTCATCCGGACCAGGTCCCCGAACACCTCCCCGGCCGCCGTCCCGGCGATCCCGGCCGGCACCGGCTCGGCCGGCGGCCGCACCCGCAGCGCACCGGAGCCGAGCACCGACCGCACCGCGGCCGCGTCCGCGGCCACCCAGGCACCGAGCGCCCCGTCGTGGGCGAACGGCCGCTCGGCGACCAGGCGCGCGTAGAAGGGGTAGGGGTCCGGCAGCCGTACTGCCTCGATCGGGGTGGTGGTCACTGCCGGCTCCTTGCTGGTCGTACGGGTGGAGAGGAACTCAGGCCGCGCGCGCGGCCCGGCGCATGTCGAGCGAGCCCGCTATCGCCATCCTCAGCGTCTCGGAGGTGCCCTCGTAGATGCGCAGCGAGCGGATCTGGCGGTACAGCCGCTCGGTGACGCCGCCCTGCACGATGCCCGCGGCACCGAGCAGTTGCACGGCGGCGTCGACGACGCCCTGCGCCGCCTCGGTCGCGTGCACCTTGGCGATGTTGGAGTGCCGGGCGAAGCGGCGGCTGCCCCGGTCGGTCTCCCAGGCGGCGCGGGCCACCAGCAGCGCGGCGGCGTTCAGCTGGACCTCCATGTCGGCCAGCGCGGCCTTCACCAGCTGGAGGTCGAAGAGCGTGGCCCCGTACGCCTCCCTGCCCCGGACGTGCGCCAGCGCGGTGTCGAAGGCGCGCCGGGCGAAGCCGAGGGCGGCCGCGCCGACCGTCGTACGGAACCGCTCCAGCAGGTCGACGGCGACCACGAACCCCTTGCCGGGCCGCCCGAGCACCGCGTCGGCGGGCAGCGGGCAGTCCTCGAAGTGCAGGTGGGCGAAGGAGCGCGGAGCGATCGCGTCGATGCGCTCGACCCGCAGCCCCGGGGTGCCGGCGGGCACCAGGAAGGCGGTCAGCCCCAGCGGCCCCGGGCCCTCCCCCGTACGGGCGATGACCACGAACACGTCGGCGATGGTCCCGTTGGCGATCCACGCCTTGCGGCCGTTCAGGCGGTACGAGCCGTCGTCGGTCCGGGTCGCCGCCAGCGCGACGGACGCCACGTCCGAGCCCGCCTCCTTCTCGGAGACCGCGAAGGCCCCGATCAGGCTGCCCCGCGCCATCCCCGGGAGCAGGCGCCGCTGCTGCGCCTCGGTGCCGTAGCGGACGACCGGGGTGGCGGCCAGCGCCTGGATGGAGAAGGCGAAGTCGGCGAGGTCCTCGGCGTAGGCGAGGGCTTCGCGCCGCAGGCACAGCGCCCGGTGGTCCTCACCGGGGGCGGACGGGCCCGCCTGCGGGTCGAGCGCGGCCAGCCAGCCCGCGTCGCCCAGCTCCCGTACGAGGCGCCGGCCGGCCGTGTCGGGGTCCAGGGCGCGGACCTCTTCCCACAGCACGGCGCGGCTGTCGCACCAGGCGCCGGCCGCCTCGGCGATCCGGCGGTGCGCGTCCTCGTAGAAGGGGAGTTCGAGGACCTCGGGGTCGAAACTCGTCGGCATTTCCACAGCGGGCTCCTCAGATGACCAGGTCGGCGGTGTCGTCGGCGGTGTCGTCCGCGACCGGCGCAATCGCGGCCGCCGCCGGGCCGGCCAGCCCGGCGCGGACCCGCTTGACCAGCCCGTGCTCGACGAAGTACGCGAAGGAGGCGTAACCGCGCCAGATCCGGCGCCATTCGCGCTGCACGGCCTCCTCGCCGGAGGCCCGCCGTACGTCGTCCAGGTAGGCGACGATGATCTCGGCCGACTGACGGGCGTGGCCCGCCGAGAAGTTGTCGATCGACAGGTGGGCCTCTTCGTAGGAGATGTCGAGGCCGTGCCGGCGCAGCTTCTGGATCTCGTGCAGCCGCATCGCGCCCAGGCCGAACATCTCGATGCCCAGGTTGTAGCCGAGGATCTCGTTGTAGAGGGTGTCGGGGAACAGCGACAGGCAGACCTGGTGGACGGAGAAGCCGTACAGGTGGTCCGGCAGGTCGCCCTGGTCCAGGAAGGCCTCCTGCCGGATGTGCGGCAGGTCCATGTCCATGCTGGCCAGCACCTTGTGGATGATCGTGATGTGGTTCTTCGCGACGTCGCCGCGGCCCATCTCGTCGGCGTAGATGGAGAACAGCATGTCGTCGCTCTGCCGGTGGCGGCGGCCGAGGTTGCCGATCCGGTGGGCCCAGGTGCCGTCGATGAGGCTGCCGAGCGCGTACGTGGACTGCTCGAAGATCACCTCGTCGCGGTCGGGTATCTCGGTGAGCGGCTGGTACGGGTCGACGAGCTTGTCCCAGTAGATCCGCTCGACCCGTTCCATCAGGGCCTTCGGCGTGTAGTCGAAGTACTCCGCGTCGGTCAGCAGGCCGCCGGCCCCGTGCGTGAAGAGCAGCTCGGCGTCGGCCAGGCCCGCCTCGGCGCGGGCGCGGGCGGTGGGCAGGATGCTGGGGAAGTGTTCGAAGTTGACGACGCGGTGGAACAGCTGCCGGTCGTCGAGGTCCGGGTCGGGCTCGCGCAGCAGCAGGTCGCCGGGGTCGACGCCGGCGAGCCGTCCGGCCCAGGCGCGGGCCGGCTCGTCGCCCGCGGTGGCCGGGCTCAGCGGTTCCCCGGGGCCCTCGCCGTCGGCGACGGACTGCGCCCAGGCGGCGAAGACGGCCGCCTCGCGCTCGTCGAAGATGCCGAACATCGGGCCGCCGAACTTGATGGACTTCAGGAAGCGGCAGGGTCCGCCGTCGCGGGCGGGCTGCACCTGGCGCGAGGTCCGGAACTCCCGTACGAAGGCGGCCGGGTCGAGGTTCTCGTCGTCGAGCCAGTCGGTGAGCCTCTGCTTGCCCAGGCGGACGGAGCGGTGCTGGCGTCCGGCGTGCGGGGCGTGCCGGGCGACGATCCGGGCGACCTTCGCGTCCAGGGACAGCCCGCCCTCCCATGCGGCGAGTTCGGCGAGCGCGGCGGTGTGCTCGCGTTCCAGGCGGACGAGGAGCCGTACGGCCGCCAGTGCGCGGCGGCGGTCCTCGGCCCCGGTCGGGGACTGTTCGGTGAAGGCGAGGTACTCGGCCAGCAGGGGCCGTACGTCGCTCTCGTCGAGCATCGGCGCGCTGCCGAGCAGCAGTTCGTCGACGCCGAGGGCGTGGGCGGCGTAGTGGATGCCGACGACCTCGGGCAGGAACGCGGCGGGCAGCCGGGAGAGCGCGAGGTGGAAGGCTCCGTGCAGGGCGGTGAGCGGGCGGGCGCCGGCCGCGTCGAGGAATCCGGCGGCTTCGACCTCGGGGAGGAAGACGCCCTGTTCGGCGAGGGCGCGGCGGCGGCGGGCGAGCTGGCCGCGCCCGCCGGTGCCCTCGCCCCGCAGCAGCCAGTGGTGGCCGAAGAGGCGGCCGACGATCTCGGCGGGCTGGGTGGCGGCCTGGGAGACGGTGTCGAGCCAGCAGCCCCCGATCAGGGCGAGGGGGGCGCGCTGGCGCAGGACCGCGTCGCGGATCCCGGGCTCCTCGGCCCCGCGCAGCGGGGCGAGCACGGCGGCGAGTTCGGCACGGGCGGCCAGGACGTACGCGGCGGTCCCGTCGGCGTCGGCGAACGGGGGCTCGGTGTCGTCGGCGTCGGGTGCGAGGAAGGCGGCGAGCACCCGGCGGGCGGCGAGCAGGGCGCTCTCGCCCTCCTGGTCGTCGAGCAGCCGGCGGAAGAGCGTCCCGGGCTCGGAGGCGGCGATCCGCGCGGCCTCGGCGGCGGCGGCCGGGCTGGCCTCGAAGGGAGCGCGGGGCAGCGAGGTGGTCAGGTCGGGCAGCGGGAAGGCGGCCGCCGGGACGGAGCGCGCGCTGTCCAGGGTCGGTGCGGTCATCTCAGTTCTCCCCCTCGGTGGTGGTGGCGGGCGATGCGCCGGCGGCCCTGCGCAGCAGGACGCCGACGCGGACGCCCGGGACGCTGGAGGCGAGCAGGTAGTACCCGTACGGCACGACCCCGCCGGCCGCGGCCCGGTCCACGAGGTTGATCAGCGGGTCGGCGGCGAAGCAGTGGCCGAAGCGCGGGATGTTGTCCAGGTAGAGCTGCTCCCGGGTGAAGCCCGCCTGGCGTTCCTTGAGGACGACGACGGGCTTGTAGAGGTTGGGGTGCAGGACGCCGTGGATGTCTCCGAGCTTCATCCCGGCGGCGTCGAGGATCTGTTCGTTGACGGTGCGCGCGAGGTCGGAGCTGATCTCGTTCGACCAGTCGAGGGAGGCGGGGTCCTGCGCGGTGGCGCCGGCGACGAGTTCGTAGGCGTCGGTGCCGAGCGGCTCGTCGGCGACCAGGCAGGAGGCGGCGCCGTCGCTGAAGAGGGCGAAGCTCTCCATGCGGACGGCCTCGTCGCTGACCCGGTCGGTGGTGACGACCAGCACCCGGCGGTGCATGCCGGCGGCGACGAGCGCCTGTGCGGTGCGGATGCCGAGCAGGAGGTTGGTGCAGCGGCCCAGGGTGAGGCCGGTGACGGCGGTGGCCCGGCCGAGCCCGGTGCCGGACAGCACGCGCTCCACGAAGGTGCCGTGGGTGCGGGGGCCGCCGGGGAAGCGGGTCGAGCACAGGATGAGCGCGTCGACGGAGGCGGGGTCGATGCCCGCGGCGCCGACGGTGGCCCGGGCGCTCTCCACGGCCAGCGTCTCCAGGCTCTTGGCGGTGCGCCGGATGGTGCCCCAGCCCCACAGCGCGGCCTTGGGCGGCATCCCGAGCTGCCGGGCGCGTTCCTGGAGTCCGGCGATGGAGGTGTGGTCGGCCTCCGTCTCGCCCAGTGCGTAGCGCGGCGCGGACAGGTGCACGGGTAAGGGGGAAGGCTGAAGGCTCACGGTGCCGGTTCGCTCTCTCGGTCGGCGGAACGGGAAGGGGCCAGGAGCGCGTTGGCCTCGGCGTACGGGAGGGCGTCCGCCCCGAAGCCGAAGGTGCCGAGTTCGCTGATCTCGCGGGCGGCCCGGGTGAGGGCGCCGAGCGCTGCGCGGGACAGGGCCGAGCCGGTGCTGATCCGGCGTACGCCGAGTGCTCCGAGGTCGGCGACGGACAGCTTCAGGGCGCCGCCCATCAGGACGTTGACGGGCCGGGTGACCGCGTCGCAGACGGCGCGGACCGCGTCGGCGTCGGGCAGGGCCGGGGCGTAGAGGACGTCGGCGCCGGCCTGTTCGTAGGCCTGGAGGCGGCGGATGGTGTCGTCGAGATCGGGCCGGCCCAGGAAGAAGTTCTCGGCGCGGGCGGTGACGGTGAAGGGGAAGTCCAGCTGCCGGGCGGCCCCGACGGCGGCGGCCACCCGTTCGACGGCTTCGTCCAGCGGCCGTACGGGGTCGCCGGCGCGGCCGGTGGAGTCCTCGACGGAGCCGCCGACCAGGCCTGCCGCGGCGGCGAGCCGGATGGTCTCGGCGACGTCCTGGGGCTTGTCGCCGAAGCCGCTCTCCAGGTCGGCCGTGACCGGCAGGCCGGTGGCTTCCACGATCGAGCGGGCGTTGTCGAGGATCTCGGCGCGGGTGACGCTCCCGTCGGGGCGGCCGAGAGCGTGGGCGAGGCCGGCTCCCGTGGTGGCGAGGGCGGCGAAGCCGAAGCCGGCCAGGAGCGTTGCGCTTCCCGCGTCCCAGGGGTTGGGGACGACGAAGGGGCGGGGACCGGTGTGCAGGTCCCGGAAGGCGACCGCCCTGCGGTGCTGGGCGTCGGCTGTGGTGCGGTTCATGGGTTCCTCGCTGGTGTGAGCTGCTGGGCGCCTGCCGGCGGGTCAGATCAGCTCAACGTACTCATCTGCGGAGCGGGTTGTTCCGGCTGCCGCACGGGCGAGCGGGCGCAGCACGCCGGTGACGGCGTGCGGCCTGCCCTCGAAGTAGAAGTGGCCGCCGTCGGCCCAGTGGCGGACCGGCTCACCGGGACACTCGCGGGCCCAGGGGGCGAGCGAGGCGGTGGTCACGTGCGGGTCGTCGATGCCGTTGATCAGCGTGACGGGGACGCCGAGCCGGGCGGCGGGGCGGTAGGTGTAGCCGGCGACCATCCGGAAGTCGGCCTTGAGGTGGGGCAGCAGCAGCTCCTGCATCACCTCGTCCTCGATGACCTCGGGGGGCAGTCCGCCGAAGAAGCCGACGGCCTCGGTGAAGGCGCGGCCCTCCAGGCGGGCGGCCTCGACGACGCGGGGGGTCGGCAGCAGGGAGGGGGCCGAACAGCCGGAGACGACCAGGTCGGTGAAGCCGCTGACGCCGTCGAGCCGCCGGGCGACCTCGAAGGCGAGGGCGGCGCCGAAGCTGTGGCCGAAGAGGAGGAAGGGCCGGTCGGCGGAGGCGGCGACGGCGTCCGCCGCGGCGTCGGCCAGCTCGGCGACGGAGCCCGCGACGGGTTCGCGGAAGCGGTGACCGCGGCCGGGGGGACAGACCGCGAGGATCCGCGCGTCCCGGCCCATGGCCCCCTGCCAGTCCAGGAAGCTGCGGGGGTTTCCGCCGGCGTGCGGGAAGCAGTAGACGTCGGCGGCGGGGGCGGAGCCCGCGGTCTCGGAGGTCTGGGAGGTCAGGAACCAGGGGGAGGCAGCCACGGGAGATCAGCCATTCTCGTGCCGGTCGGCCGGCGACGGGAGGAACGGGAGGGAGGTGAGGGAACGGGGAGGTGCGAGAGGGGCCGGAAGAGCCTGCGGGGGAGGGAGCGGGAGGGGAGGGGGCGGGGCGTTCCGGCACGGGTGCGCGGTGGCGAGCGGTGGAGCCGTGGGACGAGGGACCCGGTCGGGGGGCGTGGGACGAAGGCCCGGGCGGGTCAGTTCCAGCCGACGTCGCCGGACGCCGTACCCGGGGTCCCGCTGTTCCAGCCCACGTCACCGGTCGGGGTCGGTGTGGTGCTGTTCCAGCCGACGTCGCCCGCCGGGGTGGGGGTGGTGCTGTTCCAGCCGACGTCGCCGGCCAGCACGCGGGACTTCTCGCTGTTCCAGCCGACGTCGCCGGAGCCCAGGTGGCTGCCGGTCCCTCCCGGGAGGCCGCCGGCGACACCCGCCACCGAAGCGCCCAGCGCGAGGGCGACGGCAGCTGCCGCGAGGACCACGCGTCCGCGGATTACCGAAATCTGGCCTGCCTCGCGAGTCACCATCTGGTTCTCCCCCATTTTCCTCGGTCCCCTCGTGTCGTTTCCCTTTGACCACCAAAGATCGGAATCAAAGATTCCGCTTCATGGCGATAAAGATCCACCGGGCGTGTCCCCGGCCTTCGTTCCTTCGGTGAGTCCAAATCTCCCCTGCCGACTCAAGGCGAGGTAGACCTACGATGGCTCCGGTTTCCGCACTGCGGGAACCCACGGGGTCTCAATGGGCGCAAACAGCTACACAACGGACAGACAGGGGAGGGAAGTGGACGTAGTCAAATACGTCGAAACCGCACAGAGCGGAGTAGATGACGCACTGTCCGCGGCCTCGGGGGCGGAGCCGCAGGCGTTTTTGCAGGAACTCGCAGCGCACCTGGGCCGGCTCGCCCAGGAGGCGGCGCAGCAGGCCGTGCTGGCCACCCCGGCCGCCGCGCTCGAACCCGGCGGGGACGGGGCGACAGCAGGCCCGGGCGTGCACTATCTGCATGGCCTGGCCCGCATTTCGACCGCTATCGACGAGGCGCTGGCAGCGGTCCGGCGGGACATCCTCACGGCCCAGCCCGACGGGGCCCGGCCGAGCGCGGTCCTCAAGGAAGCCCTGGAATCCGTACGCCGGCACATCGCGGCGGGGATCGAAATGCGGACGCTGTATCAGCACACCACGCGTTTCGACGAGGCGACCAAGGAATACGTCCGGGCGGTTACCGAATACGGCGCCCAGGTGCGCACGCTGGAAGAATTCTTCGACCGGCTCATCATTGTGGACGACATCGCGTTCATTTCCGCGAACGAGGACCGCACCACCGCGATCTCCATTACCGAGCCCACCATCGTGCGCTTTCTCCGCGACACCTTCGACAAGGCCTGGGACCGGGCGAAACCCTTCCCGTTCGTGCCGCTGCACGCGGCGAAGGCCGCCGACGACGTGATGCCCGCGATCCGCGAGTCCATCTGCAGACTGCTCGTGGAGGGCTACTCCGACAAGGCCATCGCCCGCCGGACCGGCATCAGCGAGCGCTCCCTCCAGGCCCATATCGCGGCCATCAAACAGGATCTGGGAGCGCTCAACCGATTGCAGCTCGGCTATCTGCTCGGCCGCAACGAAGCCACGTACGTGCTCTGAGGGACCCGGACACGGCGGAGGGCGACCGCGGATCCCGCGGTCGCCCTCCGCCGTGTCCGCCGGCCGCGGTCAGTCCGCGGCGCGCACCGGCCGGTCCCCGTGCTCCGGGCGGACCGGGGCGGCGGGCCGGCGGCCGGGCCTGCGCGACACGGCCACGCCGGCCAGGCAGATGGCGCCGCCCAGCAGGGTCATCCAGCCGGGGATCTCGTCGAGGACGATCCAGGCGATGAGCACCACGGCCGCGGGGACCGCGTAGGTGGTCGCGCCCATCTTCCCGGCGGTGGTCCGGGAGAGCGCGTACGTCCAGGTCGTGAAGGCCAGGGCGGTGGGGAACAGGCCCAGGTACACCATGTTGAGGGTCGCGGTCAGGGGCGCCTCGGGCAGCTGGGTCAGCAGCTGCCCGGCGAAGGGCAGGGTGACGGCGGTGCCGACGAAGCAGCCGTACGTGGTCACCTGGATCGGGCTCGCGTACTTCAGGGCGGGCTTCTGCGAGACCACCCCGGCCCCATAGGCGAGGGCGGCGACCAGGCACAGGAGCACACCGGTCAGCGAGGAGGAGCCGCCGCTCGAGGTGGACACGCCCACCACGGCGGCGCCCGCGAAGGAGACGGCCATCCCCGCCAGCAGCATCGGCGGGAAGCCCTCCTTCAGCAGCCAGCCGCTGAGCAGGGCGATCACGATCGGGCCGATGTTCACGACCATCGCCGCCGTACCGGCGTCCACGCCCTGTTCGCCCCAGTTCAGCGCCACCATGTAGAGCCCGAACCACAGCACCCCGGAGGCCAGGATGCCGGGCCAGGCCTGGCGCGGAGGCAGTGGCACCCGCCTGATCAGCAGGACGCAGCCCAGGGCCAGCGAAGCCGCCAGCAGCCGCCCCAGGGCCAGTGCGCCGGGCCCGAAGTGCTCGGCCGACGCACGGATGGAGACGAAGGCGGAGGCCCACAGGACGACCGTGACGGAAGCCGCTGCGAGGGCACGATGATCGGTTCTGGGATCGCCAGCCGTTTGGTCCATACGGGCAAACTACTCACGCCTCCGACCCCTGCCTAGATCGTCTTCGGCAGGGTGCGAAACGGCCAGGACCGCCGGGGGCGGCGGGGGTCAGCCACCGGATTCCCCGGCCAGGAGGAGCTTCTTCTGCGGCTTGCCCATGGCGTTGCGGGGCACCGCGGTGACGAAGCGGACCTCGCGGGGGCGTTTGTGGACCGAGAGGCGGACGGCGACGAAGTCGGTGAGTTCGGCGGCGGTGACGCCCTCGGCGACGACGAACGCCACGATCCGCTGGCCGAGGTCGGTGTCGGGGACGCCGACCACCGCGGCCTCGGTGACCTTGGGGTGGTCCAGGAGGGCGTTCTCGACCTCGCCCGCGCCGATCCGGTAGCCCCCCGACTTGATGAGGTCGATGGAGGCGCGCCCCACGATGCGGTGGACGCCGTCGGTCTCGTCGACGGCCGCGATGTCGCCCGTACGGAACCAGCCGTCCTCGGTGTACGCGGCGGCGGTGGCCTCCGGCCGGCCCAGGTATCCGGAGAACAAGGTGGGCCCGGTCAGCTGGAGTTCGCCGATCTCGGCGCCGGGTTCGGCGGCGATGCGGGTGCGGATGCCGGGGAGCGGGGTGCCGACCGTACCCGGGCGGACCTCGGCGCCGGCCCGGCCGCTGACGGTGATCAGGGTCTCTGTCATGCCGTACCGCTCGACCGGGCGGTGGCCGGTGAGCCGTTCCAGGTCGCGGAAGACGGGGGCCGGCAGCGCCGCGCTGCCGGAGACCAGCAGGCGGGCGCCCGCGAGCGCGGCGGCGTCCCGCGGGGCGCCGGCGATGCGGGACCAGACGGTGGGCACGCCGAAGTAGAGGCTGCCCGCTGCCTCGGCGTAGGCCTCGGGGGTGGGGCGGCCGGTGTGGACCAGACGGCTGCCGGTGCGCAGGGCGCCGAGGACCCCGAGGACGAGCCCGTGGACGTGGAAGAGGGGCAGGCCGTGCACGAGGGTGTCCTCGGCGCTCCACTGCCAGGCCTCGGCGAGGGCGTCCAGGTCGGCGGCGAGGGCCTCGGCGGTCAGAACCACGCCCTTGGGGGCGCCGGTGGTGCCCGAGGTGTACAGGATGAGCGCGGGATCACCGGGCGCGGCGGCGGGTCCGGTCCAGCCGGAGCGGCGGGCGAAGTCCACGTCGAGGGTGCGGGCGCCCGAGTCGCGCAGGATGTGCTCCCGTTCGGCGCTCCCCGCGTCCGGCGGCAGCGGTACGAGGGGCACCCCGGCCAGGAGCGCGCCGACGGCGGCGGCGACGGTCTCCAGGGTGGCGGTCGCGGTCACCGCGAAGGCGGGCGCCCCGGCCACGTCGGCGGCCACGGCCCGGGCCGCGCCGAGCAGTTCCTCGTACGAGGAAGACCGGCCCGCGACGGTGACGGCGTCCTTCCGGTCCCCGTACAGCCCGTCCAGTGCACTCAGCACGCGGCACCTCCCTCTCCGTGGTGGGAGCCCAGGCTACGTCTCCCGCCACCCCCCGACCCGCGAGCGGGCCCGCGTCCAGGGACGCGGGCCCGGCTCGGAACCATGTGAGGTGTGCCACATCGATGGGCCCCTGCTGCGAACAGGAGACCCGGAGATACCGTCCGGACCACGGGAGCGGATCTGCCCATCACGATCCGCCCTCGCCGGGCTCGCCCGCACGTCTGCCGGACGCCCCCGGACGGCACCGGACACGTCCGGACCCCGCACGCGGACGCCCCGCCGGAACCCGTGGCAGAGGGGGGCGTTCCCGCCGCGGCACGACGGGAGCACCGGACGTCCTGCGGACACCGCCGGACACCCGCCGGACGGCTCCGGCCGCCCTGTCGCAGGGCCGGACCTTCCCGGTCCCGGCGCCCGGGGGGCCGGGCCGAGCCGGTCTCCGCATCAGCTGCCGCCCGGTCCACTCCGGTGTTCGCTGACGTCTGTTGTGCTGCCCCTGACGGATGGTCATGCTGATGCCCGGGCCTGCGAAGCCCTGTGCGCGCCACCTGTCCGGACCATCACGCGAAACAAGAGGAGCGGCCTCATGCTGTGGCTCTACGTACCGGGAAGCGGCTGGGTCCTCCAGCCCGCTGCGCCGGCTCTTCCCGGGTGTGTGATCACCCCTCGCGTCCCCCGCGGATTCGGCTTCACCCGCGTCGCCCGGTGGACCGCGGTCGTCGCCACCGCCCTCGGTCTGGCCTGGCTCTGGGAGGCGGGCCACGCGACCGAAGTGGCCGGCGCCGTCCTCGCCGCCGTCCTGGGGGAGGTCCTGTCCGAACCGGCCAGGCGGGGGTTCGGTTCCCTGCGCGGCGCGCTCCCCCGCGGCCTGCGCGGCGGTGAGGTCTGATGGCCGACACGAAGCTGAGTGCTGCGCTGAGAGAGCTCCGTCAGAGGGAAGGCATCTCGGTTCCGGAGCTTTCCAGGCGGAGCAACCTGTCCGAGATGACGGTCCAGGGCATCGAATCCGGTCGTCGGCTCCCCTCGTGGCCGCACGTCAAGAGCCTCCTGGAGGCCCTGGCCGCCGGCCCCGAGGACGTCAAGCGGATCCGCCGACTGCACCAGGCTGCCCTGGACGACCGCGACGCGGCTCCGGCGCCGTTCGTGGTCAACGGCGGCAACGTCACCATCCACGCCTCCGGCAGCCCGGGCACCGGCGGAAGCGATCCGGTACCGCAGTTCGGCAGACCCGACCCGCTGCGGGTGTCCACCCCCGCCGACTTCGTCGAGGCGCTCAACGCGGTGCACATCTGGGCCGGGAAGGTCTCGCTGCGCAAGCTGGAAACGGCCAGCGGCGGCGTGCTGCGGCGCAGCACCATCAGCGACATGCTGAACAGCCCGAAGGTTCCGGACCTCGACCGGTGCACGGCCTTCCTGCGCCTGTGCGGGATCAGGAACCTCGACGACTGGGTGTTCACGTGGCGGCGCCTGAAGGCTCTGGAACGCCCCCGGGCCGCCGTCTGGCTCCCGGGGGCCACCGTTCCGTAGGCGCGGCTAGATGACGCCCTGGGCGAGCATGGCGTCGGCGACCCGCTCGAAGCCGGCGATGTTGGCGCCGGTGACGTAGTCGCCCGGGGCGCCGTAGCGTTCGGCGGTCTCGTACGAGACGGCGTGGATGGAGCGCATGATGGCGGTCAGCTCCTCCTCGACGCGCTCCGCGGACCAGGCCGTACGGGCGGCGTTCTGGCTCATCTCCAGGGCGCTGACCGCGACTCCGCCCGCGTTGGCCGCCTTGCCGGGGCCGAAGGCGACGCCCGCCTCCTGGAGGACGCGGACCGCTTCGGGCGTGGTGGGCATGTTGGCGCCTTCGGAGACCGCCTTGACGCCGTTCTGGACCAGGGTCCGGGCGTCGGTCGCGTCGAGCTCGTTCTGGGTGGCCGAGGGGAAGGCGATGTCGGCGGGAACCTCCCAGACGCGGCCGCCGCGGACGAAGCGGGCGGAGGCGCCGCGGCGCTGCACGTACTCGGACACCCGGCCGCGCTCGACCTCCTTGATCTGCCGCAGGAGCGCGAGGTCGATGCCCTTGTCGTCGACGACGTAGCCCTCGGAGTCCGAGGCCGTCAGCGGGTTCGCCCCGAGCTGCTGGAGCTTCTCGATGGTGTGCAGGGCGACGTTGCCGGAGCCGGAGACGACGGCGCTGAGACCGTCCAGGGCGCCGCCGCGGGCGGCGAGCATCTCGACGGCGAAGAGGACGCTGCCGTAGCCGGTGGCCTGGGGGCGCACGGCGGAGCCGCCCCAGCCGTGGCCCTTGCCGGTGAGGACGCCGGCCTCCCAGCGGTTGGTGATGCGCCGGTACTGGCCGAAGAGGTAACCGATCTCGCGGCCTCCGACGCCGATGTCGCCGGCCGGGACGTCGGTGTGTTCGCCGATGTGCCGGTGGAGTTCGGTCATGAAGGACTGGCAGAACCGCATGACCTCGGAGTCCGAGCGGCCCCGCGGGTCGAAGTCGCTGCCGCCCTTGCCGCCGCCGATGCCGAGGCCGGTCAGCGCGTTCTTGAAGATCTGCTCGAAGCCGAGGAACTTCACCACGCCGATGTTCACGGACGGGTGGAAGCGCAGGCCGCCCTTGTACGGGCCGAGCGCGCTGTTGAACTCGATGCGGTAGCCGCGGTTCACGTGGATCCGGCCGTGGTCGTCCTGCCACGGGACACGGAAGATGATCTGGCGTTCCGGCTCCACGAGCCGCTCCACGAGCCCGGCCTCGGCGTACTCGGGCCGTGCGGCGAACACGGGGGCCAGGGTCTCCAGCACCTCCCGTACCGCCTGATGGAATTCGGGCTGGGCGGGGTTGCGGCGCTCGATGTCGGCGCGCAGGGCGTCGAGCCCGTCCTTCGGGGCCGTCTGGTCCTTCACGGTCTGCTCCTCCTGGGTGGGTTCCGGTACGGTTCCCGGCTGCCCAGGCGGAGGCTACCGTCCCGGGCGGCCCGGTCCCAGAAGATCTTGTGACCCGTACGTCAGGTCCGCCGGGCCCGTCAGGCCCGTTCCCTCAGCACCCTGGACGCCTATGATCGGAGGTCAGACGACCACCAGGGGGGAACCGGCGTGGAAACGGCACGGCTCGCGTCACTCGTCGCCGCGACGATCACCATGGGTTTGATGAGCGGTCTCTTCTACGGATTCTCCGTCTCCGTCATGCCCGGTCTCGAGAGGAGCGGCGACCGCACCGTCATCGAGGCGATGCAGCGGATCAACGTGGCCATCCTCAACGGCTGGTTCATGCTCGGCTACATCGGCGCCCTCCTGTTCACGGGGCTGGCGCTGGCCCTGCACATCCCCTCCGGCGGGGGCGGTGCGCTCTGGCCGCTGATCGGCGCGTTCGTCTCCTACGTCGCGGCGATGGCCTTGACCGCCCGGGTGAACATCCCGCTGAACAACGCCCTGGAGAAGGCCGGGCCGGTGGACCGCATCGCCGATCCGGGCGCCGTACGCCGCGCGTTCGAGGTCCCGTGGGTACGGGCCAACGTGTGGCGCGCGGTGCTGTGCACGGCTGCCGTGGGCTTCCTCGCCTGGGCGCTGGTCCTGCACGGCCGGAGCCGGTAGACGCCCTCGGCCGCGGGTCGAGCGCCCGGTTAGGGTGCGTGCATGAGCAGCTCGTCACCGCGCCTGGTACCGGTCACCGCAGAGAACTTCGACGCCGTGTGCGCGGTGCGGGTGCACCCCCGTCAGGAACGCCTCGTCTCCCCCGTGGTGAAGTCGCTGGCCGAGGCGTACGTCCACGGCGGGGTGGCCTGGCCGCGGGCGATCGTCGACGGCGACGAGGTCGTGGGCTTCGTGATGGCCTTCCTCGACATCGTCTGGAACCCGGCCGGGGACCCCTCGGACGTCCGCTCCGGCATCTGGCGGCTGAACATCGCCGCGGACCGGCAGGGCAAGGGCTACGGGCGCTTCGCCGTCGGGGCCGTCACCGAAGAGCTGCGGCGGCGGGGCGCGGAGCGGGCCCACGTCACGTGGGAGCCGGGCGAGGACGGCCCCGAGCCGTTCTACCTCGGGCTGGGTTTCCGCCTCACGGGTGAGTCCAGCGGCGGCCAGACGGTCGGCGTACTGGACCTGGACCGGAACCCGGACCCGGCCTGAGCCGGCGTGAACGCGGTCCGGTCCGGTCCGGACCGCGTTCACGCCGGCTCGGGGGCCGGGAGGACGACCGTACGCGGCGGACTGCACGGCGCGGGCGCCGTGGTGGCGGCCGGGGCGGTGCGGAACTGGCTGGGGCTGACGCCCCGCACCCGCTTGAAGGCGGTGGAGAGGGCGAACGCGTTGCTGTATCCCACGCGGCGGGCCACCGTCGCGACGGTGGCGTCCGGTTCGCGCAGCAGGTCGGCGGCGAGGGCCAGCCGCCACCCCGTCAGGTACGCGACCGGCGGCTCGCCCACGATCCCGGTGAAGCGCCGGGCCAGCGAGGCGCGGGACACCCCGACCTTCAGGGCCAGTTCCTCCACCGTCCAGCCGTGCGCCGGGTCCCCGTGCAGCAGGCGCAGCGCCGGCCCCACCACCGGGTCGGCCTGCGCCCGGTACCAGGCGGGGGCGCCGCTGCCCGGCGCGGCCAGCCAGGTGCGCAGCACCCCGATCAGCAGCAGGTCCAGCAGCCGGTCGAGGACGATCTCCTGACCGGGCTCGTCCTTGCCGATCTCCTCCGACAGCAGCCGGACCAGGGTGGTGTCGGAGGAGTCCGGGCGGCGGCGCACCAGGATCGAGGGAAGCACGCCGAGCAGCCGCCGGCCGATCTCGCTCGGCGCCTGGTAGGTGCCGCTCAGCATCACGGCGGAGTTCTCGTCCTGGAACGCGGCGCCCCAGGTGCGCACGCCCAGGTCCATGGAGCCCGTGATGTCCGCACCGTCCAGCGTGCTGCACCGCTGTTCGGAGTCGATGGTGATCTGCACGGGCGTGTCCGGGCGGTCCGCGACCGTGTACGGCTCGGGGCCCCGTACGACGGCCACGTCCCCGGGGCCGATCAGGACGGGCGCGCCGTCGTCGGGCACGAGCCAGGCCGAGCCGCGCACCAGCGTCACCAGCGACAGCGGGGCCCCGTCCTCCACCCGCAGGGACCACGGGGGGTTGAAGACGGACTTGAGCAGGAAGGCGCCCCGGGCCTGGGGGCCTTCGAGGAGGCCGGTCAGCGTGTCCATGCGTCCATCCTCCCCGGCCGTCGCGGTGCTGTGGGCGGCAGGCGGTTCAGACGTTCCAGACGCCGGTCGCCGCCGTCTTGCGGGCGAAGTCGGCGAAGTCCCGGGGCCTGCGGCCCAGGACCTCTTCGACGGCGTCGGTCAGCTGCGCGTTGCGTCCGTCGAGGATCAGGGTGAACAGATCGGCGAACTCCTCCGGCAGGCCGTGCTCGCGCAGCACCGCACGGTAGGCCTCGCCCGTGACGGGGACGTACGTGATCTCGCGCCCGGTCGCCTTGGACAGTTCGGCGGCGACGTCGTGGAAGCTGAGCAGGCGCGGGCCGGTCAGCTCGTACGTCCGCCCGATGTGCCGGTCGTCGGTCAGCGCGGCCACCACCACGTCGGCGATGTCCCCGGCGTCCACGAAGGGTTCGACGGCGTCCGCGGTCGGCAGGGTGATCTCGCCGGCCAGGACCGGGTCCAGGAAGAAACCCTGGTCGAAGTTCTGGTGGAACCATGCGGCGCGGACGACGGTCCACTCGGCACCGGAGGCCTTCAGGCCCTCCTCGGCACGCTGCGCCGCCTCCTCGCCCCGGCCGGAGAGCAGGACCAGGCGGCGCGCTCCTGCGGCCACGGCCGCCCGGGAGAACGCGCCGACCTGCTCGGCGGCGCCGGGGAAGGCGAGGTCGGGGTAGTAGGTGACGTACACCCGGTCGACGCCTTCCAGAGCCGGCTCCCAGGTGGCGGGCACATTCCAGTCGAACGGCGGCTCGCCGGTACGGGATCCGACCCTGACCGGGTGGCCCAGGGCGGTGAGCGCCCCGGCGACACGGGCACCGGTCTTGCCGGTGCCGCCGATGACGAGGGTGGTGGCCGCGGAACCTTCGGCCGGTGCGCCCTGGGTGTTCCGTGTGCCCTGCGGGTTCTGCGGGTTGGGCTCGCTCTGCGCGTTCTGTGTCATGGCTCCAGTGAAATCCACTACTGAGAGACGGAACATAGCCACGAAGCTCAGTCACATACGCGTACGTCTCAGGGGTGGCCGTTCACTTCCCGCTGTCCTCGGCGAGGGTGTGGGCGACGAGGGCGTTGGCGTGGCCGTGCCCCAGTCCGTGCTCCGTCTTCAGCCAGGCGACGAGCTCCATGTGCCGGGTCAGCGGCGAGGACCGGATGAGGCCCTGCCAGTGGGTGACCGGGAAGCCGTACTTCTTCTCGATCGAGGGGAAGTAGGAGGCCGGTCCCTTGGGCGCTGTGGTCATGTCTGCGGCGTTCCCGTCTGTTCGCGTGGCGTCTGCTGTCACAAGTAGGACCGCGGAACTCCCCGGAACTCATCGCCCGCGCCCGGAAGGATTCCGACGACTTTTTCCGGGCCCCGGACCTCGGCGGTTGCAGCAGGTCAGTCCCTGTGCACCTGGGTGTTCTGGCAGGCGGTCAGCAGCCAGCGACCGTCCTCCTGGCGGGTCATCACGTACAGCGGGACCCCCTCGCTGTCGGTCTCCCCCGCCTCCGAACGGTAGAGCTGCCGGACCTTGACCGCCGCCACGTCGGGGCGCAGGAACTGGGTGTGGACCACCTCGTAGGTGACCTCGCCGTCCCAGGCCGCGGTGGGCAGGACGGCGCGGGTGAATTCGGCGATCGCGTCGAAGCCGATGAGGACCTTGCCGTGCGCGGTGGTCCACAGGGCTTCGGGGTGGAAGAGGGCGAGGAAGCCCTCGGCGTCCTTGGCCCGCTGGGTGCGTTCGACGGTGGCGACGACCTGGGCGATGGCCTCGGTGGCCTCCGCCCGGTCCTTCGCTGCGGCCCGCCCGGCGGCGGTTTCGGTGTCCATGGCGACGATCTTCACCCCTCAACCACGGTCGAGGTCAAGCAATGTGATCACATGTCGGTATGACGAGGACGCTCTACCTGTTCTGCTCCGCTGCCCCGCCCGTGTTCGACGTGGCCCACGTGATCGAGGACGCCCGGGCCCGGGGCTGGGACGTATGCCTGGGCCTGACGCCGATGGCGGCCCACTGGCTCGCCGGCAGCCTCGACGGGCTGGCGGCGCTGACCGGCCACGTGGTGCGCTGGCAGTACAAACTGCCCGGGGAGCCCGATGTGTGGCCCGCGGCCGACGCGCTGCTCTTCGCCCCGGCCACCTTCAACTCCCTCAACGCCTGGGCGCTCGGTCTCACCGACCGGTTCGCGGTCGGGGTCGCCGCCGAGGCGCTCGGCAAGGGCACCCCGGTGGTGACCGTTCCCTGCCTGAACTCGGCGCTCGCCGCGCACCCGCAGTTCGACCAGTCCCTGGCCGTCCTGCGCGGGGCCGGGGTGACCGTGCTGCACGGCGAGGGCGGCTTCGTCCCCGGCCCGGCCGGCCCCGACGCACCCGACCACTTCCCGTGGCAGGCCGCGCTGGACGCCCTGGACCGGGGCCGGACCGCCTTGGCGTAGGCCCTGGAGGGAGCGGGCACCGTTGGCGGCGTCAACGGTGCCCGCTCCCGACCGTTGACGGCGTTAACGGCGTTAACGGTCGGGGGGACCTGCCGGAAAACAACAGCACAGACCGCCCCAGAACCCTCTCAACTGCCCCCACCTCCAGCAAAAAAGTACTTGTCGACTGGTTTTCTTTGGCGCCGTCCCACTAGATTGCTTCTCCAGCGAGCCCCAGCGGACGTCACCGTGCCCCGCTCGCCGACCACACAGGAGACAGGTACGTGGCGAGGGTCAGGCAGGAACGGGCCGAGATCACCCGGCAGGCGATCCTCGAAGGGGCAGCCGTCGCTTTCGACGCCTCCGGCTTCGACGGCACCAGCCTGAGCGACGTGGTCCGGCACGCCGGAGTCACCAAGGGCGCCCTGTACTTCCACTTCCAGTCCAAGGAAGGCCTCGCCCGCACCCTGATGGACGAGCAGTTCCGGGTCGCCGAGGGCCCCGCCGTCGAGGACCCGGGCCTCCAGTCCGTCATCGACCTCTCCCACCAGATGGCGTACGGGCTGCGCACCGACGTCCGCGTACGCGCCGGGATACGGCTGGTCATCGAGTTCGGCTCCTTCACCCACCCGGACCCGACCCCGTACAACACGTGGATCGACACCTGCCTCGGCTTCCTGACTCCGGCGCAGGAGCGCGGCGACGTCCTGCCGTCGATCGACGTGGACGACCTCGCGACGCTCCTGGTCGGCTCGTTCACCGGGATCCAGGTCACCTCGCACGTGCGGACCGGCCGGGAGGACCTGCACACCCGGATCGTCGACCTGTGGAACTGCCTCCTCCCGGGAATCGTCCCCGCCGACCGCATCTCGCACTTCGACCCGGCCGGCTCGCCCGGCTGCCGGGCCGAGCTCGGTCTGCCGGCCGCGCACTCCCCCGGAGTCGCGGTCGGCTGACGCCGCCTCCAGGGCGGCCTCGGTC
>NZ_JBHXRK010000028.1:0-55643 GCF_042716875.1 Streptomyces sp. NPDC058646 | reverse complement strand
CGGCCGGCTCGCCCGGCTGCCGGGCCGAGCTCGGTCTGCCGGCCGCGCACTCCCCCGGAGTCGCGGTCGGCTGACGCCGCCTCCAGGGCGGCCTCGCACCCGCCGTGGCGAACCACGGGGGTGCTCGCCACGGCGGGTGCGAGGCCGCCCTGGCACGCGCCCGGCGGCCCCGGTCTCCCGTACCGCCCCGGATCCGGCCCGGCCCGCACCGCCCGCCGCGTCGCCCGCGCTTCGTTAGCAAAGCTCAAGCGTGGCGGCCACCCGGACCAGGGCGCGTTAGTAAAGTCCCTCCCATGACTGCGCCCTCGTCCCCGAGCGACCGAGAGAAGGTCGTCTCCAAACTGCCCCCGCGGCTGCGCCAGGAGTTGAAGGTCCGGACCGCTCAACTGCGGGTGGACATCCAGGACGCGGTCCACCAGGGCATCTCCCAGTGGGGTGCGCTGGCCTCGGCCCCCTCCCCCGTCGACACCTCGGGCGCCGAGTCCTTCTCCACCTGGCTGCCCGCCGGCCAGTGGGAGTCCTTCCGCGCCGGTGCCAGGGACCGCAGGGTCTCCCTCATCCAGGGACTGGCCCAGGCGGTCCGGCTCTGGCTGGAGACGCATCCGGCCCCCACCGTGCGGCGGCCGTCCGTCGTACGCCGCATCGTCGTCTGCAACCAGAAGGGCGGCGTCGGCAAGACCGCCGTCACCGCGGGCACCGGAGAGGCGCTGGCCGAGGACCCGGCGAGCCTGCACCCCGTACGCGTCGCCCGGCAGCCCGCCCGCCTCACGGCTGCCGAGGGCGAGGACCGGCGGCCGGACCCGGCGGCCGGTCCGCTCGGCCTGGAGGACCTGCCCGGCCTCGGCATGCGCGTGCTGCTCGTGGACTTCGACCCGCAGGGCCACCTGACCAAGCAGCTCGGCCGGCAGCCGCTGCCCATCGGCGGCGACAGCCTCACCCGCCACATGGCGGGCGAGGCCAAGGGCCCCCTCGCGGACCTGATCGTGCCCGTCCCGGACGAGCGGTTCGGTGACCGCCTGCACCTGCTGCCCGCCTGCACGGACGCTTTCCTCCTCGACGTCCGCCTCTCCACGGTCCGGGCGCGCGAGGCCGCGCTCGAACGGGCGCTGGCCCCCGTCGAGTCCGCCTACGACGTCGTCCTCATCGACTGCCCCCCGAGCCTCGGCCTGAGCATGGACGCGGCCATCTACTACGGGCGCCGCCGCGACGCCGAGCAGCCCGGTGCCTCCGGCGCGCTGATCGTCGTACAGGCGGAGGACTCGTCCGCCGACGCGTACGACCTCCTCACCTCCCAGATCAACGACCTGCGCGACGACCTCGGCCTCGACATCGACTACCTCGGCCTCGTCGTCAACCTCTACGACCGGCGGCGCGGCTACATCGCGACCTCCTCCCTCCAGGCCTGGACGGACATGAAGGATCCGCGCGTGGTGGCCGTCGTACCCGACCTCAAGGAACAGCGCGAAGCGGTACGGGTGAAGCAGCCGCTGTTCGTCTACGCGCCCAGGGGCGAGCAGGCAATCGCGCTGCGCGCCCTCGCAAGGGAGATCTCATGAGCAAGGCCGACAAGCTCGGGGTCTCGGCGTCGTTCGCCCGGGCCCAGCCGGCCGGTGTCAGCCCCCGCCGCGCGGCGATCGCCGAGGCCACCGGCGCTCCCACTTCGGGGATCGTCCCGCCCTCCGAGGTCCCCATCGAGGCGCTGGCCCACAACCCGTTCAACCTCCGTGAGGAACTCACGGAGCTGGAGGAGATGGCTCGGTCCCTCACCGCACGCGGCCAGCTCCAGCCCCTGGCCGTGGCCACGCGGATGGCGTTCATGGAGGCCCACCCGGGGCAGACCGACGGGCTCGGCCGGGCCCCGTACGTGGTCATCGACGGCAACCGGCGGCTGGCCGCGGCCCTGCTGGCGGGCCTGAAGTCGATGCACATCCACGTGAACGACTCCCTGGCCACCTCGGCCGCCGACATCCTCGAATCGGCGCTGATCGCAAACATCCACCGGGTCGACGTGGCTCCCATGGACCAGGCCCGCGCCCTCCGGGAGCTCGTCAAGGTGCACGGCTCCCAGGCCCAGGTCGCCAAGCGGCTGGGCAAGACGGCGGCCTGGGTCTCCCAGCGGCTGACCCTGCTCCAGCTCACCCCGGGGCTCCAGGACAAGGTGGAGTCGGGAGAGCTGAAGGTGGAACCGGCGCGGCGCATCGGGCGGCTCCCGCAGGAGGAACAGGAGGAGGCCGCGGCCGAGGCGACCGCCGGCACCCTCCCTACCCCCCGGCAGCGGACGCGGACGGACGAGACCGCCGCCCCGACCGTTAACGCCGTTAACGGCGTTGACGGCGTTGACGGCGTTGACGGTCGGGGCGGCGTCGACGCCGTCGGAGCCTCCGGCAGCCCGGCCGCAGACCCCCGACGGATCACGATCGGGTCCGACTCCCCGGAGGACATCGCGGAGGCCCTGGCCACCCAACTGTCCCCGGAGGACCTCAAGACCGTGACCGAACTCCTGATCAACAGGATCTGAGGCGCTTCCGTCGACTTGCCGTCGACTTGCCGTTAACGGCGTTAACGGCGTTAACGGCAAGTCGACGGGGGCGCAGACGCGGGCGGCACCCCACGTGCGTTTCATGTGCGTTCAACCGTGCGGTTCACATAGGCTGCTCTCGGAGGTGCCCCACATGCACGAGGAACAAGACGGCCTCTTCGCGGCGGTCGACGCCCTGCTCGAAGAGGCAGCGGCGCAGGACGCGCTGCCGCATCCCGACGAACGCAAGCGACTCCGCGAGGCCGCAGGGCTCAGCCAGGACCAGATCGCCAAGGCCCTGTCCGTCCGCCGGGAGACCGTCACGTCCTGGGAGACCGGCCGCACCGCTCCCCGCCCCCCGAAGCGCGCGGCCTACATCCGCCTCCTGGACGGCCTCGCCGCCCTCCATCCCGTCAACAGCGTCCACACCCCCGGCGCCCCCACCACCGAACCGCAACCGCAGCCCCCTGCGACCCCCGCAACCGTTAACGGCGTTAACGGCGTCAACGCCACGAGCGCCACCAGCGCCCCCGCCACCGAGCCGACACCAGAGACCCCTGCGGTCCCCCCGACCGTTCACGCCGCTGACGCCCCTGCCTCTGAGGCGAGCCCGAACGGGCCTGGGGCCCCCGCAACCGTTAACGCCGTTAACGGCGTTAACGGCAACGCCGCCCGCCCTCCGGCCGCCGAGCCGGAGGCATCTGCGGCCCCGGCAGCCATGAACGGCGTCAACGCCACCGGCACCCCCGCCGCTGAGCCGGAGCCGCCGCAGGCTGTGGCCACCAGCGCCCCGCCCGCCGAGCTGCGGCCGAAGGCGCCGGTCGGCGCCGCGCCCGTTAACGGCGTTAACGCCGTCGACGCCCCGGCGGCCCCACGCTCCCCCACTGCCCGGCCCGCCCCCTGGAGCCGATCCGCCGCCCTGGAAGGGAACGGGCCCCTCGCCGTCCTCGACGGCTCCGGCCGCGCCCACGCCGCCGGCGGGCTCATCCTCGACCACCCCACCACCGGCCTGCCCGACCTCGTCACGTGGGCGCTCGGCCCCGAGGCGCAGCTCCGCTCCCCCCGCCTCCACCGCAACGGCAAGGACGGCGATCCGCTCCTCGTCCTCACCGCCGAGGCCACGCAGGCCCTCGGCCTGCCCCTCACCCTCGACGACCGCCGCGGCCTGCGTCTGCCCGACGACCACCCGGTCCTGCGCCGGCTCGCCAAGGCCAAGTGGCAGCTCACCCGCCGCGGCTTCGGCCCCTGGCCCCGCATCTACCGCCCCACCCAGGGCGGGGCCCGCCAGTGCGTCCAGCTCGCGATCCTTCCCTGGGGCGCCCTCGACCCGCGCGCCTGGGGCGAGGACACCGCCGCCCTGCCCGCGCCGGAACTCGCCGAGCTGCTCACCTGCTACGCCACCCGGGTCCTCACCCCCCGCGGCTCCACCGCCGTCTCCGGCCTGGAGCTCATGACGGCCCTGCGCCCGCCCACCCGCGCCGCCCGCAACCCCGGCACCGGTGTCTGGGAGTCCGCACCCGTCGCCGGTTCCCTCACCCGCCCGGTCGACCCCGCGCCGCCGGAGGCCCCCGACGAGCACCCGGTGGTCGCGGCCCTGTACCCGCGCTCCCACCAGCGCACCCCGGACCAGGTCCTCGACGAGGAGGCGTACGACTGGATCCGCGATCCGGAGCTCCTCACCGATGATGAGTGCGCCCGTACCCACGCCGTCGGCATCGACGTGAACATGGCCTTCGCCGCGGCCGCGAACCGGCTGACCGTCGGCCTCGGCCCCGCGGTCCACACCGAGGCGCCCCGCTTCGACCCCAAGACCCCCGGCTGCTGGCTCGCCGACCTCTCGGGGCTGCGTCTCGACCCGCGCCTGCCCAGCCCCTTCACCCCCCACGGCCAGGCCCCCACCGGTCCCGCCTGGTACGCGACCCCGACCCTCGCCTACGCGCAGGAGCTCGGCCACGAGGTCCGCCCCACCCAGGCGTGGCTGCGCCCGGAGCACGGCCCGTACCTCGACGCCTGGTACACCCGCCTCCGCGACGCCTACCTGGCCACGATGGCCGACCTCGGCGTCACGCCCTCCCTGACCGAGGCCGGGTTCCTCGACGCGATGACCACGTACAAGGAGCAGGATCCGGCGCGGACGGCGGTGCTCTCCGCGATCAAGTCCACCGTCAAGGGCGGCATCGGCAAGCTCCGCGAACGCCCTCAGGGCGCCGGCTACCGCCCCGGCGAACGCTGGCCCGCCCTCGAACGCCCCACTTGGCGCCCCGACATCAGGGCCGCCGTCATCTCCACGGCCCGCGTCAACATGCACCGCAAGATGAACAAGCTCGCCACCGCCGCAGGCACGTACCCGATCGCCGTCCTCTCCGACTGCGCCGTCTACCTCTCCGACGGCCCCGGCCCGCTCGACTTCCTGCCCCGCACCCCCGAAGGCAAGCCGCTGCCCGGAGGCTTCCGTCTCGGGGTCAGCCCCGGCATGGTCAAGCACGAGGGCACCCAGCCCCTCCTCTGGGCCGTCCGCATGCTCGACGAACGCCACAACCCCGCCCGTCACATCAAGGGCCACGACGCCGCGGCCGACGGAGAGTAGCGACCAGCCATGCCCGAGATCAGCGACAGCCTCAGCCGCGCCGACGAACAGAACTTCACCCGCCCCGTCCCCAAGACGGCGGGCGCACAGATGCGCTTCCTGGTGAAGCAGCTCAAGTCCACGAAAGCCGTGGCAACCCTCCTCGCCGTCTCCCAGCGCACGGTCGAGCGCTACGTCAAGGACCAGATCAAGCAGCCGAAGCCGGCCCTCGCGACCCGCCTGGAGACCGAGGTACGCCGCCGCTGGCAGCCCCTGGTACGCAAACGGGCCCGGGACCGGGCGGCCACTACCACCGGACTCGTCATCGAGACGCGCGCCCGCTTCGGTTTCACCGCCGCGCCGGGGACGAGCGACGACGGCCGGATGCGCCGCATCACCCAGCACCTGCCGCCGGAGTACGCGAGCCGTCTCCTCGCCGCCCAGGAAGCCGGCGCCACCGAGTCCCGGCTCCGCGCCATCGCGGCGGAAGGCCTGCAGGAGGTCTATTTCAAGGACGGCGGCGCCCGGGCCCAGGGGCTCCTGGTCGAGTTCACCGACATCGACTACGTCGACTTCGCCTTCTAGCCGCGCACCGCCACGCGCCGGCTCCGCTCGTACCGCAGGGTCCGGAGGGACCGAAGGGACTGAATTTCGCCATTACGTTTCACATGGTTTTCAGCCACGCCATCCGCATCCGATGAGCAGGAAATAAGGACGAACAGGGCAGAACATCCCGAACGAAACCGCAGGAGCAAGGTGCCGAGGGACTGAGTCGCTGCGCCACGGAGCCACGCAGGCGGCGGAGGGACCGAGTCCCCGGAGGGACCGGAGCGAGCGCGTGACCGAACGGGTCGAAGGAATCGAAGGGACCGAAGGACCGAATCAGGCAACCGTCGGCGCGGACAGTCCTCGCTGAGAGCGTTCGGTCTTCCTGCCGACCTGCCGGGGCTCGATCGTGCGCGGGTCGACGGCCTCGCCCGGCGCGCCCTCCCGGTAGAGGCCGCCCGGCTCCGCGTCCCGGTCGTGGGGCAGCAGGTAGAAGACGCGCCGCTTCTGCAGACCGCTGTCGGGGTCCGCTTCCGCCGTTTCACCGAGCTCGGTGAAACCGATCATGCGCCCGTCGCGGTGGTAGCGCGGCCTCCCCCGGCGGCGGGGAGTCTTGTCCAGCGCCTGACGCACGTAATCGAGTTCTTCCGGATCCTCCAGCCACACCACTTTGTCCTCGTGGGTGAGATCGCTTGCTGTCAGTAGCGAGCTCATGGCCTGGGTCCTTCCTCGTTCACGTCGGCCCTTCCGGGCCCCTGGTTCGTCCACGCCGCGAGCGGCGCCGATGCCGATATGCGGCAGGGCCGTGGGGGCCGCCGTCGGCTGGTGGGTCTGTTCATCGTCCTTGTCCATCGTAGGCGTGCCCGCCCCGGGGCGGCGGCACACGTCGGCCGGTCACGTCGTGCTCGCCCTGTTCGCGTCACGCAGCGTCTGCTCCTCGTCGGCCAGGAGGGCCAGGCCGGGGTAGAACTTCTGCCCGTTCGAGCGGAGCATCTCACCGGGTGACGCGACGCCGACCTCGGCGCGGATGCGTGTGGCGAACGCGCGGGTGGTGGCGGGGCGCAGGCCCTCCCCGTCGAGACACCATGCACTGTAAGCCCGGTAGAGGGCCCCCTGCTCCACCTTGAGGTCCCGGGGATCGGGCAGGTCCACCCCGGTGGTGCAGCACTCGGCCAGGAAGCGCCCGATGTGGTCCTCGGTGGTGGCGTAGGCCTGGGTGGCGCTACGGACCACGCTGGGCCCGGTCAGGGCCGGCTTGGTCGCGAGGTAGGCCTTGGCCCCCTGGATCATCCAGTGCAGGATGCCCGGGCCCTCCTCCTGGACGAGCGCCTCCGCCAGGTTGTCGATCTTGCGGTGGTCGGGGACGACCTTCTCGAAGGGGATCAGCCGGATGCGGCGCCAGAAGGCGTGGCCGCCGGTGCCGACTTCGGGCCGGTGGTTGCCCAGCAGCCACAGCTTGTGCGTCGGCTCGAAGCTGAAGAAGTCCTGCCGCATCCGGCGCGCCTTGAGGCGGTCGCCGCCGGTGAGGAGCTTGACGCGGGCCTCGTCGAACTTGTCGTGCGGCTTGAGCTCGCTGCAGACGAACAGGCGCCGCCCGTGGAGTTCCGTCAGTTCGGTGGAGTGCTCGTTGAACTTCCCGCGTTCCATGAGGAAGCCGGGAGGCGCCACGTCCGCGTAGTCACCGAGGATCTTGATGACGACGTCGAGGAGGGCCGACTTGCCGTTGGCGCCGACGCCGTAGAGGAAGGGCAGGACCTGTCCGCCCACGTCGCCGGTGATGGAGTAGCCGAGCAGGAGATGAAGGAAGTTGATCATCTCCTTGCCCTTGTCGTCGTCGCCGAAGGTCTGGTGGAGGAAGCCGTGGAACCGGGGCGTGGGCATGGCCTCGGGGGCGAGGTGGGTGGCGCGCGAGTGCAGGTCCCGGGTGGGGTCGGGCTTGTGCAGGTCGCCGGTGCGCAGGTCCACGACCCCGGCCGGGGTGCACAGGGCGTACTTGTCACCGTCCAGCGTGTCCGGGTCCAGGGCGAGTTCGGGTGACGCCTTGGCCTGGGTGAGCATGGCCTTGACGCCCGAGGTGGACATGGCGCGCTTGCGGTGCTGGGCCAGCTCCCGGTCGGTGAAGACACCGTGCCTGTCGTGGCTGGGCATCTCCTCCGCCATGTCGCCGGCGGCCCAGATCGCGGCCTTCTCGCCGCCGGTGCGCTTCCACCGGTACTCGTCCCAGACGTACCAGCCCAGCCCCTCCACATGCCGGAACCGGTCGTGGTGGAGGTGGGCGAACAGCTTGGCGTTGCCCCGGTCGGTGAGGTTGCGCAGCAGCCCGGCCGAGATGAAGTCGTCCGCGGGGGCCGCAGCGGCGGGACCTCCGCCCTGCTGGGCGGGCAGGCGACGGCCTGGCTTGGCGGCAGCGGCATCTGCGGTGTCCGCGCCGTCTGCGGGCTCCGGGGTGAACGCGGCGAGCTGTTCCGCCGCTGCCTGGGCGTTGAACCCCGTGCTTCCGGCGCTGCTCATGGGCGTTCCTTGGGGAGGATCGGTCGGTCGCTTCCGGCGCGAAGCCCTGCTTCGACGATGAGGACGTTCCGGCGTGGCTGGTGGGGTCGGGCATGGTCGGCGGCTTCGAGCAGCAGCCGGCGGCACTCCCCCGCGTCCAGGTGGCCGGCAGCGGCCAGCCCTCCGGCGGTGAAGGCCGCCCGGTTGAGCTTCTCGCTGAAGGCCGTTCCGGCAGGGCTGGCCCCGCAGGCCCGTACGTCGCCGAGGAGCGAGGCCAGGACGCGCTGTCCGTCCCGCCGGGGCCGGGGAGCCCTCGGGCGTGCCACGGAGCCGCCTGAGGCCCCTTCAGGGCCCGTACGGGCCGCTCCGGCCGCTGGGCCGGTCTCCACGGCATGCCCCGTGCGGGCGAGTTCGGCGGTCAGCCACATAGGCAGGGGCGCGGGCAGCCGGGCTCCGGGCAGTGCCTCGTACACGCCGGCGGCCGTGCGCGTCGTGGGCGCCACGATGTAACCGCCGACGGCTCGGACGTCGACCTGCCAGGCGAGCGCGACCTTGGAACTCGAACCGCTGGAACACCGGAAGCGCGGGCCGTCCTCGGGCGCCCGGTACCAGATGTGCATCCCGCCGGACGGCGTGCGGACGCGCAGGGTCGAGGTGTCCGCACAGGGGTCGGGCTGGGAACGGTACGCGGCCAGGAGCGCCAAGGTGTCGAATCCGCTCTGCAGTCCGGTCAGGTCGACGCGCTCGTGGACGGGGATCCCCGGCAGCAGCTTCTGCCGGTCGGGCAGGGACTCGGCGTGGTCGTCGACGTCGATGACCACGAGCCCGGCAGGCCCGCAGGAGACGCCGATCCCGAAGTCGGGTTCGGCCTGCCACCACTGCCGCAGCGTGCCGAGGTCCGTGGTGGCCGCGTGGAAGCCGTGGCACCAACGCCCTTGGGCACGGCACGGGCAGTCCTGCGGGGAGTGCTGTGCGCTGCGGCAGTCGGGGCAGTTCGGGGCGGGCGTCTTGGTCCCCGGGGCCAGGGGGTGGACCGGGTAGCCGCGCAGGGCCAGCCAGGTCGCCACGTCCAGTGCCGTCCCGCCGCGCACTTCTTGCGGCGGGTACTCGGAATAGGCAGGCACTGGCTCTTCCTTGAGGCGTTGTGAGGGACAGATCCTCCGGCCCCCGGCCTGGTCCCTGACGTGCGCGTTTACCTCGCGCCTCAGGGACCAGAGGGACTGAAGATTCACTATGCCGGAGGTTACCCCAGAGACTGTGTCGGCTCGGAGTGAAATAGCACCGGTATCGAGAGTTCAGTCCCTTCAGTCCCTCGGTCCCTGGAGTTCTCACCCGGTTCCTCCGGAAAGGTTCCTTCTTCCAAGCTGGTACATCCCCGGGCGTGTCGCGCTAAGCGGACTCAGTCCCTCCCGGCCTGCGGGAGCAGTTGCTCCTCGGTCGGTCCTCCCGCTCGGTCCTCCTCCGGAGAAACCTGCCAGGAGAGCGGCGACCCGCCGGTCACTCCTCGGTAAGTCCCTTTCAGTCCCTGCACCCTGCCGAGGCTCCCAGAACGGTCCCAGAGCCCGGTCCACCACCCCAGGTACTGAACGGACCCGATCCCCCTTCAGTCCCTACTCCTTCAGTCCCTCGACAAACCTGCAGGTCAGAGAGGTCTCCCCAGGGACTCAGGGACTGAAGGGACTCAGAATCACTACTTCCAGCCTTTACGTGCGTGCGTGTATGCGCCCGCGTAAGTACTACTGGTAAAGCCTGGGTAGCTCATAACTAGCAAATTCAGTCCCTTTAGTCCCTGTCCGACCGAGAGCAAGCCCCTGAACTGCAGGTTTGTGTTTGGACTGAAGGGACAGGGACCGAAGGGTCCGAACCGGCCTTCAGTCCCCCTGTCCGGGGAGGGAGTACCGAGGGAGGGGGCCGCCCGGAGCGGGCTCAGGGACCAGGGACCGAGGGAGGGGGCCGCCCGGAGCGGGCTCAGGGACCAGGGACCGAGCGCGGGGCGCGAAGAACGGCCCGACTGCCTGTAGGGCGAGGCCCCCAGGAACTGAGATCTAGGCGGCCAGCGCGGCGGGCTCACCCAGGCGGGCAGCCGCCGTCCGCCAAGCGAGGGTCACCGCGGTCCTGGCCCGCGCCGTACGTTCCCGGTGGTCGCCGGTCAGCCGCAGCGGCGTACCCACGTGGACGTGAAGCTCCGGTCGGCGCAACGGTGCGGTGGCCAGTCCGGCGAACTGCTTGACGGCGCTCCCGGAGGTGATGCGGCGGGCCCCGGCCTGCCCCACGGGGACCAGGGGAGCGCCGGTGCGCTCGGCGAGGCGGGCGAGGCCGCTGCGGAAGGTGGCGGGCGCGGCCTCGGAGGCGTCCTTGCGGAGCGGCAGGCCGCCTTCGGCGTAGATGAGGACCAGCCGACCCCGTTCCAGGGCCTCCGCGGCGGCATCGAGGGCCGCCGCGGCCCGCTGGTCCCTGCGGAACACCGGGATGTGGCCCCCGTCCGTGAGGGCGCGGCCGAGGAGCGGGATCCGCCACAGGCCGGCGGCCGCCATGACGACCGGTTCCACGCCGAGCCGGTGCAGCGCGGCCAGCACGATCGCCGGGTCCGCGAGCGAGGTGTGGTTCGCGGCGAGGATGCTGCCCGGCGTGAGCGCGGCACCGGGGTCGGTGGTCACCGACAGGCGCCCGAAGAGGGGCACCAGCGTGGCGGCGGTGCGGCTGAGCATGGACGGTCTCCCCGGTCTCGACGGTTTCGATCTTCATCGTCGGTGCCGGCCGCCGCTGGGGCGTGAGTCGCCGTACTCATCTCGGTGCGTGTCGTACCCGAGCACGAGTGCCCGGGAGCCGAACGGCCCGCCCGTCCCTGAGCGACCGGCCGGACCCACCGCAGCCGGGTACGGGGTTGGGGCCGCCCGCGTAGTGGGTGGGCACGTTGCCGGTGATCGTGACGGTTCCGGCGTGGTGGACGCCCTCGGCAGCCGATACGGCGCGATCGCGGACGCCCTGGGTGCCGGTCAGGTTGACCCGTGCGCCCGCGTCGACGAAAAGGCCTGCACCGCTGCCGGACGCCTCGTTCTCGGTGATCCGACTGCGCTGGAAGGACACGCCCCCCGACCGGTCCCGCTGGTCGCGGCGCAGGCAGCGCCCCGTTGCCCTCCTGCGAGGTGTTCCCCTGGACGACGGCGCTGTCGACCACGGTCGGAGACGTCAGGAAGAGCGCGCCGCCGGGGTCGCGGCGGTGTTGTTTCAGGAGGCGACTCCTGCGGACATGGAGCCCATTCGAGTTGGAGCGGACGGTGACGTCGAGGAGGTCGACGGTCCCGTCGCTCCGGTAGAGGGCTCCGCCGTCCCCGGGGTGGAGTTGTTCTCCAGGACGGAGTTCCTGACCGTGACGGAGCCCGAGGAGGGTCCCCGCACCCTCGTCCGCGCCCGCGAGACCGCCGCCGGAGACGGATGACCTCCGCGGGCCGAGCTGGCCCACAGGAGCGCACCACGACCACGCCGTGGCTGTCCCCCGAGGAGTTCACCGCGACCCTGCCGAAGGCCGGTGGCTTCGGGGCCGTCTTCTTCACGGACGAGGACGACCGTCCCGTGCAGCTGCCCGCCACCCACACCAGCGCCCACCCCCGGCAGTGGCCCGGCGGCGTCGCCGACCCCGGCGAACGGCCCTGGCAGACCGCGGTCCGCGCGTGCCGGGAGGAGACCGGACTCGTCGTACCCGGCCCGCCGCGCCTGCTGGCGGCCGTCTTCGGACTGCCGGGCAAGGAGTGGCCGCTGAGCACCCGGCCCGGGACGAACACGACGAGGTCCACGCCCTCACCGTGCCGCAGTGGCGGGACCTGATGCCGGGCCGGCCCCACGCACGGCTCGAAGCGCTCACGGCCGCCCGCCGCACGGGCGCGCCCGGGTACGTCGACACCGGGGACTGGGAGGCGTAGACGGCCCGACACCGCCACGGGTGCTTACGGCGTAAGCACCCGGAGCACGACGGCGACACCGGACCGCCGCCGATCCCCCGGCGCCGCAGATCCGTGGGGCACGTGCTTACGCCGTAAGCACCCGAGCCTCCTGTCCTCCCGAGAAGTTGAGGCCCGCCACCGACCCAACGGCCCGTCATACGGGCCGTCTTCGGACCTACGCATCCGGGACAGACCGCGCAACCGAAGAGGCCTGCACCCCAGTTCAGACGGCCGGTCCAGCCCGTGGGCAAGTGAACTAACGCAACCCGCAGGCAAAACACGCCGAACAGCACACCAAGAACTCACCCCGGCGGCAGTATGCTGCCGTGCATGTCATCTCCGAACCCGGGAGGCGAGCGGGAGAAGCTGGTCTCCAAGCTGCCCGCCCATCTCCAGCAGGCACTCAAGGTCCGCGCAGCCCAACTGCAGACGGACATGCAGGACGCGGTCACCGCCGGCATCCAGGCCTGGCGCAGCTGCACGGACCAGCTTCCCACCGTCAACACAGCGGGCGCCGCGTCCTTCGGCACCTTCCTCCCCGAAGGCCTTTACGACGCCTTCAAGGAGGACTGCCGCGACCGCGGCGTCTCGTACATCCAGGGGCTGGCCCAGTCGGTCGCGCTCTGGCTCGCGGAACACCCGGCCGCCGACGCGCGACGGGTCACGCGTCGCATCGTCGTCTGCAACCAGAAGGGCGGAGTCGGCAAGACCGCCGTGTCGGCGGGCCTGGCCGAGGCCCTCGCCGAAGGCCCCGCCGAGACCGGCGCCGAAGCACTCGCCACGGCGATCGAGGCGGCGGCCGGCGGCCTGCGGGTCCTGCTGGTCGACTACGACGCGCAGGGTCACCTCTCCCACCAACTCGGCCTCAAGGCGATCCCGGCCGGGGAAGAGAGCCTCATCACCCACATGCTCCACCGCGAGCAGGTCAAGCACTCGCTGCTCGACCTGACCGTGGCCATAGGGGGTGCCCGGTTCGGCGGCCGCCTGCGGATCCTCCCCGCCGCGTTCGACGCCTTCCTCCTCGACTCCGGACTCACCGTCTTCCGCGGCCCGCGCGAAGCCACCCTCGAAAGGGCGCTCACGCCCGTCGAAGAGCACTTCGACGTCATCGTCATCGACTCCCCGCCCAGCCTCGGGCTGGCCATGGACGCCGCGCTCTTCTACGCCCGCCAGCGCGACGACGAGAAGCCCGGCTCCTCCGGTCTCGTGATCCCCGTCGAGGCCGAGGACACCTCCGCACAGGCGTACGGCATGCTCATCCAGCAGACCGACTCCCTGGCCCGCGACTACGACATCGCCATCGAGCAGATCGGCCTGGTCGTCAACAAGTTCGACTCCCGCCGCGGCTACATCGCCACCTCCTCCCTGGAGAAGTGGAAGTCCCTCGGCACTCCCCCGGTCCTGGCGGTCGTACCCGACCTCAAGGAGCAGCGCGAAGCCGTACGCAAGCAGCTGCCGCTCCTGGACTACGCGCCCGACTGCGACCAGTCGCACCAGATGCGGAAGATCGCCCGGGCGGTGAAGGCGACATGAGCAAGGCGGACATGCTGGGGGAGTCGGCGACGTTCGACGCGGTGGCCCAGCCGATCAGCAGCCGTGCGGCCGCCTTCGCCCGGTTCGCCAACCCGGAGGCCTCGGCTGCGGCGTCCACCTCCGAGGTCCCGGAATCGGGGCGCCTTCCCCTCCTGGCCCTCGCGCACAATCCGTACAACCCGCGCGAGGAGCTCAAGGAGGTCGAGGAGCTAGCCGACAGCCTCGCCGCCCGCGGAGTCATCCAGCCCCTCACCGTCGTCACCCGAGCCGCCTTCCTCCTGGCGCACCCCGGGCACGAGGAAGCGCTCGCCGACGCCCAGTACGTCGTCGTCGACGGCAACCGGCGCCTCGCCGCAGCCAATCAGGCGGGACTCGACGACGTGCCCGTCCACGTGGACGACTCCTTCGCCGAGGACGCGGACACCCTGCTGGAGACCGCCCTCATCGCCGCCGTCCAGCACGAGAGCCTCGACCCCCTGGACGAGGCCAAGGCCCTCCACCGCCTCGTCGGCGTCCACGGCTCCCAGCGGGCCGTCGCCCGGGCCCTGGGCAAGTCCAGCGGCTGGGTCACCCAGCGCATGGCCCTGCTCAAGCTCACCCCGGACCTCAAGCAGGCCGTGGAGGACCGGACCCTGCCCGTCGAAGTGGCCCGCCGGGTGGGTCAGATGCCCAGCGAGCAGCAGGAAGAGGCGGCGAACCTGGCCCTGGCCGAGCGCAGGGAGAAGAAGGAACGCCGCCCGGCACCCCCGCAAGGTGCTTACGCCGTAAGCACCCCGGCACCCCCGCAGGGTGCTTACGGCGTAAGCACCCCGGCGACGGCCGTACCCCCGGCACGCCCCTCCGAGGACCTGCCCACGACCCGAGAGACCGCTTTCAGCGCTGCCGTGCAGGAAGAACCCCTCTCGGCGGAACCGCACGCGGACCACGACGACGCGGACGGCTCCGCCCCGGGCGACGAGCCGTGGGTGATGGACATCCGCAAACTGCCCAGGGTGCCGTGGAACGACGGTGACGCGGTCGCCGACCTCGTCTTCGAGAAGATGGACGAAGCACAGCGCGGCGTCCTCCTGGAACGGCTCCTGGCCGCCCACGGTCAGGGCAACTGACACGACCTGTAGAGCACTCGGGCCCGTCCGGTCTTCCGGACGGGCCCGCGTCATGCTCTCTTCCCGGTGCCGGCCATGGCATCGGCGAGCCGGCTGACGGGGTCGCCGACGACCCGCTGACGGGACCGCTCGGCGGGCCAGGTGGAGAAGCCGTCGTCCGGCCAGCGGGGCACCACGTGGAAGTGGAGGTGCGGTACCGACTGCTCCGAGCCGGGGCCACTGGCGTTCAGGATGTTCACGCCCCCCGCCCCCAGCACCGTCCGCATCATTCCGGCGAGGCGCTGGACCAGAGCCATCGTGTGCGCCAACACCTCCGGAGGAGTATCGAAGACGTCCGCCCAGTGGGACGTCGGAACCACGAGGGTGTGCCCGGGCGCGAGGGGGTCCAGCGGAGCGAACGCACTCGCCTCGGGCCCTCGTACGACCCATCGGGCGGCGTCGTCCCGGATCAGATGACAGAAGGTGCAGTCCATGGTGCCGCCCATGGTGCCGGACCCCGGCGGACCCCGGCCACCCGGGCACGTACGGCGGCCCCTCAGGACGTGCCGGACGTCTTCGCCTTCGTATGGAGGATCTCCCGGGCCTGCTCCGCGGCACGGGTGATGCTCTCGGCGACGAAGTCGAGGAAGCGGGCGATGTTTTCGAGACGGTTCGCGGCGGGGGTGTCGGCACCGAGGATGCCGATGCCCTGCCGTGCGGTCTCGACGAGCTGGTCGTTGGAGCGGGCGCTGGCGATCATCGCCTGGTACCAGACGTCGTCGTCGACGACGTAGCGCTCGCGGCGGCGTTCGTCGCGTTCCCGGCGGACGAGGCCTTGGCTGTCGAGGAACGCCATGGCTTTGGAGACGGATGCCGGGCTGACCTGAAGGCGCTGGACGAGCTCGGATGCGGTGAGGCTGCCGGCGTCCGTGAGGGTGAGGCAGGTCAGTACCCGGGCCATCATCTTGGGCATGCCCGAGGCCATGAGGACGGTGGTGAACACCTCCTCGTACTCGCGCACGGCCTCGGCGTCCCGTCCGTGGGCCTGCGGGGGTGGCTCCGCTCCCTGGGGCGCGGCCTGCTTGCGGCGGTGGGTGCGGTGTTCGGTGGCGCGGTGGGCCAGATCGGCGCGGTAGGCGGTGGGGCCGCCGTTGCGCATCACCTCGCGGGTGATGGTCGAGGTCGGCCGGTCGAGGCGTCTGGCGATCTCCGCGTAGGCGAGGCCGTCGGCCAGTCCCAGTGCGATCTGCTGGCGTTCCTGCTGGGTGAGCCTGCCTCCCGGCATTGCGGTCTCCTTCGTCTCCAAGGTGCCCTCAGCATAGCGTTCACTCGCACTCTATTGCAACGCTGACCCACCCCACGTTGCATTAATTTTCTATCCATTGCAACATTTAAAGCCGTCTGAGCTGGTAAAAAGCAACTCGAACGCAACGAATGGATTGCGCAATCCATGAAGGCAACGTAGCGTTTCCAACGTCAGAAAGAAACGAGCTCAAGGAGAGCACCATGCAGAAGTTCGCCACCCCGGCCCCGATCTCCGCCGTCCTGGACATCCCCGCGGGAAGCATCCGGTTCATCGCGGCCGACCGGGCCGACACCACGGTCGAGGTCCTGCCCGCGGACGCCTCGAACAGCCGCGACGTGAAGGCTGCCGAGCAGATCACGGTCGAATTCGGCGACGGGGTCCTGCGGATCGGGGCCGCTCCGGCGAAGAACCGGATCCTCGGCTCCGCCGGCTCGGTCGAAGTGACCGTCCAGCTGCCCGCCGACTCCCGCATCGAGGCGAAGACGGCCAGCGCCGAGTTCCGGGGCGTGGGCCGCCTCGGCGAGGTCACCTTCGAGGGCGCGCAGGGCTCGGTCAAGCTCGACGAGACGGCGAGCGCCCACCTCGCCCTCATGGCCGGCGACATCTCGCTCGGCCGCCTGAGCGGCCCCGCCGAGATCAGCACCCAGAAGGGCGACCTGCACATCGCCGAGGCCGTGCGCGGCACCGTCACCCTGCGCACGGAGGCCGGCGACATCTCGGTCGGCGCGGCCCGCGGCGTCTGCGCCTCCCTGGATGCCAGCACCTCCCACGGCCGGATCCGCAACGCGCTCAACAACACCGAGGGCGCCACCGCCGGCCTGAACATCCACGCGACCACCGCCTACGGCGACATCACCGCCCGCAGCCTCTGACACCACAAGAAGGAGCACCGACATGACCAACGGAGCCATCGCGGCGAAGGGTCTGCGCAAGTCGTACGGCGACAAGGTCGTGCTCGACGGCATCGACCTGACGGTCCCGGCCGGCACGGTCTTCTCCCTCCTCGGCCCGAACGGCGCCGGCAAGACCACCGCCGTCAAAATCCTTTCCACCCTCATCACCGCAGACGCAGGCGACCTGCACGTCGGCGGTCACGACCTGACCGCCGACCCCCAGGCCGTACGGGCCGCGATCGGTGTCACCGGGCAGTTCTCGGCGGTCGACGGTCTGATCACGGGCGAGGAGAACATGCTCCTGATGGCGGACCTGCACCATCTGTCCAGGCGCGAGGGCCGCCGCACCGCGGCCGAACTCCTGGAGCGCTTCGACCTGACGGAGGCGGCGCGGAAGCCCGCCTCCACCTACTCCGGCGGCATGAAGCGCCGTCTCGACATCGCCATGACCCTGGTCGGCAGCCCGCGGATCATCTTCCTCGACGAGCCGACCACCGGCCTGGACCCCCGTTCCCGCCACAACATGTGGCAGATCATCCGCGAGCTGGTCACCGGTGGCGTGACCGTCTTCCTGACCACCCAGTACCTGGAGGAGGCCGACCAGCTCGCCGACCGCATCGCCGTACTGAACGACGGCAGGATCGCAGCCGAAGGAACAGCAGAGGAACTGAAGCGGCTGATCCCGGGCGGCCACGTCCGCCTCCGCTTCTCCGACCCCTCCGTTTACCAGGAAGCCGCCTCCACCCTCCGCGGCACCCGGGACGACGACTCGCTCACCCTGCAGATCCCCAGCGACGGCACCCAACGCGAACTCCGCGCCGTCCTCGACCACTTGGACTCGGCCGGGATCGAGGCGGACGAGCTGACCGTGCACACCCCCGACCTCGACGACGTGTTCTTCGCCCTCACCGGCGGCACCGACCAGCAGCGCAGCCAGCCCACCCTGCCCAGCCAGCCCAAGGAGTCCGTCCGATGAGCTCTCTCGCCCTCGCCGTGCGCGACTCGTCCACGATGCTGCGGCGCAACCTCCTCCACGCGCGGCGCTATCCGTCCCTCACCCTGAACCTCCTCCTCACGCCGATCATGCTCCTGCTGCTCTTCGTCTACGTCTTCGGCGACGTGATGAGCGCGGGCATCGGCGGCGGCGACCGCTCGGAGTACATCGCCTACCTGGTCCCGGGCCTGGTGCTCATGACCATCGGCAGCACCACCATCGGGACCGCGGTGTCCGTCTCCAACGACATGACCGAAGGGATCATCGCCCGCTTCCGCACCATGGCGATCCACCGCGGCTCGGTCCTCATCGGCCACGTCATCGGCAGCGTGCTGCAATCGCTCGCCAGCGTGGTCCTCGTGGGCGCCGTCGCCGTAGCCATCGGCTTCCGCTCCACGGACGCCACAACCCTGGAATGGCTGGCGGCGCTCGGGCTGCTGACACTGTTCGCCCTGGCACTCACCTGGATCGCCGTCGGGATGGGCCTGATCAGCCCGAACGCCGAGGCCGCCAGCAACAACGCGATGCCGCTGATCTTCCTGCCGCTCATCTCCAGCGCCTTCGTCCCGGTCGACGCGATGCCGGGCTGGTTCCAGCCCATCGCCGAGTACCAGCCCTTCACCCCGGCCATCGAGACCTTGCGCGGCCTGCTCCTCGGCACCGGGATCGGCCACAACGGATGGCTCGCGGTCGCCTGGTGCCTGGCCCTCACCACCCTCGGCTACTTCTGGTCTGCCTCGAAGTTCAACAGCGACCCGAAGTAACCGCCCCAAGCCCCCCGCACCCCACCCCGCCCAGGGCGGCGTCACCCGACCCCAAGTCGGCACACGCCGCCCCGCCGGCGTTCTCCACGACCGACCCCCCGAGTCAAAGCTGAAGGTCTCCACCTCCCGCCGCCGCCCCAGGAACCCCCACCCGGTAGCAGATGAGGGTGCAGGCAGGCTGTTGGTCGCACCCCTCAGCCGGCCGAAGTGTTCTGTGTCGCCTCGCGTGCCTCGGTGAGGGCTCGCTGCCGGAGGTTCTCGCCGAACAACTGAATCGTGGTGGCGGCCAGGATGTCATCCCTACCGATGGTCCGCCTGTCCCCCCTGCGGGCGGACAGGGCCCGGGGGAAATCCTTGTGGAAAGGGGGTGGGGCCGGTTCGACCGACATCACGAGGGTGACCGTACCGAAACGTTTGACCCCGCCCTCGCGGACGACCATGGCCGCGTCCCGGGCGAGGTCCGTCAGGAACACGCTCGCGATTCCGTCCAGGTCGCGGACCATCGCCGGGACGGCCGTCGCCCCCTGGCTCCACAGCAGCTTCTTGACCCCGGCCTTGAACCTGTGGGCGCCGACCACAGCACTCGGTTTGCGCGACCTGCTGCGCTGATGAGGAGGCCCGATGACACCCTCGGCGTCGCACTGCACACCGGTCAGACCTTTGAACGTCGGGCTGTGGTCGTACCATTTGTGCCCCACCTCGAGCTCGACGTTCCGGTCGATCGCCGAGAGAAGGTCCCCGGGAGTCAGTTTCTTCCGGGCCTCCTCCGCCGCCGCTCTCCTCGCGCCATCGATGATCTCCGTCAGCACTGTCCGCGTCACCGATGCGGCGGCCCACGTGGCCGACCGAGAGACGTGCATCGGGGTCACGTCCCTGAACACCGCTTTGACGAGAGAAGGCGTGAACGGCGAGACATCCATGACCGAGGCGGTCTCGGGACCGCTGCGCTCAGGGCGGGCGGGCTGTGCGGTCATCGGAAGAAACGCTCCCTGCTGTCGGAGTTATCAGAGGCCCACACTTCAGCCACCGCTTCGACGGAGGTTCTTCCACCGGCCCGCCGGGTCACGCTCATTGACGTAGAGATCACTGCCAGCGCGGTTGGTGATGACGATCCGGCGGATTGCAGGGAGGCCGCTGGACACCGCCCGGCTCTCCCGGTGTACGAGCGGCGCGAGCTCGGCCGGCGCGAGACGCAGACCACCGGGGACAGAGAGGGGGCTCCGTCGTGCCGGATGATGGCTTCCTTCAAGGCATCGGCGCCCAGGACGACGCAGTCGTCGACATCGGCGCCGTGTACCTGGGCAAGTGCCTGGCCCAGCTCGGTGCCGTCGCCCTGGCGGGCATGCAGCATCCCGAGCGAGGCCCCCTTGCCCGCGCCGGGTGGTCCCGGTTGTCCCGGTGGGCCGGGAGGGTGTGCGCGGGGTCGTGCTGGGTCTCCTCCAACGGCCGGGCCGCCATCCGCGCGATCATCTCCTCACGGTCGACGTCACCGGCCGCGTAGGCCGCAGGTAGGCGCGCAGTGACTGCATAGCGGTTTCCCTCTTCGTGGTGGTGTCTTGAGTCACGGCTGTGACTCCTCAATCAGTCGACGGGCTCGGCAGCGTACGTGCCGTCGCCGAGCGGGACGTCGGTGAGCTCGAAGCGCTGCGTGCGTCCGTCGACGTGGTGGGTGATGACGGTGCCGCCCGGCCGGGTGGTGTCGTACCGGCCCGGGCCGCTGGTGCGGAGCAGGGTGTACCGGCGGAGCATGCGTGCCCCCTCGGACGGGGCAGCGGTCGCGGGGACTTGACCACGTGCAGTCCAGCGGTTCCGCAGCCGGCGAGGAGCGGTGGTGGCTGCGGCCAGGAGTGCGGTGGAGCAGGTTGCGATGAGTGCGCCGGACAGGATGTCGGTGAGCAGTTCGGGGAACACGACGGGCCTTTCGCGGTCGGTGTGGTCCGCCTGTCCGGCGGGCCGCGCCGACTATCAAGGACGGCAGGGTTAGCCGCGCAACCCCCTTCTCACCTGGGCTCTTACCCGGGGCCGTCGAGGAGGGCGCGGGGTACGTCGTCACCGGCTCCCCAGCCCGGGGGCAGGTCGAACGCGGACGGCACGTCGTCGCCGCCCCAGGACGGGGCGGGGGCAACGCCCAGACGGGCGAGGGCGTCCCGGAAGACGAGGACGTTCTCCTGGTCCATCTGGTAGGCGATGTTCTTGTGCCAGCTGGGGTTGTCCGGGTCCCATACCGGGCTGATCGGGGCGCTGATGCCCTCCGGCCACCAGCCCTCGCGTACCCCGCGTGGGATCGCGCGGGACAGGGCGACGGTCGGGCCGTTGAGCTTGCCGAGCGTGCTGCGCAGCTGGTCGGCGTCGATGTAGCCGTTGCCGTCGAGGATGACCAGCTCGGCGAACCGGCGGGCGCCGGCGGTCAGGTTGCGGAGGTAGCGCTCGGCCCGGTCGACGGTCCAGTTGGTGTCGACGGTCGTGACGGTCAGCTCCGCGTCGTGCGCAGCGGCGAGTGCGACCAGCTTCTCGGCGAAGGCCTTGTCCGCACCCTCGATCGTGATCTTCACGTTGCCTCCGACAGATCGTTGCCCGGTTCTCCGGGGTCTCCACGAGTATGGCCAGCCGAACCTCTCCCCGTACAGGTCCCGGAAGAACTGGTCGGATTTCTCCATCAGTTCGGCTGATGTGGTGGCACGGTGCGACTCGGCTCGGGCCGCCCGCAAGGCCCTCAAGCCGCTCAAGCTCGACAAGGGCCGGCAGGCCCGCGGCCGCGGCAAGGCAGCAGTCATCTCCCCGGATGACGGTCTGGACATAGTCCCCGATCAGGCCCCCGAACTGAGAGGTGGTGCACGGGTAGGGCGGTTCCGGTCTTGGGCTTGGCAGGCCCGCATCGGTGTTGCGTATTCAGGGCGGATGCCCACGAGTCATGACGCTGGGTAAGTAGTCGGGCCGGGTGATTGAGGTCTGGCATGGTCGCGCGGTGAGTGATGCGAAGGTGCTGGCCGCGGAAGCGGTTGAGTTCCGGCGGTCACCGCGTGTGATCTCCAGGGGGCGGCCCAGGCGGAAGCCGAAAGGCTTCGCGGCGCAGCGCCACCCTGCTCGGACAGCACGGCCCGCGGGACCGCGGCACGAGCCGGGCCGTAGCCCGTGCCCGTGCCGCCTCGTGGTTGCCGGAGTAGGCGCGCTATACCTACGGCAGCTTCAGCCAGGGGCTCTTGAGGGGCATGGTCCCCGTCTGGCTGCCGGTCCACATGATGGACGTGTAAGTCGCGTACGCCCTGCCGGGCACAGCATTGTCACCGCGGAAGTCCGGTGCCGCGAAGCGCTGCATCCGAATTCCGCCCGAGGGGCAGTTGTAGGTCTTCGTCGACATCACCTTCGAGTCGCCCGTGCGCAGCACCCGGACGACGATCTTGCAGGCGGGGTGCCCGGAGCGCAGCGTGACGTAGGCGTCAGGACGTCCGATGCCCGCCCGCGGAGCGCTGAGGCAGGACTTCCAGTCCACGTAGGTGGCCCGCTCGTACCCCTCCGAGTACTGGGCACAGCCGCCACCGCTCGCGGCCTGTGCGGTGGGGGCCGTGATCAGTGATGAAGCAACGATTCCGGCTGCACCCAGCACGCCCACAGCTGTTCGAGACAATCTCATGGTTGAACTCCCCCGTACTATCCGCCGAGTTGGCGGATGATCAGGCAATGAAACTAGGCAACTGATCAACAGGCTGTCCATCGATTGGACGGCCTTCAGAGGATTACTTGAGGTAGCGCACGTCATCACCGACCCGCACAGTGCGGCGTGGCGGGCGGGCCAGGGACGCCGGTGATCTCCAGCAAGGCCAGCCGGTTCGCGGTCGTGGCCGTGTCCAGGAACGTGCCGTCGGGGAGGGTGGTGCGCAGGTGCTTCGCCTCGCTCTTGGTGGGCGGCACGTCGGACTGGGGTACCTGGAGCACTGCTGTCTTGCCGGCGCGCGGATCATCGTGCCGGTCTTCCTGGAGAGCCGAACGAGGACCCGACCGACATGGTCGCCAGCGCCTCGTTCCGCCCTCTGGTAGCGGTCCTCCAGGGCCTGCGTTCGCACGATGGACGTCTGGTCGAGCAGCTCGCCTCGCGCGCACTCACGAGCGGGAAGCACAAGGTCCACGTCCGGCGTGATGACGATGGGAAGATCGTCGGGGCCGGCGGCGAGGGCGACGGCGAGGACCAGGACGACGACCCACAGGCCGCCGCCGAAGCCGCCCTGCTCCACTTCGCCTCCCCGGTGGGGCTTGCCCACCCCTCGGGCCCGTGACCGGTGGCCGGTCGGCGCGCCGAGCATGACCGATCCACCTCCCCCGATCGGTCAAACGGCACGTCAGCGCCGTGACCGGTCCATGCAACCACCCGGGCCGGATCGGTCACTGGCCACGTTGGCTCCGGCGGCGTGGCGGCCTGAAGGCGGTCAGCTTCGGCGGCGGCTTCCTCGCGGGCGACGTCGTCGGCGTGGCAGGTGCCGCACACGGCCACGTCCCCGGCCGACCACGCGCCGCCGCTCGCGGTGAAGCACTGAATGACACGGGCGCATTCCACCTGTCACCCCCCACCACAGACCTCAGCGAGTTGCTGAGCGTAGGCGGCGGCAGCCTGCACCCCCTGCCCGAATTGCTGCTGGACCTTGCCGCGTTCGCACTCGCTCAGGTGTCGGGGTACTCCTGTGAGTGCTCCATCAAGTACGGAGATACGTGCACCAGCAGGGAGTCTGTGAGCCGGTCACGTCATCCCGCGGGCACGGCGGTGGCAGGGCGATGAACCTCCAGGATGACTGCGGTGCCGGCCACGGTCCGGTCCTCGTGCATGGTGATCTGCTGACCGGGCTGGAGGTGCGTCCAGTGGGAGGGGGTGAGGGGCACGAGGCGAACCGTGGCTCGCCCGCCGGGCTCCAGAACGGGCATGTTTTCAACCCAGAGCGCGGCGATGCTGACCGCACGTCCACCGGTCGGTGAGAGGTGTCCGATGTCCCACATGGGTCGCAGAACTCCGGCGCCGGAGATTGCCGTGGTGCGTCGCGCCTCAGCGACAGGACGGAGTGCCAGATCGGCCCGGATCACGCCGTTGCGGATCTCGGAGCACCGCCACTGGCACCAGGCCGCGCTCCGCTCAAGCCGGAGCTGCTCGGCCGCTTCGGCGAGCTTCTCCCAAAACGCCAGAGGGAGCGAGCGAGCGTCCCCGAGCTCCTCCAGCAGGCCCAGGGCGATCTCCCACTCGTCGTGGACGAGGTAGTCCCAGATGTCTCGCACCGTGAGGTCGTTCTCGGTGGCGGTCTCTTCCGGAACCAGCAGGGAAGCTGATTCGAGCAGCTCAGGGACGTCCATGCGCTCATTGTCGACCACATGAACTACTAGGCTGCGAGGATGGCGGTGACCAGGACCTCGTCACCGAACACCTGTCCCCATTCACTGAAGGTCACACCGTTGCCCTGTCCACCAATTCGGCTGGAATTGCATAGGCATTCAGCGTCCTCGGGTGTGGTGGACCATGCCCTGGCGGTTCGCTCCCGTTCCTTCCGGGAGGTCGAACGCTTCGGGCTCCGCGGGGGTCCGGAGAACCGGTCCCGGGGCGCCTGGCCCGTCCAGGTGGTCTGAAGGAGGCGTGGGGTCCCTGGAACGTCACAGCCGGGAGAGCGGTCCACCGGAGGAATCGTGATGATCCGCCGCGACAGCGACGAGGTCGTCTGGGGCGGATAGCGCGGGCCGGCCACGACGTACGCCACGCTGACGGGCGGGGACCGGGAGCTGGCCGAGTCCCTCGGCTACGCCTTGCCCCGGTGGAACTGGTCATCACGCACCTGGCGTCGGCGCCCGGGCTCCACGTCTTCCCGAGCACCGAGCTTCGGCCAACCGCTGCGCCTGCACATCGCAGTTGGGAACGCCAAGGCCGCTGATCGGCCGTAAGTCACAGAGGGTAGCCTGCGCATGGTCGTCGCTGCGACCCTTCCCTTGCCGTATCTGATCCATGGGGGTCACCATGTCAACACCGCCGTCCTACCAGCAGCCCTATGGGCAGCCCCAGCAGCCGGCGCCTGGGGGACCGAACCGGCCGCGGCAAGGGAACGTGCTCCAGCTGCTCCTCACTATGGTCATCTTCCTGGCGATAGTTGGTGGTGTCGGCTACTGGGTGTACGACTACAACACCAACCCCAACGGCGGCCAGGCGAAGAAGGAAGCCGCGGCTGTCGCCCAGCACGAAGAGGACAAGACTCACGAGCCGAAGGTCGGCGACTGCGTCAAGGTGCAGGACCCACAGGGCAAGCCGGTGCCGACGATCGTCGACTGCGGTTCGGCGGAAGCCCAGTACAAGACCGGCGAGATCCTGCCCGGCGAGGGTAGGAAGTGCGGGCCGTCCTTCGACTACGGCATCCAGCACACGGCGTCCCGCGGGTTCGACTACACCATGTGCTTCACCAAGCTCTGACCCACCGGTCCGGGTTCCGGCCGCCGCCCGCTCCCGTGGGCGCCGGTCGGAAGCATTTCTGCGATGGAGTCAGCTGCAGGTCCCGCAGCCTGGGCGCTCAGACCGGCCGCTGACGAGTGGTGAAGGAGGACCTCCGCGTTTCAAAGGTGGTCCCTTGTGAAACAGCCCGGCCTGAAGGGTGCACGCTGGGCTTTCTCTGTTTCATGGGACGTTTCAAAACTCGTGCCCGCCGTCCCGGACTGCGGGGCGCGACGGACGCCGTGGCCGACGAGGCGAGCTGCGGTGGTTGGTTCCCGCAAACACGCACCGGCCCAAGGCGCCACCGCCATCCTGGACCGACTCCTCCACCACTGCGAAGTGATCTCCATCAACGGCCCCAGCTACCGGCTCAAGAACCGCCTCAAGGCCGTCGAGTGGGACACAGACGTAGCGTGATCAGGCATTTTGCGCTCCAAGCCGACCTGGTCTGGAGCGTGACAGTAAGCATGAGGGCGTGTTCAGACGCGAGTGGCCGGAGCCACCGGCCCGCGCTACCACAGCCACTTACTGGCGCAGGACATCGCGGTCCGTCGCGACGGCCCCGGCCCATCCGTGCCAGGGCCGTCGTGAACCACGACGGAGACGAGGACCTGCCGAAGCCGATGGGAGCGGCTCGGCCGCACGCGTGCCGAGTTTGGGTGTTGCCTGTTCAGGTGCCGACGGCGGTGACCCCGAACATCAGAGTGCGGCGGCTGACGTCGTAGTGCACGGTCGGTGTGTTGCGCAGGAGGTCCTGGAGGACGTCGGCGTCGTCGGTGTCGACGGTCAGCACTTCTTCCCAGGCGCCTTCGTCGAGTACGAGCTGCAGGGTGAGGGTGCCTCGGGCAGCGGGTTCGCCGGCAACCCAGCTGAACTGGTAGTGGCTGAGTTGGCGCACCTTGATGCTGTCGTCCGTGACGGGCTGCGTCACCTTGGGCGTGGTTGCTCTGGGCATGGAATCTCTCCTTGCGTGAATGATGTCCGGTGCGGACAGTGGGCTGGTCGTCCCCTGGCCGGCGGGCAGCTCGCAGCCGGCTCGCAGGGTTGCGGGACGGGCCGGAGGATCAGGCCGTCGTTTTCTCCCGGGCCTGGCCGGTGAGCTCAGCAGCGGCCCGTCATCGGGATGTGGTAGCTGGCACGGCGTACGGCGGCCATACCTGTTCCGCCCGCCATGGCCAGAGGTGAGGCAGCCCGGCGCAGCATGCCCGCCTTCTGCTGCTCGGGGCGCTGCTGCTCTCCGTGCAGGGCGTTGAGAACCAACACTCCGGCGGTCAGCGCCGGCAGGGCCCACTGCAGCATTGCGAGGTGGCGCTGCGCCTGGTCCAGTTCCACGGGGTGGTCGGCGGCCGCCTCCTGATCCCCGGAGTCCGGGGACGAGGCAAGTTCGATCTTCTTGCCCAGGACCCGGCTGTAGGCGGTGGCAGCGAGCGCGGCTCCGGTGAGAACCGTCTTGGCGAGGGTGGAGGCACCGACGCCCTTCTGGTAGGCCACCCGGGCACTGTTGGCCCCCAGCAAACCGGCGCCGCCCACGAGGTGGGCGCCGATCGCGGCCGCGTTCACCGGGGCCCAGGCAGCCCAGCCGGCGCTGGCGAACCGCGAGGCGAGGGCCGGCTCCTGTCCGGCGTTGCGCGTCGCTCCGTTCAACCCGACGGCCCCCATGAGAGAGCCGCCGAACCAAGCAGCCAGGCCGATGTCATGCAGACTGCGCATGACCGTGTTTCTTTCAGACATCTGAGTCCTTCCAGACGCACGCGTCCCTGCAGGCGCAGGGCACCGGACTCAGACTCAAGGTGATCGAGGGCACCTGCCAGACGAGGCGCGCAGTCGGACGAATCCCACCCTCCGCAGGCCCTGTCCCACTGCACAGCTGCGACTGGCACCAGGCCGCACCGAGGCTGCCACGGGGACGGTGGGATCGGGTTTCTTCCAGCTCAGCCCGTACCTACCCGAACCGTGACGGAACCCCGATCGTACGGGCTCACCGCCTTCTGCGACTGCGTTGCCCGGGTTGGCGTTGTGCAGGGCGACCGGCGCACCTGTTCCGACACGGCGGGACTCGTGTGGGTGTTGGCCCCGACCTTGCTCCCTGCGTCGGGGCCGTCGTCATTCCCACCCCCCGATCGAGGCGCTCGGGGGGTGGGCTGCTGCACCTCGGCGCCCGTACTCGGTCTCCCATAGCCACCGCCCGTCACTGGTACGACACCCGGCGGGGGCGGCTGAACCTTCGCGCTTGTCCCCTCGCAGCCCTCCCGTGCGGGGCGAACGGCAGGACGGCTACGCAGAGGCGAGCCGATCGCCCGGCTCACGGGAGCGAATCATAGGCTGAGCCCATGACAGAACGCCTGATGACCACGACTCCCGACGACGCCTTCGAGATGCTGGTGGCCGGCAACCAGCGGTTCGTCACGGGTTCCCCCCAGCACCCCAACCAGGACGCCGCGCGCCGCACCGAGACCGCACCTGCCCAGAGGCCCTTCGCCGTGCTGTTCGGATGCTCCGACTCCCGGCTCGCCGCCGAGATCATCTTCGATCAGGGGCTGGGTGACCTGTTCGTGGTGCGCACAGCGGGCCACGTCGTGGGGACGGAGGTGCTGGGCAGCATCGAGTACGCGGTCAGTGTGCTGGACTGCCCCCTGGTCGTGGTCCTCGGCCACGACTCCTGCGGGGCCATCGCGGCCGCCTGCGCCGCGCTGGAGGACGGCAAGGCGCCGGGCGGATTCGTCCGCGACGTCGTCGAGCGAGTGACCCCGAGCGTGCTGTCGGCCCGCGCCGCCGGACGTGAGGGAGCCGACGAAGTCCTGCACGAGCACATCCGGCACACCGTCGACCTGCTGCTGGACCGGTCCCGTCTCCTGGCCGAGCGGGTGGCCGACGGCCGGGTCGCCGTGGCAGGCCTTTCCTACCGGCTCGCGGACGGAACCGCGCAGCTGGTCGTCTCCCACGGCATCAGCAAGCCCACCGCCTCCGCCCGGTAACGGTCGACCCCGCCGGCGGGCCGGTCCGCGCCCGGTCTCAGCGTTCCTGAAGGGTGGGCACGATCTCCCGCAGCTGGGCGGCACTGACCGCGCCCGCCCGCAGCAATACGGGCGACGAGGCGGTGACGTCCACGATCGATGACGGTACCGGCGCCGAGGTGGGGCCGGCGTCGAGGTAGACGGACACCGCCTCGCCGAGCATGAGGTGGGCCGCGTCGCAGTCCTGCGGAGAGGGCTCGCCGGTCAGGTTGGCGCTGGAGACGGCCAGCGGCCCGGTCTGGTTGAGGAGGTCGAGGGCCACCGCATGCGCGGGCATCCGCACCGCCACCGTGCCGTGCGTCTCGCCCAGGTCCCACTTCAGTGACGGCTCGTGGCGGGCGACCAGGGTCAGCCCGCCCGGCCAGAACGCCTCCACGAGTTCCCGGGCCTGCTGGGAAAGGTCGATGACCAGGCCGTCCAGGGCGCCCGGGGAACCGATCAGCACCGGCGAGGGCATCTGGCGGCCACGGCCCTTGGCCTGCAGCAGACGGGCCACGGCTTCGGCACTGAAAGCGTCCGCGCCCACCCCGTACACCGTGTCGGTGGGCAGCACGACCAGCTCTCCCCGCCGCACAGCGGCGGCGGCCGCGTGCAGCCCCTCAGCGCGGCGTGGGGAAGCGGCCGAACAGTCGAAACGAAGCGCCATCCTTCTCCCTCCGAGCGGGCCCTTGTTCCCGCACCAGTTCTCGCCCGGGAAGGCTACTCACGCGCCCTTCGACGGCTCAAATCCCCGCACCCTGCAACCCCAGCCGCTTCATGCGCCGGACGCCACCTCCTCCACGGGCAACGCAGTGCCCCGGCTGGTCCAGCAGCCGGCCTTGAGCACCCTCGGCCCCCAGGCCGACCAGAGCACCCGACGGATCTGCGGGGGCAGGCCGCCAAGAGCGCACCCCGGCCACTTCGATCAGGCTGGCAGGTTCATCAGGAGCAGGGGGGTGGTGGTGGGCTGGGGGGACCCTCCGGTGGGTTCGAGGGTGAGGCCGAGGGCGCTTGCGCCGGTGAGGTCGCCGTCGACGAGGACGGTGCCGTTCTGGTGGACGAGCCCGGCCGGGCTCATGGTGCCCTCGTGTGCGAGCCAGAGCTGGTAGGTCTTGCCGGGGTCCGGTGCGGGCAGGCCGGTGACGGTGAAGACGGCCTTGTTCTGCTGTTCGGAGGCGACAACGGTCGTGAAGGCTCCGTTGCGGGTCTTTCCGTGGGCCGTGCGGGCGTCGGGAGCGGCGAGGACCGTGCTGACGTCGTCCAGACGGTGTTCCGCCTGCCGGGCCCGCTGCTCCAGTTCCTGGCGTTCCTGGTTCTGCCAAGCGGCAAGGCCGGCGAACGTGGCGGCGACCGCCACACTCGCGGCCACCGCGAGAAGGCCGGCCTTGCGCCGCAGCACGCTGCGGAACGCGAGCGGGGTGACTGCCGGGACGCGCGGCGGGAGTTGACGGACCTCGTCGATGGCCGCCATGGTGTGCTGCTTCATGGACACGGGCGGGGCCTGGGCCGCGGCGGCGGCCATGCGTGCGGCGGTGGCTTCGAACTCCGCCGTCTCCTGGCGGCACGCTTCGCACTGCTGGAGGTGGTCGGTGAACGCCTGGCGGTCGGCGGGTTCGAGGGCGCCCAGGGCGTAGGCGGCGGTGAGGGTGTGGATGTCGTTGTGGTGTTGTTTCATGTGGTCACCCCCATGCAGTCGCGGAGCCGGATGAGCCCGTCGCGCATGCGTGTCTTGATGGTCGGAAGCGGTGTGCGCAGGGCTTGGGCGACTTCACGGTAGGTCAGCCCGCGGTAGTAGGCCAGGGTCACCGCCTGGCGCTGGAGTTCGGTCAGGCCGCGCAGACAGCGGCGTACCTGCTCGCTCTCCAGCCGGGTCTCGACCTGCTCGCTGACCTCGTCGAACGCGGTCTCGTGCTCCCGGGCGGCCCGGGTGTGCTCGCGGTCGGCGGATGCCTGGGCGGAGCGGACCCGGTCCACGGCCCGGCGGTGGGCGATGGTCGCGGCCCACGTGGTCACGCTGCCGGCCTCCGCCCGGTAGCGGGCGGCCTGCCGCCATACGTCGATCATGACCTCCTGGGCGACCTCCTCGGACTGCGCCCGGTCGCGTACGACTTTGATCACGATGCCGAAGACCAGCGGCGCGAGAGCGTCGTACAGGGCGGAGAAGGCGTGCTTGTCGCCGTGCGCGACCTTCTGCATGACCTCGGCCAGCTCGGCGGCACGGCCGGTGTGGCCGGTGTGGCCGGTGTGGTCGAAGGGGAGTGGTTGGTTCACCGGCCGGCCTCCGGCCATGGCGACCAGCCGAAGCGGCGGCCGGTGCCGGCCGGCCGGGGGCGGGGTGTCCATCGCATGGGGGTCCTTGTCCGTAGAGCGGGGCCGGACCGCCGCCAGGGAGGATCCGGCCCGAGCCGTGTGATGTCTCTGAGGGTTCTTCGTAGCGGACGTGCGTGCAGATGGGAGGCGGTTTGGTCACCAGGGCAACCGCTGTTCCCTCCTTCGAGGGAACCGGTCCGCCGCGGCCCAGCCGCCCCGCGGGCGGCTGCGAAGGACAGGGCGAGGGGGCCGGCCGGGGTTCACCGGCTCCCCTCGGCCGCCGCGCGGGTCTTCCGCGCGGCGGAGCAACCAGGCTCTTGGAGGCAGTGCAATGGTTCGTGTGTGCAGGAGCGTGTCGGTGGTGGCGCTGGCGGTCGGCGCTGTGGTGGTCGGGGGTGCGTCCGTGGCCGCGGCCGACGCCGGAGCGCGGGGCGTGGCCGCGTACTCGCCCGGTCTCGGCTCGGGCAACCTCATCCAGGTCCCCATCCACATCCCGGTCAACGCGTGCGGGAACACGCTCAGCGTCATCGGCTTGCTGAACCCGTCCTTCGGCAACACCTGCGTCAACGCCTGACCGGAAACCGCTGAAAGGCTCCGGTCCGCCGCCGTAAGACGGGGTGGCGCGGACCGGTGACCTGCCCTGGCCACGGCGCGGAGAGATCGCTGACACCTCCCGCACAGGGGCCCGGACAGGTCGGCTGCGGGTGGCCGTCGGCACAGCCACCCGCAGCACCCACCCATGGGCGGTCAGCGGTCGGTCCAGGTGATCACCGCGATGACCTGCCGGACGGCGTTGGTGGCCAGCTCGGAGACGATGAGAACGATGTCCTCGGCGGTGCTCTGCGGGCAGTGCACCGCGGGGGATGTCAGCGTCCGCGCGGCCATGTGGCGGGCTGTCTGGGCGACTTGCGGCCCCGGTGGCAGCGAGCAGTGCACGGTCGTGGGCGCAGAGGGCGCGATTGCGGCATTCATAACGGTCCTCGCTGTCCGGGCGTCCCCACGTACGTCAGGGCCGCGCGGAGGATGGACAGGGTTCCGGGGCGGTGGCCCCAGAACCCGTTGCATGCCGGGCCGGCGCTACCACTTGTCGTGGCAGTTCCAGTGGCCGGCAACCCAGTGGTCGACCCAGTGGCCGGGCACCCAGTGCTGCTTGTGGTAGCCGTTGCCCCACCAGCCGTCATGCCACTTGCCGTGGTGGTCCCAGTAGCCCTGGTGCCAGGTGCCGTGGTGCCACTTGCCTTCCCAGTGGCCCTTGACCCACTTGTGGGCCCAGTGACCCTTGACCCAGGCGCACCGCTCGTGACGGTCCCAGCGGTCGTGCCGGTCGCGGTCGCCGGTGAGCGCCGAGCTCACCGCGGTCGAGGACGCCGGGGCGGCGTTCGCCGTGCCGGACAGTCCCAGCAGCGAGACTCCGGTCAGGAGTCCGGCCGATGCGGCTCCCGCGACCAGACGGCGCATGTGCAGCGAAGCGGTCATCGCACTCACCTCCCTTCTTCAGGTAGTCGGCTGTGCCAGCTCCTCCAGCAGGAGCGTCACCAGAGATTCGCCGCGACCGGAAGGAAGGATTGGAAGCCGCCGCCGATCCGGCAGAACCATCCCGTCCGTCCAGAACGACCAGGGTCCGAGCGCACCGGGCCCGGCGGGGACACCCGTACGGCAGCCCGCCCGGCCACTCATTCGGGAAGTGGACCAATCCGCATGCCGTGTGTCGCCGAATCGAGGGTGTGAGCAACCTCCGCAGCACCATCTCCCGGGCCGGTCTCGGCGCGCCGGCCGGTCTTCTGGCCGCGTTCACCTCGCTGGCCGCAGCCGAGCTGGTCGCCGCCCTCGTACGCCCGGCCGCCGGGCCGGTGACGGTGGTCGGGGGCGCGGTGATCGACCGGACCCCGGCTGCGGTGAAGGACTTCGCGATCCGCACGTTCGGGGAGAGCGACAAAGTCGTCCTCCAGCTGGGCATCCTCGCCCTGCTGGCACTCTTCGCGATCGTTTTGGGCGTCCTGGCGCTGCGGCACCGGCGCCTTGGCGCGGCGGGTGTCCTGGTATTCGGCATCGTCGGCGCGGCCGCCGCCCTAGGCAGGCCCGACTCCGCGGGAGCCGGTGACGCACTGCCCTCCCTCGCAGGCTCGGTCGCCGGTGCTTTCGTGCTGTACGTCCTGGCGGGGAAAGCCACCTCCGCCGGCTCGCCGTCGGGTGATGACGGGACCGGGGGCGGTTGGAGCCGGCGGGGGTTCCTCACCGCGGCGGCCGTGACCGCCGGGGCCGCCACGGGGGCCGGGGTGCTGGGACGCGCCTTGTCCGGGCAACGTGGTCAGGGCGCAGTCGCTTCCCGTACCAGCGTCGTCCTGCCCCCTCCTGCCTCGCCTGCGCCGGTGGTTCCGGCCGGAGCGCAGCTCAAGGTCGCCGGGATCGGCCCGTTCACCACACCCAGCGGTGACTTCTACCGCGTGGACACCGCGCTGGTCGTACCGAAGGTCGATGCCGGCACCTGGCGGCTTCGGATCCACGGCAAGGGCGTCACCCGGCCCCGCACCTACACCCTCGAGGACCTTCTGGCCCGGCCGCTGATCGAACGCGACATCACGCTGACCTGCGTCTCCAATGAGGTCGGCGGCCCCTACATCGGCAACGCGCGCTGGCTCGGCGTACGCCTGGCCGACCTGCTTGCCGAATGCGGCGTCAAACCCCCTTCCAAGGGCGGCAAGGCCGACCAGCTGGTGGCGCGCTCCGTGGACGGCATGACGCTCGGCTCACCGGTCGAAGACGTCATGGACGGACGCGACGCAATCCTCGCCGTCGGCATGAACGGCGAACCGCTGCCCTTCGACCACGGCTTCCCCGTCCGCATGCTCGTACCCGGCCTCTACGGCTACGTCTCCGCCTGCAAGTGGATCACCGACATCGAGCTCACCACCTTCGACACCTACGACCCCTACTGGGTCAAACGCAAGTGGGCCCGCAAGGCCCCGATCAAGACCCAGTCCCGAATCGACACCCCCAAGCCCTTCGCGCGCCCCGCCTCCGGCACGGTCATGGTCGCCGGCGTCGCATGGGCCCAGCGACGCGGCATCACCCGCGTCGAGGTCCGCATCGACGAGGGGCCCTGGCAGGACGCCGACCTCGCCGCACAGGACACCGTCGACACCTGGCGCCAGTGGTCCTTCCCGTGGAAGGCCACCCCCGGCGGCCACACGATCACCGTCCGCGCCACCGACGGCACCGGCCAGACACAGACCGAACAGCGCACCCGAACCGTTCCCGACGGAGCGAGTGGCTGGCACAGCGTCTTCGTCACCCTCCCCTAGACCACCGGACCGGCCTCTCCCCGCCGACCCGGAAGCACCACCCCAAGCCTTTCCCGGCTCAAGAAGCAATCCCCTTCAAGGAGTAACTGATGAACAGCATGCGTATCCGCCGTACCGCGATCGCCGTGGCCGCCGCAGCGATGCTGCCCCTTTCCCTGGGCGCCTGCTCCGACTCCGGCAGCGACACCAAGGCCGCCCCCACCGCAGCCGCCGAGGACGCGGCCAAGACCGGCGAGAGCACCCCGACCGACGACGCGATGACGAGCGACAAGCCGTTCGGTCCGGCCTGTGCCGGCGTCCCGAAGGACGGCGCAGGTTCCTTCGACGGCATGGCCAAGGACCCGGTCGCCACCGCCGCCTCCAACAACCCGGCCCTGTCCACCCTGGTCACCGCCGTCAAGCAGGCCGGCCTGGTCGACACCCTCAACAACGCCCAGAACATCACGGTGTTCGCCCCGACCAACGACGCCTTCGCCAAGATCCCCAAGGCCGACCTCGACAAGGTCCTCGCCGACAAGGCCATGCTGACGAAGATCCTCACCTACCACGTGGTAGGCCAGAAGCTCACCCCGCAGCAGCTGGAGAACGGCTCCTTCGAGACTCTGCAGAAGGGCATGGTCACCACCGCGGGCAAGGCCACGTCCTACAAGGTCAACGACACCGCCAGCGTGGTGTGCGGCAACGTCAAGACCGCCAACGCCAACGTCTACATCATCGACACCGTCCTCATGCCCAAGTAACCGCCCCACGTCCGCCCCGACCACGGCCGGTGGCCCGGCATCCTTCGAAGGGGAGAAGGATGCCGGGCCACCGGCTTTTCCAGCGCAAGCAGGTCTTCGCCCTTAGCCTTGCAGCGGCCACCTGCGGCAACTGCGGCACGAGCCTGTCCGCCCAGTGGGAACGGCCCGGCAACGCCCTGGCCGTAGGCACCCCGCTGATGAGCGGAGACGACGTGATCGACGCCGTCACCGCCCTGCTGCACTACGCGGACGGCTGGCACCGCGCGCAGACCGTGCTCGGCCGGGCCCTCCGCATTCTCATCCAGGGCCAGCAGCTGGCCCTGGCCCTGCCTGGTCTCTACGACGAGGTGCCGAACCTGCGCACCCTCGACGCCGTGGCCGCAGCGGTCGCCGCCCACTACGCGGCCGCCGCCCGGTTCGGCCTGACCGACGGCGAGGTCGCCGAGATGTCCGCCGACCGATTCCACCGGGAGATCGAAAGGCAGCGCTTCGCCTCCGTGCGCGCCATGCGCGCCGCCATGGCGGGCCTGACCGCGCAGGCGTCGTGACAGGCAGAGGAGACATAGGTGGCGCCCCGGGCCAAGGTCCGGGGCGCTCCTGTGCGTTACGCGCTGCGCGTCGTCTGGAACGTGTCGGGGGCCAGCGGTCCGACTCCCGGAGGAGACGGCGGTACCCACTGGCCCCCACCCGTCAGCAACTCCACAGAAGGGAGTGCGACATGTCGGGCAGTCTATCCACAGCACCCGCCCCCAAGGGCCTCACGCGGCCCCGTGCAACCTCCAGGAGCACACCGTGATCCCGCGCGGCCGACCCGCCATGACCGAAGCCGACATCGCCGCCGAGCGGAAGGTGGTGCTCAAGACCTGGCAGCGAAACGAGGGCGCGAACATGCGCGATCGGGTGCCGCTGGTCAACGAGGGCGGGCGACTGCGCCTCTACGACGAGGAACAGGTCCGCGCGTTCCTCGCGGGCGCGTCCTGGCCCCCCGGGGCGTCCGGGCGCGGCGCCGCGAAGGCGGCCACCGGCACGGACGGCGACGGCATGTGGCCCCCGGCGGTGCCGCCGGGGGAGAAGCACCCGGACGACCTCCTCACCGACCAGGAGGCCGCGGCCGTGCTGGACACGCGGGCCTCCACCGTCCGGGACTACGGAACGGACGGTTACCTGCCCGTCGTCCAGCGGCACGGCCGTACCTGGTACCGCCGAGCCGACCTCGAAGCCAGGCTCAGCGCGGGCGATCAGCGCCACCATCCCCACCTCACCGGGGCAGGCCGCCCGCAGGGCTCCAAGGACCGGGCCCCCCGGCGCCGACCGGACCCCCGTGTCGCCGAGATCGCCGCCGGGCTCGCCCTCGCAGCACGGGAAGGCACGCAGCCGGCCACATCCGCCGAGATCGCCGCGGGGTACGGCGTTGGGGAACGCACAGCGCAGCGACTCCTTCTGGCTGCCGGCGAGCACGAGGCCGACTCCGCCTGACGCCGCCGCCGTTGCCGCCCGCGCCCCGCCGGGCGGCAATCGGAGCTGCGGCATCTCAGTGCCGCACGTCCGGCGCCGGGGAAGCCGTTCCACCCGATCGCGCTGTGACTCGCAGCGATATCTGTCACCGAACGGGTGACCTGACCTGGTCCTCTTGGTCAAGTGCACAGCGATGGTTGTAACTAGTTGTTCGCGCTAGTTGTCACAAGGTCCGTGCTCGCAGGCGGGTTGTCACCGATTTCGAAGCGTGCTGGCGCGGCTTGAAAGGCATGGCGGCTCATTGAATCAGGTCGGTGTGCGGATGCTCGGGGGAGGTCGGGCAGACGTAGATCTGCATGTTGTCAGTGCTACCTACTTCTACACTCGTCGGCTGCGAGGGATCCTGGCCCGCGTAATGAGAGCCAGCGGCGGCGGCCTGGTCCTCCTGCGGCGCCCAATTGCGACCTTTACCACCGTCCCATTCCCAGGAAGCGATCGTCAGTAGCGGGACCATCTGCACCTCGCACACGGCGCAGTACCGGGGGTTCGGGTCGGTTCGGCCCCATGGGGGCCAACCACCGACCTTCCAGCCGGGTGCGTTGCCCAGATAAGTGGAATAGAACTCGCGCGGATACTCCGCATAGGAGCTGTCCACGCCGGCGCCGGCTGCCTGCCACCTGCTCCAGTCATCCAGCATGAGCTGCAGCTCCGGGCTCAGATCCAGGCTGTTCGGGTACTCGGTGATCGCTTCTGGTGCCAGCACGCATGGCTCTGGCACGTAACCGGGATAGTCCGCCTCGTACGGTTCCGGTGGTGTGGCGAGGACGTCGCCGACCTCCGCGGCCGACCGCCAGAACAGTGCGGTCGCCGGCTTATAGTCCGGATCGTGCTCGTACGGGCACCAGAGAACCTGCAGTAGATCGGCCTGTCCGGGCGGCCGCAACAGGGCTATGTCACGCAGGAAGAGCTGAGCCACGGGCAACATCGGGACTGGACTTTCGGCGGGCCCGGGAGGGCCGGCGTCGAGCCGTTCCGCGAGCCACGCAGCATTGCGCTCCTGGAGCGCCTCCTCCTCGGGCGTGAGCGTGGCAGCCTGGCCGTCAGGGCGCCATCGGAACTGCAAGTGTCTCTTGAGCCGCACTTCGGTCGGTGACTGGCGGAATCCACTGTCCACGTGCAGGTGCGCGTCTTCACAGCGCGGCCACGGCTCCCCTGCCGGCCACAGCAACGGCCCACCGACCGAGCTGTCCCTGACCGAAGGCGACCCCGGACGCGGATGCAGTCGCATCGCAGGTCGCGCCAGGGGAGCCAGCTCGGGAAAGACCGCGGTCACATCCACAGGCCGCGGCGGAGTAGTGCGTACGAAACTCATGTCGGTGATCTTGCCACCAGCTACCGACAGCCCCCTACCGCCTCAACCTGCGTCAACGCTTGCCCTGTCGCACCGCGGCTGTCAGATGGTGGGCCTCTGACGAGCCGGGATGCCAGGTCGTTTGCGACCTCGGAGGCTCGGGGTTCTCAAGCGACCTGGCTTTTACGGAAAGTCTCGTTCGCGATGGAGGCGGGCCACGGCCATGGAGACATCGGTGTGGCCCGCCATGCCGCCTGCTGGTCTCGGCCGTTTCAGCCTTGGTTTCCAGGCTGGAGCCTCAGCTGTTGGCCAGGGCTCGGTCCAGGAGGGGGAGCAGGCGATCCCAGTGGCGCTTCAGCCCGGAGACGCTAAAGGCGTCGGTGTCGGACATGGTGAAGCCGTGGATGGTGCCGGGGTAGATCTCGGAGGTGTAGCCGACACCTGCCGTATCCAGGGCCTGGTTGAGGTCGCCGAGGGCCTCGGGTGTCATGTCGCCTTCGGCGTGGCCGAGGTGGACCTGGGCGGTGAGCTTGGAGAAGAGGCTGGCCCCATCGACACCCACGGGGGCGTGGAACGCGGCGACGGCCGCTACATGGTCGGGGTGGGCCGCGGCGGTGCGCATCGCGTAGAGGCCGCCTATGCAGTAGCCGGTCACCGCGACCGGTCCGGCGCCGACCTCGGGCTGAGTGGTGAGAAACCTGAGGTAGGCGTCGGCGTCGCTCAGGACACGTTCGGCGGTGTGCGCCTCGATCAGGGGCATCAGCTGGGCGAAGACCGCGGGCCGGAACTCTTCTCCGATGTACTTAGGAAGCTCAACCAACGGTGCCGGGCCGTGGCGGTAGAAGGAGTTGGGGACGAGCACGTAGTAGCCGTGCCCGGCCAGTTCGCAGGCCATCTCCCGCAACACGGGCCGGATGCCGAAGCCGTCCGCGTACATCAGTACCCCTGGGTGCCGCTCGCTGTGGTCGGGGAAGGCGGCGAAGGCGTCGGCCTGGCCGTCCGTGGTGGGAATCCGCAGCGTCTTGGTGCGCATGAATGCTCCTGTCGTGGTTGATGTGCAGTGCCTGTGATCAACACGACAGAGGCGGAGCCCGCGCAGCAGCACAAGAGCCTCGATCAAACAGCGGGCCCGAACCAGCCCGTACGGCGCTCAGAAGAGCCCCGGGTCACCGATCCGTGTGTGGCGCAAGGCCGTCCCGGTATTCATAGCCGCACAGCGTAGCCCACCGGACACGAGCCGACGCCAGCACTCCAACCCGAGCGGCTCGATTGGATGAGAACCGACACGCTCCGCATGGGACACAGTGAGAATCCGACAGCTTCAGTGCGACAGGACACCTCGGCTCGTGCGCCGCTCGGCGGCTACGACCGACTGGTGACAGAAATCCCTGCGAAGTGACAGTTATCGCTGCGAGTAACTGTCGGGCGCAGAGCAGACGTCAGTGGGACGCAGGATGTGTCAGTGGCCATTCGGCCGGCCCTGGCGGGGCTCTGCCGCCACCGCGTGGAGGGACCGCGCGGGAAGCGTGGTGGCATCAGCTGGTGTGACGGCTAAGGCGGATGGACTGAGCGGGTCCTGTACGACCTTGTGTATGGCGCGCATCGATACGAATGGCGCTCAGGTGACTACGTTGCGTGCATGTCGAACGCTCAGGCGCAGTTGAAGCTGCGAGAGATTTCGCCCTGGCCGGTGTGGTTGTGTCTGTTCGGGCTTGCCGCCGGTCTCTTCATGATCCTCTGGTACGGGGCGGATCCGCCGTTTCGGGCCAGGCCCTCGGGGGACGGGGAACTGCTGCTGCAGTTCGCAGCGACGGCGAAGGAGGCCCGCGTCATCGTGAAGGACGGAGGCGAGTCCAAGCTCTTCCAGGACGGCCTCGTGCTCGACTGGCGCTGGTTCATTCCCGGGTACGGGGCGGCCCTCGCCGGGGCTTTCGGACTCGGGCACCTGCTCCTCTATCGAAAGTCCACACGCCTGTGGGCCCGCCGCGCCCTCATCCTCACCCCCGTGGCGGTGGCGGCGGACTGCGTGGAGAACATCTTCCTCTGGAAGGCCCTGGACCGGATCAAGACCGACCCGGACGGTCCTGTATTGCCCTGGGTCGGGGTCCTGCGGCCGGCCGTGGAGCGTGATCTGGAGCGGAACCTGCAGTGGGCGACCTATTTCGCCCAGCTGAAATGGGCGCTCGTCGTCCCGCTGGTGGCAGCGGCCGTCCTAATCGTCGTCACCCTCTTCTGCCGGTGGGTGCTGAAGCCCTCCCTCGTGCGAAGTGCGCGGAAGGACCGTCCCCGTCCCGTCGTGGCCCACGCCCACAGGATCACGGGCGGGACGGAGAGCCAGTGGAGCGACCCCGACGTGATCCTCCCGCCTGCCGCGCCCCACGACTGGGAGCCCCGGCCCGAGTGGACCGCCCCCCACCCGGCCAAGGCCCAGGACCCGAAAGCCAGTGCGGTGACCCGCTGGCGCACCCGCGCGTACCAGCCACCCGGCCGGCATCCCGCGGAGGTCGGCTTCTGCGTCTCCGGCGGCGGCATCCGGTCAGCCTCGATCACCCTGGGCGCGCTGCAGGCACTACGGGGGCAACTGCTCAAGGCGACGTATCTGGTGTCGGTGTCCGGCGGCGGGTACACCGCCGGGGCCCTCCAACTGGCCCTGACCGATGCCCGGCTCAAGGACGCAAGCGGGAACCCTTCTGTGCGGCCCGGCCTCGCGGAGCCCGCCGACGCGTTCGCGCCGGGCAGCCCGGAGGAGGACCATATCCGCCGGCACGCGAAGTACCTGGCGGACACCCCTAAGGAGAAACTGAACGCCGCGGGGGCGGTGCTGCGGGGCATGGCCGTTTCCTTCGGCATGCTGGCGCTGGTCTTCGCGGTGGCAGGCCAGTTCCTGAACGCGTTCTACTCATGGCTTCCGCTGACCGACCTCCACCGCTTCACGCCGCAGACGAAGGTGTTCGAGCCGACGTGTGAGACCCCGGAGATCCCGGAGTGTCCCGGGCCAGCAGAGGTGTTCCTGCCGTCCCTTGAGCTGTACCCGAACGCCGGGCACCCCATCCTTGCCCTGTTCGGCCTGGCCGGCCTGGTGTCCGTGGGCCTCGCCTGCGCAAGGGCAGGGAAGACGAAGTCCCGCCCGGCATGGCTGCGGAGCACGGTGAACGCGATCGTGGCAATGGCCCTGGCGGTCGCCCTGATCTCCATCGTCCTTCCGGCAGTGATCTGGTTCTTTGCCTGGCTGGCGCACGAGCAGGGAGTGGTGGACAACGATGGCAGGGGATTGTCGATGCTCGCCGCGCTCACCGCAGCGGCGACCGCGATCGGCACCTGGTTCACCGCCGTCCACAAGACAGTGAAGAAGCTGAAGCCGGACGGCGAGAAGGCAGGCGTGTTCGGCAAGCACAACACTTCCCTCGTCATGCAGGTCGGCGGCAGCTGGGTGAAAGTCGTGGTTTGCTGGCTGGTCCTGCTCCTGGTCGCGTTCTTCTGCCTCGCCCTCATGTCCTGGGCGGCCGTCTACGCGGGCGGCTGGCCCGCATGGTGGAAATGGACGGCGCCGATTGCCCTGCCCATGTTGGTGCTCGCGATCGACCAGACCACGTTCAGCCTGCACCCCTTCTACCGACAGCGGTTGGCCAACGCCTTCTCCGTGCGCCGCGCTGTATTGAAGGACGGCTCGGTTGGCGCCCTGCCCTACGACTACAACAACGAGCCGACTCCGCTAGACCCGTACGCACAGCAGGTGAAGGGCTTCCCTCAGGTCATCTTCGCCGCCTCCGCAGCCGTATCGCTGCGCAACCGCACCGCGCCCGGCCGCCCCGCCGTGCCCTTCACCTTCGCTTCCGACTACTGCGGCGGCCCCGATACGGGCTGGGTCCGCACCGACACCCTGCAGAAGACGGCCCCCGCACTGATCAGGCGCGACCTGACCGTACAGTCCGCCGTCGCCGTGTCCGGAGCGGCCTTCGCGTCCGCGATGGGCTCACAGACGATGTTCATGGAGCGGCTGCTCGCACTGTCCAACATGCGGCTGGGCACCTGGGTGCCCAACCCCCTGTACCTCGCGGAACTGGCGAAGTACGGGCCCAACCGGATCATGCCGCGGCTGCCACGGGTACGGCGGCTGCGGTACCAACTCCAGGAGCTGGTGGGCCGGTACTCGGACACCACTCCCCTGCTGCTGTGCACCGACGGCGGGCACTTCGACAATCTCGGTCTGGTCGAAATGCTCCGGCTCCGCTGCCGGACCATCTACGTCATCGACGCTTCCGGGGACACGCCGCCGCTGGCTACCACCCTCGCGCAGGCGATCACACTCGCCTACGAGGATCTGGGAGTGAAGATCACCTTCGAAGAGAAGGGCCAGAATTTGCTCGACCTGGTGCCCGGCAGCGCAAAACCGCTCTCGCCCGAGGAGCCGATGGCCGCCCTGAACGCCCGGTTCTCCGCCACCTGCGTGGTGCGCGGCACGATCGAGTACCCGGAACCAGTCCTGTTCTCGCCCGACGCACCAGCCGCCACAAAGGGGACGATCATTTACGTGAAGGCCAGTTTGACCCCCGACATGCCGTACGAGCTGCTCAGTTACGCCCTCCGGGAGAAGGCCTTCCCCCGCCAGGCCACCTCCGACCAGTGGTTCGACCACGCCCAATTCGACGCCTACCGGGCGCTCGGACACCACCTCGGCACCGAGGCTGGGAAGGTGCGTCCCGGCCGACGCCGAGGTGCCGCGCGATTGGGGTGACCGAATCCTTGCTGTAGCGCCGGCGAAGGGCGACGGCGAGCATGTCACCGTCGGACGGCCCACGCCTCCCGGTCACCATGGCGGGCGGCCGTCCCGGAATCGGTCGTTTCCGGGACGGCGTTGCGCCTCGACGGCGACGACGCCAGAGTTCGCCCGGCACGGTGAGCCGGGCGGCGCAGCGCACCGCGGGCACGGTTCGCGCTCGACGAGCTCGGCGCGGGCGAGCTCGTCCAGGTAGCTGGTGGCGGGTCCAGGACAGGGCGGCCGTGAGGGGGTCGGCTGCGAGGGGGCCATCCGCGTACGCGAGCGCGGTGAAGACGGTGAGCGCGTCGTGGCACTGAGTCGCGGCGTCGCTGCGGGCTCTCGCGGCGAAGGGAGCGGCTGGAGGAGATCGGCTCGGTCACAGGCGACTGCGCATATTGTCACTGAGGACGATGAGGTCCATGCCCCGGTAGTGCATCCACCCGGCGGCCGCGGCGTCCTGCCCAGTCTCGTCGCCGTGGCGGCAGTCTCACCGACGGACGAAGCCCCACGCATCCGTACGCGGCCCGATCCAACCCGCCGAGGCCGAGATCCTCCTCCGCGTCTGGTCGACGGCGGAACCGACCCCCACGACGCCGCCCAGCGCTCACCCCAAAGACCTGGCCGCCGCCGAGGGTCACCCGCGGCGACATCGATCGCTTCCACGACAGCGTGCTCTACAGCCTCCGGGATGCTTCCCGAGCCGTCACTGCCTACTGACACGAACTCTGCGATCCCACTGTCATAACCCTGCGCATCCCACTGACATCCACCCTGCGCACGACACTCCGCACGGAGGAGGCGGCAACAGGAGTGCGGCGACCGCACCGCGCTCCGTGGGGCCATGACCCGGCCCGGCCCCTGTTCCCAGCGATCGACGCACCGTGTGAAATACTGCCCGATTGTCCAGGTTTGCCCAGCACCGTCATGGTGGCGACCCCGATGGTCAGCCCGAAGACCGCCATGCCGATCGGCAGCGCGGCGGCGACGAGCGAACCGAACGCCAGAAACAGGATCGCGGCCGCGGCAAGGATGCCGATCAGCTCGCTTGCCCCGCCGTTCGGGTCGAGAAGGCGTAAAAGAGGTTCCCGCCCACGTGCGACAGCCGCTTCACCTCGGACTGCAACCGCGTGAGAGCGGTGCGCGCGCCGTCGTCGTCGAAGAACGTCGCACCGCCGTCGAGAGGGGTGACGACCACTTGGGCGGTCATCCCCTCCTGGCCGGTGCCGGCCCGCTCGATCAGTTCCGCGGCCCGTCGGGAGTCCAGCCCCGAAGCGGTCATCGAGTCCGCGGTCCGACGACGACGCCGCCGGCGAAAACCACAGGCCTCCCCGCCGTCGCCACCGCTCCAGCGCGTAGTCGATGCCCACTCCGAGCCCGACCATGCTGCCCAGGGCGCAAGGTACTCCCGGTGCCTGGCGAGCACGAACGCCACCCCGTAGCGGTGGCTGCCGAGCGGGCTGGTCGTGCCCTTGCTGAGCACCTCTCAGTTCCATTCCACTTCGCCAGCCCGGACACGCCCGACGATGAGGCTCCGCGCTGGCAGCCCTGAGCGATGATGAGGGGCTGTCATCCTGTCCCCTGCCCGCTGTGTGTAGTGCGTCGGGACAACGATTCGGGTGCCTCGGTCGCGTTGGACTCGGGCGGTGCTGGTCGTCCAGGCAATCGACCAGTACGCGCTCGAACGCGCGAGGTGTACTGAGGCGCTACGCTCAGCGACGGAAAGGAGGCGCCGTCACACCGTCTCGGCACTGATGACGATGTCAACGGCCCGAGCCCACCCCTGCGCTTCGTCGACTGACACCCGGACCCGCCGCCGGCCCGGCCTGCCGAGCAGGGAGGTGGTGAACCGGCTCTCACCGACGACGTCCCCCACGACGAGTCGGCCATCGCTCAGCAGAAGAGGTCCGTCGAACACCGTGGTCAGACTTTCCAGATCCCGTCCCTGGCCATCCGAACCACCGTGATCTTTGAAGATCCGTACCTTGACCAGCACGGTCTGGGCCTGCACGCGGACGATGAGATGGGTGTCGCAGGAAGCAGCAGGCTCGTTGTTGAGAGCCAGTGTCGTGGGGATCCACTCGGTCGAACCGATGGCCATCACTGGGTGATTCACGTACAGGTCGATACCTGCAATCTGCATCGTCCGACTCCTATGCCATCCGCGACCTCCCCGGAGGATAGGACCCCGCACTGACAGCGACATGAGGCAGGTGACCGAAGGGCGTCATTCTGGCACTCGCTCACCAGTCTCGGCCGGCGATCAGCTCCTCTGCATCCGCGTCTGTAAAGCCGTATGCCGACGCGACAAGCCAGAACTCCTCAGCGATCCATTCACGCGCAACCGTCTCGATCTCACTCCCGGCTGCCTCGAACTCCGCTTCCAAAAGGTTGAACTCCTCCGTCGCGGCCTGGGTAAGCGCGTACAGGGCCTCCAGATTCGGCGGCTGCTCAGCCTCAATCCGCTCGCACAGTCGCAGCAGGATCGCCCTGCCCTGGTCTACGAAGTGATCTGGGAAGTACGAGTCCTCTTACATCGGCCGCAAAAACGCGTGCCCTGTCACCTGCTGGTTTGTGATCCGCATGCGCTTCCCCATCTCCGCAGAACACTGACGCGCCGATCATGCACGACACCACTGACAGCTACGCCGCCCATGTATGCCAGATCACTCGTGACCAGCACTTTCCTAACAGGCGTAGTGAGGTCAGCGTGGGGTGCTGTGGAGCTGGGTCATCAACTCTCGGTTAGTGGCTCGGGATGCCTGGAGGTCTTCTTCGCGTTCGGAGAGCTGGTCGCGGAGCTCGGCGACCTGTTGTTCAAGGTGGTCGGTCTTCCGCTGGACGGTGTCTGTGTCGGTGGGAGCACCGAGGCCAGAGGCCGGACGCCGCGAGCATCGCCGCGGCGAACGGACGGCGGGAGGGGGTGCGTCGCATGTGGGGGTGCTTCTTCCAGCTCAGGGACTCGGATGGCAACGCCACCCCCGAGCCCCGGCTGGAGGCCCCGTCCCATACGCCGTCCGGCGAGTCCACTCGTTCGGAGCCACCCGGGGCTCCGATGCGGCCTCGGCCGCGGGCCCTGGCGACCTCCGGTTCGGCCCTCCCGAGTACCGCACCGGCTCGCTCCGGTCGGGCGGCGAGCAGTGCGCGGCGGGTCGCCTGCGGGCGCCGCCTACGGCCGCAGCTGGGCCGCGAGTGCCTCGGCGACCTTCCTGAGCGACTCGCCGGCCAGGGCCGGGTCCGCCTTGGTGACGGGCCATCCCTGGGAGACGACGAGCGCCAAGTCGCCCTTGCCCGCCACCGCCACCCGTGCGACGGCGACCGTGCCCCGGCCCGGGGTGACCCTGGTCTGGCCGATCCCGGGCTTGTCCTTGGAGAACGCCATCACCTCTTCGGCGCGGAGGTTGCCGAGGGAGGCGATCTGCGGCAGCGCCAGGTTCACCGCCACCCCGCCCTCGGACGCCGCCACGAGGTCGATCTCCACCGGGGCTTCCGAAGCCGTGAAGTTGCAGACGACGGACGCGTTCGGCGGGACGGCGGGGTTGGAGGGGACCCCGGACGGCGTGGGTTGCCCGCTGGGCCAGGCCTCAGCCGGCCGGCCCGGGTCGACGGTCCCCTGAACCGCGGGGTGGCCGCCGGACGCCGCCGGGGTGACGGTCCGTTCGGCACCGGCCGCCTTCAGCGCCGCCGCCGGGTCGAGGCCGAACGGGCAGGCCGACGTACCCGTCAGCTGCTTCGCCGTCGAGGCGACCCGGTCGTAGGACAGCTTCTCACCGCCCGAGGCGGCCCCGCCGGAACTCCCGGACGAGGAACAGGCGCTCCCGGCAAGGGCCATCCCGGCCGCGCCGGCCAGGGCGAGAATGCGGCGGTACTTGGCTGCAGCGGACGGGCGCGGGTCGACCAAGCGATCAGCTGTCATCCGGTCAGCCTAACCAACTTGCGAGCCGACGACCGACTCCTGGTGCCGACCCTCACTCACGAGGGCAACAGCTCTTTCGTCACCGCAATAGGACGTCGATACCGCGGTCCATGAAGATCTCTGAACCTGCGCTCCGGGTGCTGCCCTGCCCCGGAACCCGCCGCTGTCGGTATCCCAGGCCGTCACCTGATCCGCTCGCGCCACTTCAAGAACGTCACTGACCCCGATGGTCACCACCTGTCGGCCGGCGAGGTCCGCGCCGTGCCCTGGGTGGCCATCACGCCGGTCGTCAACGCCATCCGAGTGCTGGAGAAGATGCTGCCCGAAGGCGATCTTCTTTTCAGCTCCGCCCACCACTCCGGCCAGCACAGCGGGGTGCTGAAGTCGGGCGGTCTGAATATGCGGATCAAGGACTTCGTGAGCTGGGTCAACCGTGAGGCCGCCACCCACAACCTGGCCGGCCAGTTTGTCCCCGACGACCCGCACGGACCCCTCCAGGTCAGCCGCTTCCGAAGGACCCTGGCCTGGCACATCGCCCGACGCCCCGGCGGCTTGGTCGCACTCGCGATCCAGTACGGCCACATGCGCACCGTCCTGGACGCCCGCACCTCCAGCCGCTACGGTGCCCGCAGCCGCGGCGGCATCCACACCGTCCTCGACGTCGAAACCGCTCTGGCCGCCGCCGACACCGCCGCCCGCCTGCGAGACCGGCTCGCCGCCGGCGAAGGCCTCTCAGGACCCGCCGCCCGCCGAGCCCTCACTGCCACCGCCCAAGCCCCCCGCTTCGAGGGCCGCATTGTCCCGCGCACCTTCGTACACAAGGCCCGCGCCTACCTCGCCCGCGACGGCATCGTGCTCCACGACAACCCCGAGGCTCTGCTGATCTGCGCCTTCAAGCACGACGTGGCCAGGTGCGAACCCGACCCCGGTGCCACGCACCCCGCCAGTACGACTGCCGCCCCGGCTGCGCGAACACCGCCCGCACTGACGGCCACGCCCTCCTGCTCCGCGAACGCGCCGACGAACTCGACCAGCTCGCCGACCGCCTGCCCCCACCCCTCGCCCGCCGCTGCGGACCCACGCCGCCCGCCTGCGAGCCACCGCTGACAACCACGACTCCACCGCCCAGACCACCGAGGCCCTGCGGTGAACCCGACCCACGACGACGACGAGCGCACCCGCATCCGAAAGGCCATGGACCGCCTCCTGACCGGTCAGGCCACGCTCTCCAACGGCAGCCTCACCGCCACCGCCCTGGCCGTCGAAGCAGGCGTGCACCGCATGGCCCTCATGAAACGCCACGCCGACCTGAAGAACGAGTTCTACGAGCGCGTCCGCACCGAAACCCGCCAGGTTCCCGAGCCCGAGAAGCGCCTCCGGGAAACCGTCGCCGGGCTGAAGAAGACCATCTCCGACCAGAACGCCGAGATTCAGGACCTCCGACAGCAGATCACCCGGCTCACCCTTGCCGCGGCAGTGCTCACGCACGACCAGGACCGACCGGGACCAGCCCTGGAGGGCATCGGTAACGTCGTCCACCTGCGCCCGCCGACCTGAAACCCGAGCTGCCCGTCCACGCCGCCCCAACATCCCTGAGCTTGTCGTTTATGGTCCGGCTTGGTGGATGGGAAGGAAGCGAACGTCCTTCAGATCCAGTTGCCCCAGCCGAACGTTGCTGTGTAGGCCCGCCGCATGGCGTCCCAGCCGCGGCCGCTGCCGATGTGGATCACTGCCAGCGCAAGAAGGAACCAGGCGGTCAAGATGCCGGCAATGATCAAGGGCCATCGAGGGCTGGACGTGGTGGCGATCACGATCAAGACGATGACGGTCAGGCCCAAGCCCATGTGGGCGGCGGGCAGATCCGAGCGCAGTGCCTCACGCACAGAGTGGCGCTCTGCCTGCATGTCCGGGCTGTATCGAGAAGCCAAGCTGTTGCCGTTCTCCCGCTCAGAGCTGTGCTCCATGAGGCCCCCTGTAGATCCGGCTGTGTCTGCAACCCGAGCAGCCTATTCAGTGCCGTGACCATGGCCATCTGTCGACGGTCGGTCAATTCCCCATATCAACGTCAGACAATTCCCCACCGTCTCACGCCCAGCCGCTGTACGGTCAGGTCGACCGACGGGGTTCAGAGTGAACGTCAGTCGAGACGAGCGTCGAGCTCAGGTCGATGTGGTGCGCGCGCGAATGCGGTGCGCGGTCCGCCCAGTCCCTGCTTGGCGGCGGTTGCCACGAGGCCGCCGAGGGTGGTTCTGGCGAGGTCGTGGCGGCGAGGCGTTCCAGCGCTGGCAGGGCGCGGTCGTCAGCGGTGGAGCCGAGAGCGCGGCAGGCCAGAGCTCGGAGGTCCGGGTCGGGATCGGTGGTGAGGGCGATCAGGTCGTCCACCACCGGCGGGCCGAATGCAGCGATCGCCGAGGCGAGATGACTGGCCTTCGGGTTCCGGCGTTCCATCATGGCCTGCCAGAGCACAGCGAGTGCCCGGTCGCCGCCGATTTGGCTGAGCGCCAGGGCGGCCCTGCTGCGTACCCCGTTGGTCTCGTCGTTCAGCCGGGCTGTCAGGGCGGGCACGGCGGCGTGTTCCTCGAGGAGGCCGAGCGCCTCGCAGGCACCCTCGCGGACCATCGGATCGGGATGCTCCAGCAGGGCGGTGATCAGCGGAACGGCCCGGCGGAAGCCGAGTTCGGCACAGGCGAGCGCCGACCACCGCACCCCGCGGTGCCCGGTGTCGGCGAGCGCGCGAAGTAGGCTCGGTTCGACGCTCGCGTCGCCGAACAGGGCGATCCGGTTGAGTGCTTTGGTCCAGACGGTGACATCCTGCGTCCGGTGGTCGGAGGCGACCTCGGACAGGACCGCCCGGGCCTGCGGATGGCCGAGCTCGGCCCACTCCAGCAGGGCGTCGATCGCCCGCAGCCGGATCGTGCGGTTCCTGCTCAACTCGGCGGCGTGGACGGTGACGAGGGATGTCGGCCCGTCCGGCGGGTGGCCGAGTGCGTCCCCGAGCGGGCCGGCGAGCGGTGGTTCGAGCTCGCCCAACCACAGGGCCAGTGGGCCGATTCGGGTGCCGACGTCCGCGTCGTAGCGGCCGTCGCCGCGCAGGTTCGCGGCCAGCTTGGCGACCGTACGGAACAGCAGCCATGCGCGGTCCGATGGGGAATCAGCGAGGGCGTCGAGTCGGCCGGACATCGCCGCGGTGACGGCGGTCGGCGGGCGACCGGTGGCCTCCAGGACCGCCTCCGCCCAGGCGAGTGGCTCGCCCTGACGCTCGTAGAGCTGGCGACCCCACAGGCGGAGGACGGCGCCACGGTGGTCGGTCATCTCAGGATCGTTCCAGCAGGGAACACTGACAGCCGACGGGGTCCCTCGCGGTCGGTCGGGTGCCAGAAGGTTTTTTGCTACGAGCACCATCGACGGTCAGCTTCCCCCTGGGGAATCGTGACCGCCAGGGTGGTGAGGTACCTGACGTAGCGCGGAGCGGGCCGCCGGTTCTTCGAGCCGGGAGGGCGGCTGGGGCCGGGACGGCTGGGTTTCGGTGCTGGCTGGCGTGCCTGTCTTCGCGCGCAGGTTACTGAACCCCCGCCGGCCCATAAACGACAAGCTGAACACAGCAACTTGGCAGGGAACGCGACGAACTGCGAGACGTCCGTGCGCGCCGACCTGATCGCCACCGCCCGCTGCCACGGCGTGCCCACGGTCGCTCTGGTCGTCCCGACCCCGGCCGACGTGTGCGTGGAGCGCCAGGAAGGCCGGCCCGCGACCCGGCGGGTGCCCGAGCACGTCGTACGGGCGCGGCACGCCGCCATGGTCGACGCGTTCCCCGGCCTGTCCGACGAAGGCTTTGACCACGTCGTCGGCGCCGAAGGGGTCTCCCGCCTTCAGGCGCTGCTGCAACGTGTCAGCGACGCCCGGCACGCGGATCTCGGCTGGGACGGAGGCGAGGGCCTGGGCGATCTGCTCCTGGTCCGCCGGTACTTCGGCCCCGAGATCCTCCCGCTGTGGCGCTGGCGGGACACCTCGGCCCTCGCCGACGGCGACCGCGTTGCCGAGGTCCACCTCGGAGCGGACAGCCTGTACCTCGCCCAGCGCACCGACATCGACGGCGAGGGCGACGTGGGCTTCGAGGTCCTGGTCGGATGCGCGGCCGACGACGCGTGCGAGGGCAAGTCGTGGGCTCCCGCCTACAACATCACCGACCTGCTGCGCGCGCTGACCGGCGAGCTGATGAACGACCCGGAAGTGCGCTGCACCATCCACGGCCCGGGCGGCGACGAGGACCAGGACGCCGACCCCGAGGGCTGCGCGCAGGTTCACGGCCTCACCCGGGCACGGTGACGGAGTCGTTCGAGGACGGCCCGCACCTCGTACGCGGCAAGGACGTGAAGTGGCTGGACCCGGCCGGCTACGCCCGCTGGGTCGACGTCGGGCTGCGCGGACTGGGCTTGCGGGCCCTGCGGGAGGACAACGGCCGGCTTCGCGAGCGCGTTGCCGTCTATGCCCAGGTCATCCACGAACTCCGGGCCGAGCTGGACCGGCGCACCGACAACAACACCCAGCGCCTTCCCGTCCGGAGCCTCCCCACCAGCATCACCTGATGCGCGGAAACGGCAGTTGAACGGTGATCGCTTGACGGCTCTGTGCTCGTGAAGATCCGGCCAGGGGACATGTCCCCTGGCCGGATCTTCACGAGCACAGAGCCCACTTGCTGGCCCTATTTCTCGATGACGAAGTAGATGGCCCGGTGCTCATCCACCTTCTCCAGCAGGCCACTGTCCGCCAGTCGTCGGTACACCTCCCGGATGTACTTCTCGGAGGGGTGGTAACCGGCGTCTCGCAGGGTCTGCATTCCGCGGCTCGGGTCCCAGGTTCCGCCGAGCGCGCGAACGGACTTCTCCAGGGACTCTCGCTGGGTGTTCTCAGCCTTCTGCACCTTGGCCATGTGGTTGCGGATGCTTCCAGGGGCGCCCTTGTAGTCGCAGTGGTCGCACTTCTTCCAGGCGCCCGCTTCGACGGCTGCGTCGGTGACGGGGTTGTCGGGGCCGTAGCCCTGGCTCTTGAGGAGTTCGGCGACGGAACCGTCGTGGTGGACGGCGAGGTAGGCGGCTTCGGCGATCTTGTCATGACCGGCGGCGAAGGTGCGTCCGTAGCCGATGGCGGTCTGGCAGCCGCAGTAACAGCGGTTGGTGGTTGCTGTGTCTGTCATGCCGTCAGGTTAGCCACCCCGGAGACTCCTAACAAGGCTTGGAAACCCTTGGATTTCTAGGGTGAGAGAAGGTGGGTGGCGCTCCGTACCCCACGCTGGGCGCTACACGCGGCGAGCAGACCGATCAGCGCCAGTTGTTCCAGCCCCGAATCCTTGCGCTGCCGAGGGAGCCGACTTCGGCTGGTCCGCCGGGCGGGACGCCGCTGGCTCACCGGCCATTCCCGGCGCTGGGGAAGACGATCGGGTAGGAGACGGTCGGCTGAGGCCGCACCACCGGCTGATCCCAGCCGGGCCATTTGATCGGATACACCGTCGACTCCGGCACGGGACGCTGCTCCCCCGGAGCCCCGCCCATCGGCTTGCTGCCTAACACGAACGCGGCGAACACGAATAACCCGAGGAGCATCACCTGCTTGCTCGACCCCGCTGGGTTGCGCCAGTGCGCGCGAACCTTGAATCCGTTGCGCTCATGCTCCACGACAGACGGCACGCGGCCCCCTCATCAGTCAGGTTGTGCCTCCATGCACAACTGACCAATGAAAGCACCCAACACGAACACTTCGTCACCGTTCGCAACGATTAGTGATCATCAGGTCATCCCGGGTTTTCTGTACGGGTTCGGCTGTGAAGATGAACGCCGGATTGCTCCGAGGGTGGGTCACCGGGCAGGCTGCGCGTCCGGAGGAGACGGGGACAAGTGTGTCTGAACGCGACGGCGCACAGGCGGTGGCGCTTAGGAAGGCCGAGGAGCTGGGCGGCGATGGCGCGGGCGCATACGGCCAAGCCGCCCAGGAGGCGGGCCGGATGCTTTCCGGTGGCGCTGGGCAGGAGTGGACGCCGGAGCAGGGAAGAACACTTCGTGATCCGTGCCCACCACCCGGCCTCAAGGGCGGCGCCACCCAGCTCGGCGTCGGCGGCCCCGGCCTGCCCGGCCCGTTCGGCATCTGGCCTGCCGACGACTACTACGACGACGAGGACCAGGAGCGAGTTCGTCGCCGACTGCACGAGGGAGGCGAGTACCTGATGACCACCGAGCACCGCGGCGTCGCCGGTCCGTACACCGAGTACGACGGCCTGCCCGCCCTGCACGCCACGGAGACTGACCTGCCGCTGCTGCACCCGTACGGGCCGGTGCCCGAGGACGGCCGATGTGTCACTCCGGGCGGAGGGCGGCTCACCGTCCGCTCCAGCGGCCGCCACCAGCGGATCACGCTAGACCACCTCGGGTGTCCCGCCCAGGACACCGAGGAGAAGGCCGGGGTCTACCGGCGGCTCGCTCTGGCCGGGGAGGGGCACTGCCTGCCCGCCGGGTGCCGCCACGAGGCCGCCCACCAGGGCGGGATCCTACGGAGCTTCGAATTCCCGGCCGGGAGCATCGAGACCATCACGTTCGTCCGGGCGCTGCTCGCCGTCGAACTGGGCGATGAAGGCCCCGCCACCCGGCCCTGCGGGAAGCCGAGGCGCTGGCCGGCCCGGTGCGCCCGCTGGACGAGAGCGGCGGCGAAGGGCTGCCCGAGGCCGGATAGGTGGGGGGCCCAGCAGGGCGACAGAACCTGTCCGAGCGGGCCGTGCACCGCCGTGGTTGGCTGCGGCGCACGGCCCTCGCGGTGAGGTCAGGCCGCGGCCGGCGGCGAAACGGGGAACAGCTGATCCGCCCCGGTCATCTCCAGCAGTCGGACCACCTGCGGGTTCGGTCCTGCGAGCCGCAGCTGACATCCGAGGTCCACGGCGGCTTGCCGGGCACCCAGGAGTACGTTGAGCCCGGAGGAGTCGCAGAAGGTGAGGGCGGTCAAGTCCACGACGATCGTTGCCGGATGGTCGGCGAGTGCTTCGTCCAGGGCCGTCCGGAACTGCCGGGCGCGGTCCATGTCCATCTCGCCGACGACACGAACCACGGTCCCCTGCTGGCTGCGGGTCATCTGGATCCGTGCCGCGGCGCTCTCGTGTTCTTCCATGGGCCGAGCGTAGGACCAGGCCGCCACGTCGTACACGGCGCACTCGCCGCTGACGACGCGGAGACCGGCGTCGGGACTGGTAGGCCCGCATGTTGAGGTGTCGCGTATTCCATATTGGACGGCTCTCGTTGGTCACTCTGGGTGGCGAGGCCAGTGTTCGTGGTCCGTCCTCGGACGGATAGGTTCACCGTGGTGTGTTCGAGCCACTTCTGGAGGGGTCACTGGTGGACATTGTCGCGATCATGGAGGCGCTCGCCGAACAGGGCATAACCGTGCTGTTCAAAGCTGATGCTGAGCGGATGGCAGAGAGGCGGAAGCCCTGGACGTTCGTGGCCAGTGGCGCCCCGTTGCGTGACGACATCCTCGTGCGTACCGATGCTGCGTCCGTGGAGCAGTGCCTCGAAGCCTGCCTGCCCCGCCTCCGCGAACTGGGCTTCACACTTCCCGAGTGACGAGGCATGCCAGCAGAGTCGAACGCGGCCGTGGCGCCGGGTGGGTGTCTCGCGTGCGAGACAGGCCGGGGCCGGCGGCGACGGCGCCGTCGATCGGGGCCAGGGCGCGGGCGACGTCGAGTAGCCGGTACGCCTGGGCGCGGCTGATGCCTAACTCCGCGTCGCAGTGCGACTCCCAGCTGCTGTGCTCGAGGGGGATCCAGATGCGGGCGGCGTGGGCGTCACGGACCCGGGCGGCCAGCACCGCCACGGAGCGCCGGACGTCGTCCATCGCCTCGCGCAGTCCGGCCGTCACCTCCCGGGCCTGCCCCGCGGTGAGCGGCGGCCGCGCCGGTTCGACGTGGAACCGAAGGTGCGCGCACCTCCTGGACCTGGCCCGCCGTCACCGCCGCCCGGCCGTCGCCCTGCGCCTCACCACCGACCTGGAGACCTGCCTGGAGCGCAACGCCGTCCGATCGCCGGACCGCCGGGTCCCGGACCAGGTGCTGCGCTGGCAGTACGCCCTCGCGCTGGAGGCCACCACCGAAACCTTGTTCGCCGAGGGGTTCACCGCCGTCCTCTCCCCCACCCCGACAGACGCCCCCGCGTCCACCGAGGCCGTACCCGACATCCGCTTCGTCTGCGTCACCTGGCCCGACGGCCAGCACGCCTAAGAACTCCTAACGAAATGATCTTCAAGGTGGTTGGATCACTCCGGAACTGATGATCCGGGGGTGCGGGGTGGTACGGCCGAAGCCGTGGGAAGTCGACGACGAACTGTGGTCGGTGGTCGAGCCGCTGTTGCCGAAGGTCGAGCGTCGGGCCCGGCATCCTGGACGCAAGCGTCACCCTGACCGGCTGGTGTTCCAGGGGATCCTGTTCGTTCTGCACACCGGGATCGCCTGGGAACACCTGCCGCAGGAACTCGGCTTCGGCTCGGGCATGACCTGCTGGCGCCGCCTGGCCGAGTGGACCGAAGCCGGTGTGTGGCCCCGGCTGCACACGGTCCTCCTTGCCGAGTTGCGCGGTGTGAACGCTCTGGACTTCTCTATGGCGGCGGTCGACGGCTCCCACATACGGGCGTTAAAGGGGGATCCCAGACAGGACGAAGCCCTGTTGACCGGGGCAGGACGGGCAGCAAACATCACCTGATCACCGACGCCACCGGCATTCCGCTCGCCGCCACTTTGACCGGCGGCAACCGCAACGACGTCACCCAGCTGATCCCGCTCCTTGAGGCCGTGCCGCCGGTGCGGGGCAAGCGCGGCCGGCCCCGGCGCCGCCCGGACGTGGTGCTGGCCGACCGTGGCTACGATCACGACAAGTACCGCCGACTGGTCTGGGACCTTGGAGTGAAACCGCTGATTGCCCGCCGCGGTACCGAGCACGGCTCCGGCCTCGGCACCCAGCGGTGGGTCGTGGAACGCGCGTTCGCCCACCTGCACTGGTTCCGCCGGCTGCGGATCCGCTGGGAGATCCGCGACGACGTCCATGAAGCCTTCCTCAGCCTCGCCTGCAGTCTCATCTGCTGGCGACGATTGAGGAGGCTGCCGACGTCCTAGCTCTCGCTGCCTGAGGAACCCCGAAAGCCACGATCTTCAACAACCGGGAAGGCCCGCTCGGCGCCCGCAGCCCAGGCATCGATCTGCGCATGGGACGACCTGATGGCGTTGATCAGTTCCTCCACCACGTCAAGCTTCGGCTGGTGGACGTTCAGCCTCAGATCCTCCATCGACACCTCTTGGTACGGCATGCTCAGCTGCCACCAGAACCGCATGAGGTAGCGACACTCCTGCGGGTCACGGTCGTCTGCCAGTCGATCATGAATGACCGCCCGGACACGCCGTCTCTGTTCGTCGTCACGGAAGCCGTTGCTGAGGTCAGTCAGGGTCACGCTCGGACAGTAGCAACCACATGCATCACCCATCACCGGGCCCGTGAAGACGCCAAGCGGGTCATTCCGTTAGGAGTTCTAAGACCGTGTCCTATGTGGTGAGGCGGACGAGGCGTTTGTAGCAGCACAGGGCGGCGGCGAGGCCGAGAAAGGCCAGGTAGTTGCGAGGATGGCGCTCGTAGCGGTGGTTGAGTCTGCGGTAGCCGGTCAGCCAGGACATGGTCCGCTCAATCACCCACCGGCGCCGCCCGAGTCGCTCTGA
>NZ_JBHXRK010000027.1:0-114041 GCF_042716875.1 Streptomyces sp. NPDC058646 | reverse complement strand
AACCCCCCTCCTCAGGGTGTCCCCGCGCGGGGGGGCCCGGGCGGGGCCCCCCCCCCCCCCCGGGGGCGCCCCCCCCCCCCCCCCCTGCCGGGCCCCCCCCCCGGGGGGGGGGCCCCCCCCTTCCGCCTGTGTCAGCCCTTGCCCTTGAGCCGGTGGCGCAGCACGAGCAGCCAGGGGACGACGAACATCAGGCAGACGATGCCGAAGCCGGTCACGAAGATCCAGTCGGGGCCGTCCGGGGAGATCTCGGCGTCGGTCTCGGCGAGGACGAGCAGGCCGAAGAGGACCGTGAGGAACCCGGAGATCAGCCCCAGCAGCCACAGCGCGACGGTGGTCCCGGTGTTCCGGGTGGCCTTCGGCCCGGCCGGCTCCGGCGTGCGGGGCTGCGGGATGCGGGCCGGGTCGCGGGGCGGCATGCGGACGACCGCCGCGGGCGGGACGCCGGCGTCCAGGGGAGCCAGCTCCGCGGCGGTGATGCCGTGCAGCGTCGGCTCGACGGTCAGGGTGAAGCCGTCGTGGCCGACGAGGTGGCGGGCACCGTCGGGGAAGACGTACATCAGGGAGCACTCGGCGTACCGGACGGTCACCTGGTTGTCGGGGGCGACCAGGCTGACGCCGTCGCCCGCCACGAGCAGGGCGACGCTGCGGTCCTCCAGCGAGGTGTAGCGCCGTCCGGTGACCGTGTCGGGGGAGGTGGTGGGGGCGGCGGTGAGCCCGGCCCATTCCACGTCCCGGCCGGGCACCTGCATCAGGGCGCCCGCCCACAGCTCGCGGGCGACCTCGTGGAGGTCGGCGACGGTGACCGCCTCGATCTCGGCCCGCGCCTCGGCGACGGTCAGGTCGCGGTGGCGCATCAGCAGGTTCATGGCCTGCGTCGGGAGCTTGGCCGCGGCGAGCTCCGGGACGTCGAACTGGGCCAGCGCGGCCGTCCGTACGGCTTCCAGGTCGGTGTGTTCGATCCGGCCGGCCCGGAGCTTCGCGAGGACGTCGACGAAGGCGCCGACCATGGCGTCCTGCTTCTCGGGGAGCGCGTCGGCGTAGGCGACGACGGTCGCGGAGTCGGTGTCGCGCGGGACGTACTCGGCGGCCGCGGTGTACGAGTAGCCGCCCTTCTGGCGCAGGGCGCGGAACAGCTCCTTGCCGAGGATCTCGGTCAGCAGGCCGGCCTTGGTGGAGCGGGGCAGGACCGAGGTCAGGACGAGCCCGCCCTCGTCGCCCCGGAAGTACGCGGGGGTGGCGGGCAGGGCGGAGCTGGCCTCGGGGGCCGGGTGCCACGCGCCGGTGGGCAGGGTGAGGTCAAGGCCCTCGGGGAGGGTGTCGCTGGTGATCCACAGCACCGCGTTCTCGGCGGTGAACCGGGTCGCGGCCCAGTCGCGGACGTTGTGCGCGGTGATCCGGTGCAGGCCGGCCTCGGCGTAGTCGGTGAGCCCGTAGGAGCGGGAGCCGTAGCGCCACAGGGCCATGCCGTGGCCCGGGCCGCGGCTGCGGCCGGCGGCCTCGGTGCGCAGGATCTCCTTCTCCGTCTCCAGCCGGTCCATGGGGAGGTCGCGCAGGGCCGCGCAGACGCCGTTGAGGTATTCGACGACGTCGGCCGGGGTGCCGGTGACGTGGAAGTGGGTGTACGTGGCAGCGGTGGCGCCGTTGTAGTGCAGGTCGCTCAGGCCGTGCCGGTGCAGGGCGAGGTGTTCGACCAGGTGGGTGATCCCGCTGGTGGCGAGGGTCTCGTCGGCGCGGCCGACGCGGAAGAGCAGTCCGGCGGTGACGGGGCCGGAGCGCGGGGCGAGGAGGGTGCGGATGCCGCCGACGGTGGTGTGCGTGATGCCGTCGGCGTCGGTGGTGGTCTCGGGGGCGGCTACCGGAGCGGCGGTGGTGGCCGGTGCGGTGGCCGCGGGTGCTCCGGTGGTGTCCGGGCCGGTGGTCTCGATGTCCATGTGGTCCTCAGCCCTTCGCCAGTGCGGTCTTGCGGTGGCGCACGAAGACGGCTTCGTGGTCGTTGCTCAGGTAGCTCCACGGGAACTCGCTGGCGTGGTCGCCGAGGGCGCGGAAGTGCGGGGCCGCGTCGGCGTGCCGGCCGGCCGCGCAGTGCGCCGCGGCGAAGGCGCTGTGGGCGGCGACGGCGTGGTGGGCGTCGGCGCGGAAGTCGGGGTGCAGGACGGACCGGGCGGCGGCGTCGATCAGCCGCGCGTGGTTCTCCGGTGCGCGCAGATACGTTTCCGCACTGCCCTTGCCCTCTTTCTCCGACAGCTCCAGGTACTGCTCCATCTGGGCGATGGCGACCAGGGCCCCGCTGGGACTGCCCTGCGGAGCCTCGGCCGCGCACCGGTGGGCGAAGCCGTGGGCTGCCTCCCAGCTGCCGCCCCACTTGGGGCAGAGCTGCTGGAGCAGCTGCTGCTGGCCGCTGTAGTGGTGCGGGTGGTGCTCGGCGAGCCGGTCGTAGCGCCGCCGCGCCTCGCTCGCGCCCAGTTCGAGGCCGCGGGCGGTGATCACGCGCAGGTACCAGGCCAGGGCGTACGCGGGGTACTCGGCGCAGACGTCGATGAGCAGGACCTCGGCGCGCCGCAGGTAGGCGTGGAAGTCGCGGAACTGATGCTCCGACACGTGCTCGGCGCGGTGGCCGGAGCGGATGGCCCAGCCGATCTGGACGAACCGGTCGGCGAGCAGGGCCCGCGCCAGCGGATCGCGCGGCCTGCGGTCGACCTGGGACCGCAGGAACGTCTCCGCTCCGTCGGTCTCGGCGACGACCCTGCTCGCGAGGGCGCGGTCGTCCTCGGAGGCAAGCGTGCCGAGACCGTCGTGGACGGCGTCCCAGTCCCCACGGCGCACGGCTTCGCGCAGTGCGGCGAGGGAGGGGATGCGGTCGGCGGGTTCGAACACGGGCCGACCGGGAGGAGGAAGAGCAGACACGCGCGGATCATATGATCGGCCGCCCCCTCGTCAACAGGGGTTTCAGGCCGCCGTCAGATCACGATCGTGCCTGCTCAGCGCCTCACCGGAGGTCCGGAGGTCAGTCGCTGACCTTCTTGGCCGCGCCGAAGGCGGTGAACGCGCCGAGGGCGAAGAAGAGGAAGGACATGGCGTCCGTGCCTTCCTTCCAGATCTCGTTCAGGCCGCTGACGCCGACGCTGTCGAGCACCTCGCCGACGCCGACGCTGCCGTACTCGGCCAGCGCGAGCACGATGAAGAACATCTGGCCGAGGTAGACGGCGCCGAGGGAGAGGACGGCGGCGACCACCGGCAGGACCGCGTTGCGGCCGCCGATCTTTCCGGCGGCGAGGCCGACGAGGAGGCCGACACCGGCGGCGATGTAGCCGATCTCGCGGTCGGCGGCCTTCATGATCCAGCCGTACACGCCGGCCGACACCAGGGCGGCGACGACGGCGGCGACGATGCCGAAGCCGATGTTGCCACGGCGTACGGGGGCCGGGGCGGGCGTCTCGGTGTAGGAGGCGGGCGCGGGCGGCTGGAAGTTCTGGCTCATGTGGGAAATCCCCCCCAAGGGATCAGTGCGCACGTACGTCCGTCGGGCATAAGTGCGAGATAAGTGACGCCGCAGGCTAGCAGTCGATTCCGGCATGCGGCGGGGGGATTTCTGCTGCGGCGCAGCAGCTCTCAGAGGCGGTGGGCGGCGCCGGCCGGGCTGGCGCCGCGGGTGTCCAGGAGCAACTGGGCCTTCACCGCGAGGCCTTGCATGTCGTAGGTGCGGTGGTGCTGGAGCAGGATCGTCAGGTCGGCGTTCGCGGCGGCCTCGTACAGAGATTCGGCGCGGGGGACCGGCTGGTCCCGGACCCGCCAGCCCGCGATGTACGGGTCGTGGTAGCTGATCAGCGCCCCCAGGTCGATCAGCCGGCTGGCGATCTCGCCGGCCGGGGAGCCCTCCTGATCGGCGAGGTCGGGCTTGTACGTGACGCCGAGCAGCAGCACCCGGGCCCCGCGGGCGGACTTCCCGTGTTCGTTCAGCAGGGTGGCGGAGCGCTGGATGACGTACTGCGGCATCCGGTTGTTGATCTCCTGCGCGAGGCCGACCATCCGCAGGGGGTGGCCGGGGGTGCGCGTGGTGTGGGGGAGGTAGGTGGGGTCCAGGGGGACCCCGTGGCCGCCGACCCCGGGGCCGGGGCGGAAGGCCTGGAAGCCGTACGGCTTGGTCTCCGCGCAGCGGATCACGTCCCACAGGTCGACGCCGAGGTCGTGGCAGAGCACCGCCATCTCGTTCATGAGGGCGATGTTTACGTGCCGGTAGTTGGTCTCCAGGAGCTGTACGGTCTCCGCCTCGCGCAGGCCGCGGGCCCGCACGACCTTCTCGGCGAGGCGGGCGTAGAAGGCGTGCGCCGACTCGGTGCAGGCGGGGGTGAGGCCGCCGATCACCTTGGGCGTGTTGGAGATGCCGTGGGTCCGGTTGCCCGGGTCGAGGCGGCTGGGGGAGTAGGCCAGGTGGAAGTCCCGGCCGGCCCGGAGCCCGGAGCCCGCTTCGAGGATCGGGCGCAGGTAGTCCTCGGTGACGCCCGGGTGGACGGCCGATTCGAGGATCACGGTGGTGTGCGGGCGCAGCCGGGCGGCGAGCGCGTGGCCGGCCTCCCCGACGGCGGACAGGTCGAGGGCGCGGTCGGCGCCGAGCTGGGTGGGGGCGCAGATGACGGCGGTGCGGACCCTGCCCAGCTCGGCGGGGTTGGTGGTGACCCGGAAGCCGGCCGCCGACATGCGGCGGATCTCGGCGGCTGTGAGGGTGGAGTCCGTGACCGGACCGCTGTCGTAGCCGACCGTCTCGATCCCGGCGGCGACGGCCGCCTGGGCGAGGGGGAGGCCGAGGTGGCCGAGTCCGATGACGGCGAGGTCTGCGGGCATGGGGGTGCCGTCCCTTCCCTGACACGAGGGGGATGCGCGCGCAAGTCCTGTGGACAGGGGAAGCCCCGAAGGAGCTGGCGCAATGTCAGACTAGGCGTATATATGACAGATATGTCGCATTCTGGGGTGGTGATCACCGTTGTGTTGTCCACAGGCGGTGGCTGATGTGGGTGCGGGCGGTCAGAATCGGGCAACGGGGGACGTGAGCGGGATCACCCGCACGACGCGGGGAACACCCGCACCAACGGGAGGCAGCCGTGAGGACAGCGACACTCGGACCGGCGCAGCGCGCCGAGCACCTCGCCCGGATGGCCGAGCGGGAACTGGACGTACTGGTCGTGGGCGCGGGAGTGGTGGGCGCCGGCACGGCGCTCGACGCGGCCACCAGAGGCCTCGCGACCGGGTTGGTGGAGGCGCGGGACTGGGCCTCGGGCACCTCCAGCCGCTCCAGCAAGCTGATCCACGGCGGCCTCAGGTACCTGGAGATGCTCGACTTCGCCCTCGTGCGTGAGGCCCTCAAGGAGCGCGGCCTGCTGCTGGAGCGCCTCGCCCCGCACCTGGTGAAGCCGGTGCCGTTCCTGTACCCCTTGCAGCACAAGGGCTGGGAGCGGCTCTACGCCGGATCGGGCGTCGCGCTGTACGACGCGATGTCGGTGTCCAGCGGGCACGGCCGGGGTCTGCCGGTGCACCGGCACCTGTCCCGCAAGCGGGCGCTGCGGGTGGCTCCGGCGCTGCGCAAGGACGCGCTGGTGGGCGCCCTGCAGTACTACGACGCCCAGATGGACGACGCGCGGTACGTGGCCACGCTGGTGCGGACGGCCGCCGCCTACGGGGCGAAGTGCGCCAATCGGGCGAGGGTGATCGGCTTCCTGCGCGAGGGCGAACGGGTGGTCGGCGCCCGGGTGCAGGACGTGGAGGGCGGCGGCGAGTACGAGATCCGCGCGAAGCAGATCGTGAACGCGACGGGGGTGTGGACGGACGACACCCAGGCGCTGATCGGGGAGCGCGGCCAGTTCCACGTGCGCGCATCCAAGGGCATCCACCTGGTCGTGCCGAAGGACCGCATCCATTCCAGCACCGGCCTGATCCTGCGGACCGAGAAGTCGGTGCTGTTCGTCATCCCGTGGGGACGGCACTGGATCGTGGGCACCACGGACACCGACTGGGATCTGGACAAGGCGCACCCGGCGGCCTCCAGCGCGGACATCGACTACCTGCTGGAGCACGTGAACTCGGTCCTGGCCGTGCCGCTGACCCGCGACGACGTGCAGGGCGTGTACGCGGGACTGCGGCCGCTGCTGGCCGGCGAGTCGGACGCCACGAGCAAGCTCTCCCGCGAGCACACGGTGGCGCACCCCGTGCCGGGGCTCGTGGTGGTCGCGGGCGGCAAGTACACGACGTACCGGGTGATGGCGAAGGACGCGGTCGACGAGGCGGTGCACGGGCTGGACCAGCGGGTCGCGGAGTGCGTGACGGAGGACGTGCCGCTGGTGGGGGCGGAGGGCTACCGGGCGCTGTGGAACGCGCGGGCGAGGATCGCCGCCCGGACGGGTCTTCACGTGGTGCGGGTGGAGCACCTGTTGAACCGGTACGGGTCGCTGACCGAGGAACTGCTGGACCTGATCGCCGCCGATCCGGGGCTCGGCCGGCCGGTGTCCGGGGCGGACGACTACCTCCGGGCGGAGATCACGTACGCGGCTTCGCACGAGGGCGCCCGGCACCTGGACGACGTACTGACCCGGCGGACCCGGATCTCGATCGAGACCTTCGACCGGGGGACGCGGTCGGCCCGGGAATGTGCGGAATTGATGGCTCCGGTTCTGGGCTGGGACAAGGGGCAGATCGAGAAGGAAGTGGAGCACTACGAGAAGAGGGTGCAGGCGGAAAGGGAATCGCAGCGCCAGCCGGACGACCAGACGGCGGACGCGGCGCGGCTGGGGGCGCCCGACATCGTTCCGTTGTAACTCCGGGATGCGGAAGGGGGAACCGTGGACCCGGGGCGCCCGTCCGTTGCGTAGTGAGGAACAATGAGGTTTCTGCCGGGGTGGGTTACCGGACGGATTCGGCCGGAGCGGGGCACCGGGAACCCCGGCGGCTGCCGGGACGGCCGGAACGGGCCGGGGCAGCCGGAGCAGGCGGCACGATCGCAGAGGGGACGCATGTCGAAGCCGGAGCACACCGAACAGCCGAAGGCGGACAAGGCCGGTCCGGCTGAGCCTTCCGGGGCTGCGGCCGACACGGAGCCCACGGCGCCCGGGACGGGCCTGAAGAAGCCCGCGGCGAAGCCGAAGCCGGCCGGGGCCGCGGCGGAGAAACCCGCCGCAACTGCGGAACCGGAGGCGGCCGTGCCCGCTGCGGAGCCCGAGGACGCCGTGCCCGCTGCGGCGGAGCCGGTTGAGCCGAAGTCAGCTGCGGCGAAGGTGTCCGTCGCGAAGAAGCCGGCTGCGGCGAAGACCGAGCAGGTGAAGCCGGCTGCGGAGCCCGCGCCCTCGAAGCCCGCCACGGCTCAGACCGGTACGCCGAAGCCCGCCGCGGCTGCGGAGCCGGAGGCCGCCGGGGATGACGCCGGGCCCGAGGACGCCGTGCCCGCGGCGGCCGGGGCGGATCCGGTGAAACCCGCGGCGGCGAAGGCGGACCCGGCGAAGCCGGCCGCCACGACCCCCGTGGAGAAGGCGGATGCCGTCGCCGCCGAGGTCAAGGCCAGGGCCGAGGCCGCCAAGGCGGCGGCCGGGCAGGACAAGGGACGGCTGCTCGCCGGCCGCTACCGGCTCGGCTCCGTCCTCGGCAAGGGCGGCATGGGCACCGTCTGGCGCGCCGAGGACGAGATCCTGGGCCGGACCGTCGCCGTCAAGGAACTCCGCTTCAGCACCGGCGTCGACGAGGACGAGAAGCGCCGCCTCATCACCCGTACCCTCCGCGAGGCCAAGGCGATCGCCCGCATCCGCAGCGGCGGCGCGGTGACGGTCTACGACGTCGTCGACGAGGACGCCCGCCCCTGGATCGTCATGGAGCTCATCGAGGGCTCCTCCCTCGCCGAGTTCATCCGGGAGAACGGCCCGCTCACCCCGCACCGCGCCGCCGAGGTCGGCCTCGCGGTCCTCGACGTACTGCGCGCCGCGCACGGACAGGGCATCCTGCACCGGGACGTGAAGCCGTCCAACGTGCTGATCGCCGGCAACGGCCGTGTCGTCCTGACCGACTTCGGCATCGCGCAGGTCGAGGGCGACCCCTCCGTCACCTCCACCGGCATGCTCGTCGGCGCCCCCTCCTACATCTCCCCCGAGCGCGCCCGCGGCCACAAGCCCGGCCCGCCCGCGGACATGTGGTCGCTCGGCGGGCTGCTGTACGCCTCCGTCGAGGGAACGCCCCCGTACGACAAGGGATCCGCCCTCGCCACCCTCACCGCGGTGATGACCGAGCCGGTCGATCCGCCCAAGAACGCCGGTCCGCTGACCGACGTCATCTACGGCCTGCTGGCCAAGGACCCGGCCCAGCGCCTCGACGACCACCGGGCGCGGGCCATGCTCACGGCCGTCCTCAACGCACCCGAGCCGGCGCCGAAGCCCCTGCCGGTTCCCGCCGACGAGACGCGGCAGATCTCGCTCGCGGACGCCAGGGAAGCGGCCGACAAGGCGGCCGCGGAGAAGGCCGCCGAGAAGGCGGAGAAGAAGGAGCGCGAGCGGCGCGAGCGCGAGCAGCGCGAACGGGCCCGGGCCGCACTGAAGTCCGCCCGCAAGGCGGCGGCCGCACCGGCCGTCTCCGCCGCCGAGCCCCCGGCGCCGTCCAGGACCGCTCCGGTCGCGGCCCCGCTGACCGACGTCATGCCGCGCCGTACCATCGCGCTCGCGATAGCGGGCGTGATCGTGGCGCTGGCGGTGATCGGTTCGCTCATCGCCTACGCGGTCAGCGGCGACGACAAGGGCGGCCGCAACGAGGGCAAGGGCGGCCAGCCCACGCCGGCCGCCTCGGGCGCCGCATCCGCGGGCACCCCGGGCGGCTCCGGCGCGTCCCCCCAGCCCGGCGACCCGAACGCCAACGGCAGCAGCAACGGCAGCAGCAGCGGCACCGAGAACGGCGCGGCCAGCGGGGGGAACGGCGACCAGCCCGGCCAGGGCCAGCAGACGCCGGGCAGCGGCCAGGGACAGGGCGCCACGCCCGGCTCCCCGGGCGGCGGACTCCCGGCGGGGTACGCCGTGGTGACGGACCTCGCCTTCCACTTCTCGATGGCGATGCCCGAGGGTTTCAAGCAGACGGCCACGGCGGGCGACAAGTCCGGTGCCATATACAGCCGCGACGGCGGCTTCCCGCGCATCCAGGTCGACCACACCAACAGCCCCGGTGACGATGCCAGGGCCGCCTGGGCCGCCCTGGCCCCGGCCGTCGCGGGCACCAGCAAGGGCTACCGCACGCTCGGCATCGACGGGGTGGAGTACCGGGGCTACCCGACCGTCGCCGACTGGCAGTTCGAGCGCGAGCAGCAGGGCACCAAGGTCCGCGTGCTCAACCGCGGCTTCAAGGTGGACGCGAAGAACGGCTACGCCATCATGATCAGCTGCGCCGCCGACCAGTGGGACGGCCCCGAGTGCACCCAGATGCGCAACACCGCGTTCGAAACCTTCCAAGTGCTCAGCTGACGAGCCTTGTCAGGCCCGGGACGCGGGCGGCCCCGGCGACGTATCGTGTCAGCGGGGCCATGGGGGGCCCGACGCACTCGGGGGAGGCGATGTGGAGGAGTACGCGGGCCGGATCCTCGCCGACCGCTACCGTCTGCCGCTGCCGCCGACGGACGAGTACGAGCTCGTAGAGACCCGTGCCTTCGACACGCGCAGCGGGCAGGAAGTCCTGGTCCGGCAGGTGCCGTTGCCGGAGGTGGTGGACGCCGAGCTGCTGGACGGACACCGGGCCCCGGCCGCCGGGCGCCGCTCACCGGCCGACCTGCCGGCCGTACGGCGGGCGATCGAGGCGGCCCAGGCGGCGGCCGCCGTGCCCGACCATCCCCGGCTGGACCAGGTCTTCGACGTGTTCGCCGAGGGCGGGTCGCTGTGGATAGTGAGCGAACTCGTCCCGGCCCGGCCGCTCGCCGCGCTGATCGCCGATGAACCGCTGACCCCCTACCGGGCGGCCGAGGTGGCCTCGGACGTGCTGACCGCGCTGCGGGTGCTGCACGCGCACGGCTGGACGCACCGGAACATCACCGTCCGGACGGTCCTTGTCTGCGACGACGGGCGGGTCGTGCTCACGGGCCTGGCGGCGGGCGCTGCCGAGGACGCCCTGTGCGGGTACGACCCCGTGCCCGGCCCGGACTCCGCCACGGACGGCGGTACGGCCTGGGACGCCCCGGAGGTCACCGGCGGGCGCGATGCCGGCGTCGGCCGGGACCTCGCGGTACGGGAGTCCGGCGGTGACCCGTACCCGGCGGGGCAGAACTCCGGCGGGCCGGGCTTCGGAGGTCCGGAGCCCGGCGCAGAGCAGCCCGGGGGCCGGGCGGCCTCCGGCGGACCGGCCTCCGGCGGACCGGCCTTCGGCTACGGGCCGCGGAAGGCCCAGGGTCATGCGCTCGGGCCGGTACCGGAGGCCGCCGCGGCGGGTACGGAGCACCGCCCCGGGCCGGGAACGCCGCCGGACCCCGCCGACGCGCCGCTGGTGGCCCCCGGCTACGACACGGGCCCCCGCTACCGCGACCACATCAGCCCCGACCAGCCCGAGGAGCGGCCCGACCTCAAGGCCGCCGCGCGGGCCGGGGCCGTCGCCGCCTACCGCGCGGGGGCGCGGGCCGCCGCAGCCCGGGTCACCGAGGAGCGCCGGGCCGGGGGCGGACCCGAGGCCGCACCGGAGCCGCGGCCCGCGGGGTCGACGCTCCCGCAGGGCTACTCCTACCCGTACGGCGGTCCGCAGAACGGCTCGGCCACGCCCTGGCACGGAGCGGGCCCGCGCCGCCCGTCCCTCCCGCCGTCGGTCCCGCCGTCCCTCCCCCCGGCCCCCTCCCCGGAGCCGCAGCCGGAGCTGGAGCCGATGCCGCGGCCGGAGCAGCTGCCGGCCGGCCTCCCGGACCCGGACCCGGTGCCCCGGCCCGCGCCGGCAGCCGCGTCCTGGCCCCAGCAGCAGCCCCAGCCGCCGGGCGGCCCGGCCGCCCGGCCCGTCCTGCCGGCGCAGCTCGCCCTGCCCCAGGGCTACCGCCAGGCCGAGGCCGGGGAGGACCCGGCCGGGGATCCCGGGGCCCGTTCCGGCGTCCGGCCCGTCCGGCAGTCCGACGACGGCTGGGGCGGCGGCCCCCGCACCGGGCTCGACGCCGAGCGCGCCCGGCAGACCCGCATGGCCGTCGTGGGGGCCGTCACCGAGCGCTGGGCGCCCGAGCAGGCCCGCTCCGTGACCGGCCCCTGGCAGCTGGCCGCCCCCGTCGGGCCCGCCACCGACCTGTGGGCGCTCGGCGCGCTGCTCTACCGGGCCGTGCAGGGGCACGCCCCGTACCCGGAGGACAGTGTCGGCGAGCTCGTCGAGATGGTCTGCTCCGAGCCCCCCGCCTTCGCCGAGGAGTGCGGCGCGCTCCGCCCGGTCGTGGAATCGCTGCTGCGCCAGGACCCCACCGAGCGCCCCGACTTCGAGGAGCTCCGCGGCTGGCTGCGTTCCCTCGTGCGGTCCGCCCCCGAGCCGGACACCGGGTTCGCCGTGCTGCCGGTGCCGGAGCCGGATCCGGCCCGGCTGCCCGTCGTCCGCAGGCGCGGCGAGATGCACGGACGGCACCGCAACCCGGCGGCCCCCCGCAAGCCCCGCGCCCTCGGGCGGACGCTGCTCGTCGGGATCCTCGTCCTCCTCGCCGGGGCCGTGGCGTACGCGGTCCTGTTCATGCCCCGGGCCCCCTCAGAGGGCCCGGGCGGCGAGGCGGGGAAGCCGGCGGGCCGGACCCCGGCGGCGAGCCCCGAGGCCTCGGCCGCCACGCCCACCGGCACGCCCGAGTCGAAACCCGCGCCGCAGACGACCACGCCCCCGGCCTCCCCGGCGACCCCCGCCCCGGCCGGTTACACCAGTCAGCAGGACCCGGAGCACTTCGCGATCGTCGTGCCGGAGGGCTGGGAGCGCCGCGGCATCAACGAGGCGGGCCAGGTGCGGTACACGGACGGGCAGTTCGTCCTGACGGTGGTGCCCGGCCGGGACAAGGTGGAGGGCAATCCGGACCCGGCGGCCTACCAGAAGGACAAGGAACAGGAGCTGACCCCGTACCGGACCTCGACCTGGTCCACCGTCAGTGAGGTCAGGAGCACCAAGGTCGGGCAGCAGCTCCGGGCCACCGGCAAGTACACGTGGATCGACAGCAACGGCCGCAGTGTCGTGGCCCGCAACTACGTCGTCGCGCTCGGCGGCAGCTACCACATCGTCATCGTGACAGGTCCCCAGGACGACGAGACGAAGGTGACCGAAGTCTTCGAGAAAGCCACGGCGAGTTACCGGGCGGGCGGCTGAACGCCTGGTGACGGAGCATCAGTACGGCAATTGCGTCACAGTGCTGTCTCACCGCCCCCGCGTGGTGTCGGCAGCGCCCCATGGCTCCGTAATCTGGCCCGAAGTGCACAGAGCGGCGGGATTTTGTGGAACAGCAGACAGGTGCGGGCGCCGTGCTCGCGGGCCGGTACCGGCTCGTGGAGCCCATCGGGAGCGGCGGCATGGGCAAGGTGTGGCGCGCGCATGACGAGCTGCTCCACCGGACGGTCGCCGTCAAGGAACTGACGGCGGGTCTGTACGTGGCCCAGGCCGACCGGGACGTCCTGCACGCCCGTACGCAGAAGGAGGCGCGGGCCGCGGCCCGCATCCAGCACCCGGCGGTCGTCACCGTCCACGACGTCCTCGAACACGACGACCGGCCGTGGATCGTCATGGAGTACATCGACGGCCCCTCACTGGCGGAGGCGGCCAAGGCGGCGGGCCGGATCGAGCCGCGCGAGGCCGCCCGGATCGGGCTCCACGTGCTGGGCGCCCTGCGCGCCGCGCACGCGGTCGGCGTCCTGCACCGGGACGTGAAGCCGGGCAACGTGCTGCTCGCCAAGGACGGCCGGGTGCTGCTCACGGACTTCGGCATCGCCGCGATCGAGGGCGACTCGTCCATCACGCGTACTGGTGAACTGGTCGGCTCCATCGACTACCTGGCGCCCGAGCGGGTCACCGGCGGAGCCCCCGACCCGGCCTCCGACCTGTGGTCGCTCGGCGCGACCCTGTTCACGGCCGTGGAGGCCCGCTCGCCGTTCCGCCGTACGTCGCCCATCTCCAGCCTCCAGGCCGTGGTCAACGACGAGCCGCCCGCCCTGCGCCAGTCGGGCGCCCTGGGCCCGGTCATCACCGCCCTGCTGCGCAAGGACCCGGCGCTGCGGCCCTCGGCCGCGGAGGCCGAACGGATGCTGCTGGAGGCGATGGAGGGCCGGGAGCCCAAGGCGGCCCAGGCGTACGTGCCGACGCGCTCGGTCACCTCCGACGAGCTCGCCCCGGCGCAGGACGGACCCGAGGAACCGGCCCCGCGGGCGGGCACGGTGCAGACGGCCCCGCTGCCGGAGCCCGCCGTGCCCGGGACGGCCTCCGCGGCCCTGCCCGCAGGCCAGGGCGGTGGCCGGCTCAGACGCGCCGCGGTGGTGGCGCTGGTGGCGGCGCTGATCGGTGGCGGCGCTGTGTTCGGGATCCTCAAGTACACCGGGGACTCGGGGACGGACAGGACCGCGAGTTCCACGGGTGGGCAGTCGGGCGGGAACGGGAAGCAGCCGGAGGTGGCGCCGCCGGCCGGGTACAGCAAGGTCACCGACCCCACCGGGTTCACCCTCTTCGTCCCGGACGGCTGGACGCGCATGGTGAACGGCAGCCAGATCGACTACACCCCGGACAACGGGAAGCGCTACATCCGGATCGCCGCCGACGCCACACCGGACTACGACAACCCGTTCAGTCACCTGCTCGACCTGGAAAAGCAGGTGCAGAAGCGGACGGACTACAAGCAGGAGAAGCTGGAGCCCAACACCTTCCGGGACAGCCTCCGGTCCGCGCTCTGGGAGTTCACCTGGACCGAGAAGGGCGTCCACGCCGGACCGCGCCGGGCCATCGAGCAGATGTACATCGCTCCGGACGGCACCGAGTACGCGATCTACATGACGAGCCCCGTGTCCGTCTGGAGCACGACCCGGCAGCAGTTCGACGTGGTGCTCAGCGGCTGGGAGCCGCCCGCCCCGAAGTCCTGAGCCCGTCACCCTGCCAGCAATCACTGGCGTACATGGCAAAATCCGGTTACCCACGGGTACCCAAAGGCCTCCGGGCGCAATACGCTCACCGCCATGACGGACTCGCAGGCCCCCGCCCCCCTCCGCACCGCACCGCAGCCCACCAACCCGGTCGCCCCGGCCCCGGCAGGCGCCCGCACCGCCGCCGACGTGGTGACCCCCGACCTGGTCACCCGGCTGACCCGCGGAGTCATCGGGTCCGGCCGTACCGCCAACCACACGCCCTTCACCGGTGACCGGCTGGCGGAACTGCCCGAGGCCACCCCCGAGGACGTGGCCGAGGCCTTCGCCCTGGCCCGCGCCGCCCAGCCCGCCTGGGCGGCCGTCCCCGTACGCAAGCGGGCGGCCGTCCTGCTGCGCTTCCACGACCTGGTCCTGGCCCGGCAGGCCGAGGTCCTCGACCTCATCCAGCTGGAGACCGGCAAGGCCCGTCTGCACGCCCACGAAGAGGTCCAGGCCGTCGCGGTCGCCGCCCGTCACTACGGCCGCAAGGCCCCCTCGTACCTGCGCCCCAAGGGCCACACGGGTGCCATACCCACCCTCACCAAGGTCACCGAGCTGCGCCAGCCGCGCGGGGTCGTCGGGCAGATCGCGCCCTGGAACTATCCGCTGGAGCTGTCGGTCGGCGACGCCCTGCCCGCCTTCGTCTCGGGCAACGCCGTCGTCATGAAGCCCGACACCGAGACCGCGCTGACCGCCCTGTGGGCCCGTGACCTGCTGATCGAGGCCGGGCTGCCCGCCGAGGTCTTCCAGGTCGTCCTCGGGGAGGGCCCCGTCGTCGGCCCCGAGGTGGTCCGGCACGCCGACTACGTGTCCTTCACCGGCTCCACGCGCACCGGCCGCGAGGTCGCCCAGGGCGCCGCGGCCCGCCTCGTCGGCGTCTCCCTCGAACTCGGCGGCAAGAACGCCATGCTCGTCCTGCACGACGCCGACGTCGAGAAGGCCGCCGCGGGCGCCGTCCGCGCCTGCTTCTCCTCCGCCGGCCAGCTGTGCATCTCCATCGAGCGGCTCTACGTCCACGCCTCGATCGCCGACGCCTTCGTGGAGCGGTTCGCCGCCCGTACCAGGGCCATGCGCCTGGGCACCGCCCTCGCCTACGGCGCCGACATGGGCTCACTGGTCGGCGAGCGCCAGCTGGAGACCGTACAGCGGCACGTGGACGAGGCCGTCGCCAAGGGCGCCACCCTCGTCGCGGGCGGCACCGCCCGCCCCGACATCGGGCCGCTCTTCTACGAGCCCACCATCCTCGACGGGGTCGAGACCCCGATGGCGGTGTGCGGCGAGGAGACCTTCGGCCCGGTCGTCTCGATTTACCGCTTCACCGACGAGGACCAGGCGGTCGCGGAGGCCAACGCCACCGCCTACGGCCTGAACTCCAGCGTGTGGACCAAGGACTCCCGCCGCGGCCACGCCGTCGCCGCCCGCCTGCGCACCGGCACCGTCAACATCAACGAGGGGTACGCCCCCGCCTACGGCAGCGCCCAGGCACCCATGGGCGGCATGAAGGACTCCGGCCTCGGCCGCCGCCACGGCTCCGAGGGCATCCTGAAGTACACCGAAGCGCAGACCGTCGCCCACCAGCGGCTGCTCCCGATGGCGCCCTCGCTGGGCATGGACGACGAGAAGTACGCGGCGTTCATGACCCGCAGCCTCCAGGTCATGAAGGCCCTCCGACTGCGTTAGGGGCACGCCCGTGTCGTACGACTACGACGTCATCGTCATCGGATCGGGCTTCGGAGGATCGGTCTCCGCCCTGCGCCTCACCGAGAAGGGCTACCGGGTCGGCGTCCTGGAGGCAGGCCGCCGATTCACCCGCGAGAGCCTGCCGAAGAACAGCTGGGACCTGCGCAACTACCTGTGGGCCCCGGCCCTCGGGCTGTACGGGATCCAGCGGATCCACCTGCTGGGCAACGTGATGGTGCTCGCGGGTGCCGGGGTGGGCGGCGGTTCGCTCAACTACGCCAACACCCTCTACGTGCCGCCCGCCGCCTTCTTCGAGGACCGGCAGTGGGCGTCCATCACCGACTGGCGCGGGGAACTCGCCCCGTACTACGACCAGGCCAGGCGGATGCTCGGCGTACGGCTCAACCCGACCCTGACGCCCTCCGACGTCCACCTCAAGGCCGCCGCCGCGCGGATGGGCGTCGGCGACTCCTTCCACATGGCCCCGGTCGGCGTCTTCTTCGGAGACGGGAAGGACGGCGAGGAAGGCGAGGGCCGGGCGAAGGTCCGGCCCGGCGAAGAGGTGGCCGACCCCTACTTCGGCGGCGCCGGCCCGTCCCGCAAGGCCTGCACCGAGTGCGGCGAGTGCATGACCGGCTGCCGCCACGGCGCGAAGAACACCCTGAACGAGAACTACCTGCACCTCGCCGAGCGGGCCGGAGCCGTCATCCACCCGATGACCACCGTCACCGCGCTCTCCCCGCATCCGGACGGCGGCTACCGGGTCCGCACGGTCCCCACCGACGGCCGGCGCCGGGGCCCGGCGAAGGTGCTGCGCGCCCGGTACGTGGTCGTCGCGGCCGGTACGTACGGCACGCAGACCCTGCTGCACACGATGAAGGACCGGGGCGAGCTGCCGCACCTCTCGGACCGGCTCGGCGAGCTGACCCGGACCAACTCGGAGGGCCTGGTCGGCGCGCAGACCGACGACCGCCGCTACCGCAAGCGGCACGGCGGCCGGCGGGCCGACTTCACCCGGGGGGTGGCGATCACCTCGTCCGTGCACCCCAACGCCGACACGCACATCGAGCCCGTCCGCTACGGCAAGGGCTCCAACGCCATGGGGTTCATGACCGTCCTCCAGGTCCCGTACGCCCGGCACCGGGTGCGGGCCTGGCTGGCCAGGACCGCGAAGCACCCCCTGCAGTTCGCGCGCTCCCTGTCCAACCGGCGCTGGTCGGAGCGGACCATCATCGGCCTGGTCATGCAGTCGCTGGACAACTCCCTGACGACCTACCGCAAGCCCGGCGGCATCGGGAAGGGGCTGCTCACCGCCCGCCAGGGGCACGGCGCCCCGAACCCCGTGCAGATCGCCGAGGCCACGCAGGCCGCGACCCTGCTGGCCGAGGAGATCAACGGCTTCGCGGGCAGCAACGTCGGCGAGCTCATGGGCACCCCGCTGACCGCGCACTTCCTCGGCGGCTGCCCCATCGGCGCCTCGGTGGCGGAGGGCGTGGTGGACCCGTACCACCGGCTCTACGGATACCCGGGCATCTCGGTGGTGGACGGCGCCGCGGTCTCCGCGAACCTCGGGGTCAACCCGTCGCTGACGATCACCGCGCAGGCCGAGCGGGCGATGTCGTACTGGCCGAACAACGGCGAGCGGGACCCGCGTCCCGAGCAGGGCGCGGCCTATGTCCGCCTCACGGCGGTGGAACCCGTCCGTCCGGCGGTCCCGAAGGATGCCTTCGGCGAGCTGAGGCTGCCGTTCCTGGGCATTCCGGAGGTCCCGCCGCAGCAAGGACGCGACGGCGCGGTGACGCAGTGAGCCGGTGAGGCACGAACGGGCGACGGAACGACGCGGGGACTGCGCTCCCCCTCCGAGCGCAGTCCCCGCGTGCAAGTGGTGACGCGTGGTCGGGCCGGATGGTTGTACCGGAACCCGGCCGACCGGACTGTGGCGTCCGTCACACAGCGGGTCGGGCGGGGGCGGGCGCCGGGCCGGCGGCCGAGGGCACGGGACGAGGAACGGCCGGCCCCGGGCGTCCCCCGGGCCGGCCGTCCTTCTACGGGGTGACCGGGCTGCTGTCCCCTGCCGTCCGGTCACGCGAGGAGCGAGGTCCCACGACGCGCTCCCCACGGGGCGCGCGTCTCATCGCTCCGGCGGAGCCACGCGTGGTGCTGCGGTCCGCGACTGGCTGGCGCGGACAACCACACCAACGAAGGGTCCTGGGGGCGGTCACGGTCCGATCGGGTGACGAACGGCTGCCCCTGCGGGAGGGCCGGCCCGCGCCGCGGCCTCAGACGCGGCCCCGGCAGAGCTCCAGCAGGGTCATGGCGAGCGTGGTCCCGGGCTTGCCGAGGGCGCCGCTCCAGTGCGAGAGCACCTCCATCTCGCGGGAGAGGTGCACCCGCCGGCCGCCGGACGAGATCCGGGCCTCCTGGATGACCGTCGAGACGGCCATGCGTTCCTGGATCAGGCCGATGATGCGGTCGTCGAGGGCGTCGATGCGCATCCGGGAGTCGGCGATCAGCTGCTCGGGGGTGGTGGGGGTGGCGGTGGCGGTGGTCATGGTCTCGTCTCCTGTGGTGTGGGCGGTGCCGGCAGGAGACGGAACGCGGAAGCGCCCCGGTCCTGTCGGACCGGGGCGCTCCGGGAAATCAGTGGCTCAAGCGAGCATCACGAGGACCCATGGCGACCGGACCGACCGGTGCCATAGGTAAAGAGGAAGCTCAGCTGCTCGCGCATGGAACGGATTATGGCCTTCCGTCTCCCTCGGGGCCAAGCGGGTTCGGATGGTGAGACGAAAAGGCCCGTACGTCCCCCGTTAGAATCGACAAAACAGCCACCTCTTCCGCCGGAAGGCCGCCCCGTGCCAGAAGCACCCTCCGCCGCCCACGACAGCGCCCCGGACACGGTTCTCGTCGTCGACTTCGGCGCCCAGTACGCCCAGCTCATCGCCCGCCGCGTCCGCGAGGCCCGGGTCTACAGCGAGATCGTGCCGAGCTCGATGCCCGTCGCCGAGATGCTGGCCAAGAACCCCAAGGCGATCATCCTCTCCGGCGGCCCGTCCTCCGTGTACGAGGAGGGTGCCCCGCAGCTCGACCGCTCCCTGTTCGAGGCCGGCGTCCCCGTCTTCGGCATGTGCTACGGCTTCCAGCTGATGGCGGTCACCCTCGGCGGCCAGGTCGACAACACCGGCGCCCGCGAGTACGGCCGCACCCCGCTGGCCGTCTCCAAGACCGGCTCCACGCTCTTCGAGGGCACCCCCGGGAACCAGTCGGTGTGGATGTCGCACGGCGACGCCTGCTCCGCCGCCCCCGAGGGCTTCGCCGTCACCGCGTCGACCGACGTGGTCCCGGTCGCGGCCTTCGAGAACGACGAGAAGAAGCTCTACGGCGTGCAGTACCACCCCGAGGTGATGCACTCCACGCACGGCCAGCAGGTGCTGGAGCACTTCCTCTACCGCGGTGCGGGTCTGTCCCCGACCTGGACCACCGGCAACATCGTCGAGGAGCAGATCGCGGCCATCCGCGAGCAGGTCGGCGACAAGCGCGCGATCTGCGGCCTCTCCGGCGGCGTCGACTCGGCGGTCGCCGCGGCCCTCGTGCAGAAGGCCATCGGCTCCCAGCTGACCTGCGTGTACGTCGACCACGGTCTGATGCGCAAGGGCGAGACCGAGCAGGTCGAGAAGGACTTCGTCGCCGCCACCGGCGTGCAGCTGAAGGTCGTCGACGCGCAGGAGCGCTTCCTGAACGCGCTGGCCGGGGTCTCCGACCCGGAGACCAAGCGGAAGATCATCGGCCGCGAGTTCATCCGCGTCTTCGAGCAGGCTCAGCTGGAGATCCTCCAGGAGGAGGGCCCCGCGGTCGCCTTCCTCGTGCAGGGCACCCTGTACCCGGACGTCGTCGAGTCCGGCGGCGGCACCGGCACCGCGAACATCAAGTCCCACCACAACGTGGGCGGGCTCCCCGACGACATCGAGTTCGAGCTCATCGAACCGCTGCGCCAGCTGTTCAAGGACGAGGTCCGGATGGTCGGCCAGGAGCTCGGCCTGCCCGACGAGATCGTCCAGCGCCAGCCCTTCCCCGGCCCCGGCCTCGGCATCCGCATCGTGGGCGAGGTCACCAAGGAGCGCCTGGACCTGCTGCGCGAGGCCGACGCCATCGCCCGCCACGAGCTCACCGCGGCCGGCCTGGACCGCGAGATCTGGCAGTGCCCGGTCGTCCTGCTCGCCGACGTCCGCAGCGTGGGGGTCCAGGGCGACGGCCGTACCTACGGCCACCCGATCGTCCTGCGCCCCGTCTCCTCCGAGGACGCGATGACCGCGGACTGGACGCGCATGCCGTACGAGGTCCTCGCGCGGATCTCCACCCGCATCACCAACGAGGTCCCCGACGTGAACCGCGTGGTCCTCGACTGCACGAGCAAGCCCCCGGGCACCATCGAGTGGGAGTAGTCCCCGCCCGCACGTGACCGAAGCCGCCGCCCGGCCCGCCGGGCGGCGGCTTCGCCGTTTGTCTGGCCAGTTCACGGCCGCGCCGGTACCTTGCGCCGCGACCTGAAGGAGGGCCACATGCCGGACCAGCGCGTAGCCGTACCCGCCCCCGTGCCCGTGGAGCGGCTCGGCTTCGAGATGCCCCCCGTGCACGCGACCGCCGAGGCGGCCCGCGCCCACCGCAAGGAGCGGCTCGCGGGGACGCTGCGGCTGCTGGGGCGGCTCGGGTACGAGGACGGGGTGGCCGGGCAGGTCACCGCACGGGACCCCGGCTTCGAGGACTGCTACTGGGTGAACCCCTTCGGCGCCGCCTTCGCCTCCCTCACCGCCGCGGACCTGCTGCTCGTCGACGGGGAGGGCCGCGTACTCCAGGGGGAGCGCCGGGTCAACGAGCTGGCCTTCGCCGTGCACGCGGCCGTCCACCGCCGGCGCCCCGGCGTCGTGGCCGTGGTCCGCGCGCAGGCCCCCTACGGCCTGGCGCTGGCCGCCCTCGGCGAACTGCTGGCCCCCGTCACCGCGGAGGCCTGCGCCTTCTACGAGGACCACGCGCTGCTGGACGAGTTCGCCGGGGACGGACCCGCCGACGCCGACCGGATCGGGCGCGCGCTGGGCCCCTACAAGGCGCTGATCCTGCGCAACCGGGGGGTGCTGACGGTCGGGGACTCGGTGGAGGCGGCGGCCTGGTGGTTCATCGCGGCGGAACGGGCCGCGCAGGTGCAGCTGATCGCGCGGGCGGCCGGGAAGCCCGTGCTCATCGACCACCACCGCGCGGTCGCCACCCGCGAGCGGTTCGGGTCCGATCTCGCCGCCTGGGTGAACTGCCAGCCCCTGCTCCGAAGCGGTGACACGCCGGTGGCGTCAACATCATGAACCGTTAATCACCTGCTCTGACATCGTGCGCAATCCGGAGCACTGCCGCAGTGGTGCACAATTCGCTGGCATCGCACCGTAGTTCAGAGAGGCGGGCACGCACGTGGCTGTCCAAGAGATGTCCCGGGGTACTCATACCGTCGCCTGCGCCTGCGACGACTGCGCACGGGAGGGACACCGCCGCGCCGTGGCCGCCTTCCTGGCGAAGCGCGACGAGTTCGCCGCCGGGCAGGGGCTGCCGGCGGCCGTCGCCCACTCCCTGGGCGCGTCCCGGCAGTGGGTGTCCGACGAACTGACCCTGTCGGCCCGTACCGTCGCCGACCGGGGACGGGAGGCGGGGAACTCCTGGCTCTACCTGTTCTCGCGGCGGGCCGTGCTCGCCGTATGGATCGCCGCCGGGGTCCTGCTGCTGGTCCAGGTCGGCACCGCGCTCGGCACCGGCTGGTCCACGGCCCGCACCGCAGGACTGCTCACCGCGCTCGCCCTGGCCGGCCTGCTGACGGTCGCCGCCCGGGCCCAGTCGGTCCGCGGCGGCCTGCTGGCCCCGCTGGTCGGCGAGGACAACCGGCTGTCCACCTCCAAGGCGGTGCCGAGCGCCTGGGTGGTGCTCACCGCGTTCGCCACGCTGCTGCCCGCGCTGCGGCTGGCGGCCTCGGCGCCCGGCCCCGAACGCGAGGCGCTGTACGCCGGTCTCGCGCTGGACGGGGCGCTGCCCCTGCTGGCCGTCGCCGCGCTGACCTCGGCGGTGGCGGTGCTGGTGCGCCGGGTGGTCGCCGTACGGATCATGGGCCAGCGGCTGCAGAAACTGCCCGCGGACCGGCCGCGCGGCGTCGACCTGCTGACGGACGACGCGGGGCGCGGCAGCTTCCCGGACGCCCAGTACGTGCTCGTCTCCACCGTGGTGCTGGCCTACGCGGTGGTGTCGCTGGCCCGCTTCCCCGACCGGCTCCCGCAGCTGCCCTGGGCCCTGGCCCTGCTGGTGGCGCTGTCGGCGGCGGTCTACCTGGCGGGCAAGTACGCGGAGGGAAGCCGACCGCTCGTGCTGTCGGTGGTGCGCAGACGGGAGCCCGGGGACCTGGATGCGGCCGTCCGTCCCGGGGACGACATCGAGATCCGGGGCGTGGGCTTCGTACCGCCCGGGGCGCAGACCCCGGAGATGCTCGCCCGTTTGGTGGTACGGATCGGAACGGTGCACGTGCACGTCCCCCTGGTCCCCGTGCCGGGAGGCTTCACGAATCCTTCGGACGTGGTCCTCACGGTTCCGGTGCCGGCGGAAGTGGAACCGGGGCTCGTCGAAATCCAGGTCGTCACGGCCGCGGGCGTCGAATCCAACCGCTGTACGGTCGACGTGTCGGAGTGATCGGGGTACACATGACCCGTGACCCGAACCGATGTTCCTGACGCCGTTGCCCCCCGCACCGCGGCAGGGCCGCGTGAGCTGGCCGCCCGGCACGCGCTGCTGCCCTTGCGGGTCTTCCTCGGACTGACCTTCGTGTACGCGGGGCTGGACAAGCTGACCGACTCCGCGTTCCTCTCCGCCACCGGCGACGGCTCCATCGGCGACCAGATGCGCGGGGTGCGCGACACCTCGGCGGTCCCCGGCCTCGTGGACCTGGCGCTCGAATCCCCCGTCGGCTTCGCCGTCGCCCTGGCCGTCGCGGAGGTCCTGGTCGGCCTCGGGGCCCTGGCCGGCCTGCTGACCCGTGTCGCGGCCCTCGGCGGCGCACTGATCGCGCTGAGCCTGTGGCTCACCGTGTCGTGGGCGGTGACCCCGTACTACTACGGCAACGACCTGATCTACATGATGGCCTGGACCCCGCTCGTCCTCGCCGGGGCGCCCTACCTGTCGCTGGACTCCCTGATCCGGTCGCGGCGGTCACGCCGCACGGCGTAGGTCACCATCCCGACCAGGGCGGCCAGGCACAGACCGCCCACCGCGATCGGGACCACCGCGAACCAGGGCAGGTCCGCCTCCCCCGAGTGGTCGAGGAGGTAGAGGACCCCCGCCACCGTGAGGGCCACGCCGGCGATCAGCCGTCCGGGCTGGAACTCATGACGCCGCACGGGCCACCTCCACCTGTCCCACACCCGCGCTGAGGTGCAGCTCGATCGTCCCGCCGGCCTCGGTGCCGGCAGCGGGCGCCAGCGTCGCCCGCTGGGTCTCGCCACTGCCGCGGACCCGGAAGTCGCGGCTGGTCTCGCCGGGCATGTGGATGTCACCCAGCCGGACGCTGACCTCGGTCTCGGCCGTCACCTCCCGCGGCAGGATCACCTTCAGCCGGCCCGCGTCGAGGGAGGCCCCCACGGCCAGGGTGGTGCCCTTGGCCACGTCCAGGCGGCTCAGGTCCAAGGTGGCGAGCCCGGTGTCCGCCTCGTACAGCGGCCGTACGTCGGCCACCGCGGCCGGCCGCCACTCGGTCCGCTGCCAGTCGGTGCCGATCTCGCGGGGCAGCACGGCGGCGACCGCCAGCAGGCCCGAGGTGATCACGGCCCACAGGATCGTGCCGAAGCCGGTGCGGCCGAGCAGGGAGCTGACCGCGAGGCCGAGGCCGAAGACGACCAGCGCGGTGGCCAGACCCGTCTGCAGGGCCTCGCCCAGCGCACGGCCCTCCCAGTTCCCGGCGGTCGCGACGGTTCCGCCGAGCAGCGCCAGCAGGAAGACCCGGCCCCCGATGCCGCCGCGCGGACCCGCCGGGGGAGCGGACGGCCGGGCCGCCGCGTGCACACCGGCCCCGGCGCCGCCACCGGCGGCCGCCACCGGCTCGGCGTCGTCGGGGCCCCACAGGTAGCCCGTGGCGCCGACCGGGCCGGTCGTGCCGTCCTTCACCAGCGGGTCCCGCCACCAGGACGGGCCGCCCGGGGCGGGCGGCGCCTTCGTCTCCGGCGGGGCAGGCGAGTGCGCGGCGGGCTCCGCCGCCTCGGGCGGCGCGGTGTGCCGGCGCCGCTGCGACCAGTACGAGGCCCCGCCCAGCGCGAGGATCACCAGGACCGAGAAGACCGCCAGTCCGCCGTTGTCGAGCATCGACAGGAACAGCGCGCAACCCACCAGCGCGGCGAACACCGCGGCCAGGGTGGCGCCCTCGACCCGGCCGGTCAGCAGCTTCTTGGCCTCGCTGTCCTCCTCGCCCTCCTGCGGGAGCAGCAGCCAGGCGAAGCCGTAGAAGATCAGACCCACACCGCCCGTGACGGCGAGGACGCCGAGGACGATCCGGAAGACCACCGGGTCCAGGTCGAAGTACCGGCCCAGGCCGCCGCACACCCCGGCCAGGACCTTGTCCCGCTTGCTGCGGCGCAGGGGCGGCCGCGGTCCGGCCGGGTGCCGGGCCCCGGGATCCGCTCCCGGACCGTGTCCGGGGGGACCCGCGGGCGGGGCGTCGTGTACTTCGGTCATGGGTCCATGGTGACGGGCGGTGCAGCCCCGCGGAATCCGGCCCGACCCTGGCGCAACCCTGATATCCCCAGGGCAGAACTGGGGGGCTGCCCTGATGCCGCACCGCCCCCGCGCGTGTGACCATCGGTGACATGCCCGCAGCCGCCGCCCCCCGTACCCCGCACGCAGCCGAACCGCCACCGGGCTCCGAGACGCCCCAGCGCAAGCTCTACCGCAGCGCCGACGGACGGTTCCTCGGCGGCGTCGCCCGCGGTCTCGCCGGGCACCTCGGGATGCCGGTGGTGTGGGTCCGGCTCGCCTTCCTCGGGCTGTTCCTGTGGGGCGACGGGCTCGGGGTCCTGCTGTACGCCGCGTTCTGGGTGTTCGTACCGCTGGGCGTCGGCGGGCGCAGCGGGCACCGCTCCTGGTTCGAGACCCTGCCCGACGGCACCCGCCGCCTGCGCAAGCCCGAGAAGGGGCAGATCACCGCGCTGATCGCGCTGTGCATCGGCGCCGGCATCTTCATCAGCAAGGTCCAGGTCGGCGGCGCCTCCGGACGGTACGTGTGGCCGACCCTGCTGGTCGGGGCCGGTGTGGTGCTCGTCTGGCGGCAGGCCGACAACGCCCGCCGCGCACACTGGACCGAGGCCGCGGGACGGCGCGGGAGCCTGTTCCAGGTCGCCCGCGCCCTCGCGGGGGTGGTCCTGGTCGGCGTCGGCCTCACCGTCTTCATCGTCGTACGGGGCTCCGCCGCCCAGCTCGGCAACGTCCTCACCGCCACCCTCGCCGTCCTCGTCGGCGTCGCCCTGCTGGCCGGGCCCTGGCTGATCCGTATGACCCAGGACCTGTCCGAGGAGCGGCTGATGCGCATCCGCGCCCAGGAACGCGCCGAGGTCGCCGCCCACGTCCACGACTCCGTGCTGCACACCCTCACCCTGATCCAGCGCAACGCCGAGGACGCCGGGGAGGTGCGCCGCCTCGCGCGGGCGCAGGAGCGGGAGCTGCGGAACTGGCTGTACAAGCCCGAGGGCACCGGCAAGGACGAGGCGGAGGAGCCCGCCACCCTGGCCGAGGCGGTGAAGAAGACCGCCGCCGAGGTGGAGGACCACCACGGCGTGCCCATCGAGGTCGTCGTCGTCGGCGACTGCCCGCTCGACGAGAGGCTCGCGGCGCAGGTCCAGGCCGCGCGCGAGGCGATGGTCAACGCCGCCAAGTACGGTGGCGAGGGCGGGCCGGTGCAGGTGTACGCCGAGGTGGAGGGGCAGACGGTGTTCGTGTCCGTACGGGACCGGGGACCCGGCTTCGACCTCGGCGCGGTACCGGACGACCGCATGGGCGTACGAGAATCGATCATCGGCCGGATGCAGCGCAACGGCGGGACCGCACGGCTGCGGTCCGCGCCCGACGGCGGCACGGAAGTCGAACTGGAGATGGAGAGGGCGGCGAACGCAGCATGACCGAGGACAGCTCCGTGACGGAGACCAGGCGGGTCCGGGTGGTCCTCGTCGACGACCACCGGATGTTCCGCGCCGGCGTACAGGCGGAGATCGGGGAGACCGGGCGGACCGGGGTCGAGGTCGTCGGCGAGGCGGCCGACGTCGACCAGGCCGTCACCGTCATCACCGCCACCCGGCCCGAGGTGGTCCTCCTGGACGTGCACCTGCCCGGCGGCGGCGGGGTCGAGGTGCTGCGGCGCTGCGCCCCTCTGATGGCGGCGGCCGAGAACCCGGTGCGGTTCCTGGCCCTGTCGGTGTCGGATGCGGCCGAGGACGTCATCGGCGTCATCCGGGGCGGAGCCCGCGGGTACGTCACCAAGACCATCACCGGCACCGACCTGGTGGACTCGGTCTTCCGGGTGCAGGACGGCGACGCCGTGTTCTCGCCCCGGCTGGCCGGCTTCGTGCTCGACGCGTTCGCCTCGACGGACGCGCCGCCGGTCGACGAGGACCTGGACCGGCTCACCCAGCGCGAGCGCGAGGTGCTGAGGCTGATCGCGCGCGGCTACGCGTACAAGGAGATCGCCAAGCAGCTCTTCATCTCCGTGAAGACGGTGGAGTCGCACGTCTCGGCGGTGCTGCGCAAGCTGCAGCTCTCCAACCGGCACGAGCTGACCCGCTGGGCGACGGCGCGCCGCCTGGTCTGAGCAGGTGTGATCCATACCGCAGGAGGGCCGGGGCAACCGGGCGGCAGGGCGTGGCACTCTTGGGTTCCGTGATGAGTCTGACCGGGACCCCCCTTTTCGCGACGGTGGTCGTACTGACCGTGCTCGCCGTCGTCCTGCCCCTCGCCGTGTGGAGCAGGGTGCGCGGCCCGGTCGTCGTACGCGTCGCCACCCGCGCCCTGATGGTGGTCTTCGCACAGGTCACCGCGATCGCGCTGGTCTTCCTCGGCCTCAACCAGCAGATGAACTTCTACACCTCCTGGGGTGACCTCCTCGGTACCGGCTCGTACGTCACGGCCGCCCCCGACCTCGGCCCCGACGGGCTCGGCGGGAAGAAGGCCGAGGAGGCGCCCAAGGTGCGCCAGAAGTTCGAGCCGGTGGACGGCGTCGGCGGCCGGGTCCAGAAGACCGAGCTGGAAGGCAAGGTCTCCGGGGTCAAGGGCGACGTCCTGGTGTGGCTGCCGCCCCAGTACGACGACCCGGCCTACAAGGACAAGAAGTTCCCGGTGGTCGAGCTGATCCCGGGCATCCCGGGGACGGGGAAGTCCTGGTTCCAGGGGCTCAAGGTGCACGAGGTGCTGGAGCCGCTGATGAAGGAGGGCAAGGTGTCCCCCTTCATCCTGGTCTCGCCGCGCGCCATGCTGCTCGGCAACGCCGACACCGGCTGCGCCAACCTCCCGGGCAAGGTCAACGCGGACAGCTGGTTCAGCGTCGACGTCCGCAAGATGGTCACGGACAACTTCCGGGCCTCGGAGGACGCCCGCACCTGGGGCGTGGCCGGGTACTCGGCCGGGGCGTACTGTTCCGCAAAACTGGCCATCGCCCACCCCGACCGCTACAGCGCGGCCGTCTCCCTGTCCGGCTACAACGACCCGGGCCAGGAGCCCTCGTCGCTGGTCGGCCAGGACCCCGAGCTGCGCCGCACGCACAACCTGAAGGCACTGCTGAAGGCCGCGCCGACGCCGCCGGCGGTGTCGCTGTGGATGTCGGGGGCCGAGCAGGACGGCTACCTGTCCGGCATGGACCTGAAGGCGATCGCCCAGACCCCGACGGTGGTGCACGCGGAGAAGGTGACCGGCGGCCACAACCTCGACTCGTGGTCGAAGCAGCTGCCGCAGACCTTCGGCTGGCTGAGCCAGAAGGTCAAGGCGCCGTAGGGGGCGTCCTGCCGCTCATGCCGGGCGGGAGGCGCCGGCCCAGGGCATCGAGTCGATGGGGGCCACCCGCACCGTCGACCCGGGACGCGGGGCGTGGACCATCTGCCCGTTGCCGATGTACAGGCCCACGTGCGTGACCCCCGAGTAGAAGAACACCAGGTCGCCGGGGGCCAGCTGGTCGCGGGCGACGCGCCGGCCGCTGTTGATCTGGGTGTAGGTGGTGCGCGGCAGGGAGACCCCGGCGGAACGCCAGGCCGCCTGGGTCAGCCCCGAGCAGTCGAAGGACCCCGGGCCGGTGGCGCCCCACACGTACGGTTTCCCGATGGCTCCGTGGGCGAAGGCGACGGCGCGCGCGGCGCGGGAGCCGTCGGCGGGCGGCGGCGGTGTGCTCCGCGGGCCGGCGGGGGTGGCGGCGGGGGATCCGGGGGCGGATGCGGGGGTGGATCCGGCGGCCGACCGGGCCTCGTACGCGGCGCGCTGTTCGGCGGTGAGCCTGGCCAGCAGGGACCGGGCGGCGGCGAGCTTCTTCTCGGCGTCGGCCTTGTGCCCGGCGATCTCGGCCTGCCGCGAGCGGAGTTCCGCGAACCGTCCGGCGGCCTGGTCGCGCAGCTGTCCGACCTCGTCGAGCCGGCGGCGTACGGAGGAGATCTCGGCGGCGCTGCGGTTCCCGGTGCGGGCGAGGAAGGAGGCCCGGTCCAGGTACTGCTGCGGGTCGTCGGCCGTCGCGAGGCGGACGGCGGGGCCCAGGCTCCCGCCGGCGCGGTACTGGCCGGCGGCCATGGACCCGAGGGCGCCGCGGGCGGCGTTGAGGCGGTCGGCCTTGCGGGCTGCCTCGTCGCGCAGGCCGGTCAGCGCGCGCTGGGCCTCGTCGGCCTTCTCCTTCGCCCCGTTGTACCGCTCGGTGGCGGCCTCGGCCTCCTCGTGGAGCCGGTCCACCTCGGCCTCGACCTGGGCGGGGGTCGGCCGGGGGTCGGCCTGGGAGGTGCCTTCGAAGGCGGTGGCGGTGGCAGCGCCCGCGAGGGCGAGGGTGGCGGCGGTACGGACGGTGCCGCCGGAGAACGGGCGCTGCCTGGGCTTTCGATGACGGGCCACGAGGGCCTCACGTCCTTCCTCTGTCGGTGCTTGGAGGAGGACGCTAGACCTGCAGGTCACGGGCAGATGACGGAATGATCGTAAGTGACCCGATACGACTGGGGATGGCCGCTCGGGACCGGTCCGGATCAGCGCCAGAGGACGGCGATGAAGATATTGATCACGGTGAGACCGCCGACCGCGCCGAACAGCGCCTTCTCCACCCGCTCCTCGTCCCGCTTGACGTAGACGAGGGCGAGGATCACGAAGAGGACGGCGAGCTTCACACCGATCTTGACGGTGTTGACGGCGGTGCCGTCCATCTCGCGGAAGCCGACGAGCAGGACGCCGGTCACGAGCATGGTCAGGGCGCCGTGCAGCATCGCGGGCACGAAGCGGGCGGTGCCCGCGCCCATCGCCTTCATCTGGGTCAGGAAGCCGCCGAGCAGCGAGGCGATGCCGATGATGTGCAGGCCGACGAAGACATTGATGAGTACGTCCATGGCCCCGAGCGTACGGGGCGCCCTCCGGCGGTTCCCGGGCGGGCGGCGGCGGGCCGCCGCCCCCGCGGGCGCGGTCAGCCGAGGAAGGCCAGCAGCTCTTCGACGACCGCCCCGGGTGCTTCCTCCGGGAGGTAGTGGCCGCTGCCGTCGACGCGGACGACCCGGGTGTCGGAGCCCAGCGCGGGGACGTCGTCGACCATCAGTTCGTAGTTGCTGTGCTCACCGCCGAGGGCGAGGAGCGGGGCGCTGACGGGGGAGTACTGCGCGAGGTCGCGGATGTCCTGGCCGAAGGTGCGGTACCAGTCGTTCCCGGCCCGGATCGCGTCCGGGGAGTCGTAGGCCCGTGCGTACACCGCCCGGGAGCGGGCGTCGATGTCCGCCGGGTCGGTGGCCGCGTTCTCGAACAGCCAGTCCAGGAGCAGGTGGTAGCGGCCGGCGAGCAGCTGCTCGGGCAGGCCCTGCACCTGGTTGAAGGCGAACCACCACAGGTGCTTGCCGCCCTGCGGGAGCAGGGGCATCCGGGTCCAGGACTCGAGGGGGTGCGAGACGTCGAGCAGGGCGACGCGGCGGGTGGCCTCGGGGTGGTTGGCGGCGAAGGCGTAGGCGACCATCGCGCCGATGTCGTGGCCGGCGATGTGGGCCGGGCCGAGGCGGAGGTGCTCCAGGAGGGCGCGGACGTCGGCGGCCATCGTCTTCTTGTCGTACCCGCCCTGCGGCTTGGCCGAGCCGCCCATCCCGCGCAGGTCCACGGCGATCACCCGGAAGCGCCGGGCCAGGGCGGGCAGCACCTTGTGCCACTGCCACCAGGTCTGCGGCCAGCCGCCGAGGAGGATCAGGGGCTCGCCGGCGCCGCCCTCCACGTAGTGCAGGCGGGTGCCGTTGACCTCGGCGTGGCGGCTGGTGAAGCCGCCGTCGAGGGAGGCGGCGAGAGCGGCGTCGTCCACGGGGGGCGCGGTGTCTGCGGGCATGGGGGTTCTCGGTCCTCACGTCGGAATGATCGTACGAAAAATTCGTACGGTCAGGACCGTACGAGAATCTCGAACCGTTCACAAGGTCAGTTCGGGTTTTGCGTACAGTGGGCGCATGGCCGCCGAAGAACTCCACCACCCCGACGCCGCCCGGATCGAACTCGTCGAGGTCCTGGCCGCCCTCGGCCACCCCGTCCGTCTGGAGATCGTCCGCACCCTCGCCGGATCCGGGGCGGAGGTCTTCTGCGGGGCGGTCGCCGAAGGCCTGCCCCGCTCCACCGTCACCCACCACCTGCGCACGCTGCGCGAAGCCGGGGTGATCTGCCAGCGGCCCGAGGGCCGCAAACTCTTCCTGACCCTGCGCCGCGAGGACCTGGAGGGCCGGTTCCCCGGACTCCTGGCCCTGGCCGTCGGCGATTTTTCCGGCCCGGAACCGGCTGTCGGTCCCGCCCCCTAGACTCGGAACGCGATGAGCAGCCTCTTTGACGACAGTTTCCTGGCGGACTTCACCCCCTCGGACGAGGTCCCCCCGCCGCCCGAGGAGCACGCCGCCCCGGAGCCGGGCGCGGACGACCTCTTCGGGGGCCGGTTCGACGTGCCCATGAGCGGTGACGCGTACTACCGGGACGGCGCCCCCAGGCCCGTCATCGACCCGGCGACGCTCCTGGACGGGCTGAACGAGCAGCAGGCCGCCGCCGTGGTGCACGCGGGCTCGCCCCTGCTCATCGTGGCCGGCGCCGGCTCCGGCAAGACCCGCGTGCTCACCCACCGCATCGGGCACCTGCTGTCCGCGCGGCACGTCCACCCCGGCCAGATCCTCGCGATCACCTTCACCAACAAGGCCGCCGGAGAGATGAAGGAGCGCGTCGAAGGCCTCGTCGGCCCGCGCGCCAACGCGATGTGGGTGTCCACCTTCCACAGCGCGTGCGTACGCATCCTGCGCCGCGAGTCCAAGCGGCTCGGTTTCACCTCCTCGTTCTCGATCTACGACGCGGCCGACTCGAAGCGCCTGATGGCGCTCGTCTGCCGCGACCTGGACCTGGACCCGAAGAAGTTCCCGCCCAAGGCCTTCAACGCCAAGGTCTCCAACCTGAAGAACGAGCTGATCGACGAGGAAGCCTTCGCCGATCAGGCCGTCGACGGGTTCGAGAAGACCCTCGCCCAGGCGTACGCGATGTACCAGGGGCGGCTGCGCGAGGCCAACGCGCTCGACTTCGACGACATCATCATGACCACGGTGCACCTGCTCCAGGCGTTCCCGGACGTCGCCGAGCACTACCGGCGCCGCTTCCGGCACGTCCTGGTCGACGAGTACCAGGACACCAACCACGCCCAGTACACCCTCGTACGCGAACTCGTCGGCACCGGCTACCCGGACCTGCCCCCCGCCGAGCTGTGCGTCGTGGGTGACGCCGACCAGTCGATCTACGCCTTCCGCGGCGCCACCATCCGCAACATCCTCCAGTTCGAAGAGGACTACAAGAACGCGACGACGATCCTGCTGGAACAGAACTACCGCTCCACGCAGACGATCCTCTCCGCCGCCAACGCCGTCATCGAGCGCAACGAGAACCGCCGCGCCAAGAACCTGTGGACCCAGGCCGGCACCGGCGCCGTCATCACCGGCTACGTCGCGGACACCGAGCACGACGAGGCGCAGTTCGTCGCCGACGAGATCGACCGGCTCACCGACGCCGGGGACGCCAAGGCCGGCGACGTCGCGATCTTCTACCGGACCAACGCGCAGTCCCGCGTGTTCGAGGAGATCTTCATCCGCGTCGGCCTGCCCTACAAGGTCGTCGGCGGCGTCCGCTTCTACGAGCGCAAGGAGGTCCGGGACGTCCTCGCGTACCTGCGCGTCCTGGCGAACCCCGAGGACAACGTCCCGCTGCGCCGCATCCTGAACGTGCCCAAGCGCGGCATCGGCGAGCGCGCGGAGGCGATGATCGACGCCCTCGCGATGCGGGAGAAGATCACCTTCCCGCAGGCGCTGCGCCGCGTGGACGAGGCCTTCGGCATGGCCGCGCGCTCGACGAACGCGGTGAAGCGGTTCAACGTGCTGATGGAGGAACTGCGCACGATCGTCGACTCGGGCGCCGGCCCGGCGGTGGTGCTGGAAGCGGTGCTGGAGCGTACGGGCTACCTGGCCGAACTCCAGGCGTCCACCGACCCGCAGGACGAGACGCGGATCGAGAACCTGCAGGAACTGGCGGCCGTAGCACTCGAATTCGAGCAGGCGCGGGAAGCCGCGGCAGCCGAGGCCCCGGAGGGCACGGAGGGAGCCGCGGCGCCCGGCCCCGGCACCCTCGCCGAGTTCCTGGAGCAGGTCGCGCTCGTCGCCGACTCCGACCAGATCCCCGACGAGGAGGAGGACGGCTCCGGAGTCATCACGCTGATGACCCTGCACACCGCCAAGGGCCTGGAGTTCCCGGTGGTCTTCCTGACCGGCATGGAGGACGGGGTCTTCCCGCACATGCGGGCGCTGGGCCAGACCAAGGAGCTGGAGGAGGAGCGCCGCCTCGCCTACGTAGGCATCACGCGGGCGCGCGAACGGCTGTACCTGACCCGCTCCTCGATGCGCAGCGCCTGGGGGACGCCCTCCTACAACCCGCCGTCGCGGTTCCTCGAGGAGATCCCGGCGGAGTACCTCCAGTGGAAGCGCACGGGTGCCGCGCAGAAGCCCGCCGGCCCCCTGCGGGGATACGGTTCGGGCTCGGGCGGGGGCGGCGGGAAGGCGGCCTTCGGGACCTCGCCGGAGGCGTTCCTGTCCTCGTCGCGCACGAAGTCGGGCCCGTCCGGCTTCGCCACGCGCCGGGCCTCCGACAAGCCGGTCATCGCACTGGTCGTCGGGGACCGCGTCACGCACGACCAGTTCGGGCTCGGCACGGTCATGGAGGTCAAGGGAGCGGGCGCGGACGCCCAGGCGACCATCGACTTCGGGGACGACAAGCCGAAGCGGCTGCTGCTGCGCTACGCGCCGGTGCAGAAGCTGTAGCGGTCCGGGCCGCCGGGCGGGCCCGCGCCACGAGGTGGTGGGCCGCCGGTGCCGTGGGCAGCTGCGGGACGGTGGCAGCTGCCGGACGGCGGTGCGGCCGGCGCAGTGCGGCGTCGGCTACGAAGGGTTCAGACCGTGGGAACGGAACCACGGGAGGGGGTCGATCGCGGCCCCGCCGCCGGGCCGGACCTCGAAGTGCAGGTGCGGTCCGGTCGAGTTGCCGGAGTCGCCCGCGTACGCGATGACCTCGCCGGCCTTGACCTTGCCGCTGCGGATCTTGGTGCTGCTCAGATGGCAGTACCAGGTCTCGGTACCGTCGGGCGCGGTCACTATGGCCATGTTCCCGTACGCGCTGTTGAACTGGGTGCGGACGGTGCCGTCGGTGGCGGCCATGACGGGGGTTCCGTAGCCCACCGGGAAGTCGATGCCGGTGTGCACCGACATCCACATGCCGCCGGCCTGCCCGAAGCTGGCACTGAGGCCGTGCTGCGCGACGGGGATCGCGAACTTGGGGCGGGCGGCCTCCTTGGCCGCCGCCTCCTCCGCCTTCTTCTTCTTCTCGTCCTGCTGGCGCTGGTGCAGGTCGATGCGCTCCTGCGTGCGGCTCGCACGGTCCGCGAAGTCGCCCGCGTCCGCGCTGAGTGCGGCCAGCTGGGTGTCGAGCTTGGTGTTCGCCGCGACCGGCCTCACCGAGGCCGGGTCGGGCGCGGCCATCGTGGTGGTGTCCTCGGCGGGCTTCTCCGTACCGGTGAGGCCGCCGACCGAGGCGGCCGCGACACCGGCCACACCCATCACGCAGGCCGAGGGCACGGCCACGGTCAGCAGGGCGGAACGCTTCGCCGGGGTGCGGCGCCGGCTGTTCGCCCGGCTTCCGCCCGCCGTCGCGTCGGCCTTGGCGCCGGTCTTGCCCCCCGCCTTGCCCCCCGCCTTGGCCGTCGCCTTGGCGTTCGCCTTGGCCGCGGTCCGGCGCGCGGAGCGCGGTTCGGTGGCCGTCGGCGCGGGGGTGACGGGCATGGCCTGGGTGGGGAGGTCGTGGACCTCGGCCGGGTCCGGGAGCGCGGGCTCCTCGCCGGGGACCGCCTCGAAGACGGCGGTCTCGCTGTAGGCCTCGGGCGCCGCGGGCGACTCGGGCTCGGCGCCGGTTGCGGCAGGGCTCTCGTAGGAGCAGGCCGCGTCGGCGTACGACTCCTGCTGCTGGTGCGGCTGCTGGTGCTGCTCGTACGGGTCCGGGTACTGCTGCGCGGGCTGGTACTCGTACGTCTGCGGGTAGGCGGCCTCGGCGGGGGCCGGGCTCTCCGCGACGGTGTTCCAGGCGGTGGCGTCGAAGGCGCCGGTCTCGGTGCCGGTGGTGCCGTAGCCCGGCAGTGCCCAGTGCCCGGTCTGCTCGGCCGAGGCGTCGTAGCCGAAGGAGGCGGGCTGGTGGTCGGTGTAGCCCGGGTACTCGGCGTCCTGCGTGCTCCAGGCGCTCGCGTCCCACTGCCCCGTGGTGTCCGCGGGGACGCCCTGGCTGGGGATCGTGGGCACGTAACTGTCCTGCGAGGCCCAGGCGGTGGCGTCGTACGCGCCGGTCTCGTAAGAGCCGTACGCCGCATAGTTGACCCCTTGGCCCTGCGTTTCGTAGGAAACGTAGGCCGAGTCACCAGCGAAAGTGGTGGTGTTAAGGCCGTCATACCCAGGATCCGGGTACTGGCCCGACGAGGGGCGGTCGTTCACCAACTTCTCTTTCGCCTCGGCAGTGGGGGGCCTGGGTGGCCGGGGAATCTGAGGTTCCCCGGAGGAGAGCAGTGGCGTGACTGTACCCGGCGGTTACACGCAACGACAATCTTCCCGGACTTTCGGTACCAGCGGAACCGGGCATTCAGCCGTCTTTCGGTCGCCGAAATGCACACCCTTGGCCTTGAGTTCGAAATTCGTTCGACTTTCGGTCGGATGCTGTCTAGGCGACGGAGGCGGCGTCCTGACCCCCGACGGCCGCCGGCCCGGGACCGTCGAGGACGCGCCGAACGGCCGCGATGACGGCGGGGTGGGCGGGCAGGGCGAGGTGCCCGATGCCCGTGACCTGCACGTTCTCCGCCTGGAGGTCCGGGTGCTCGATGCGTGCCGCCTCGACGGGAGCCATCAGCGTGTCGAACTCGCTCCAGAACGCCACGCACCGGGTCGCGCACCCGGGCGCGGGCCCGGCCAGCTCGGAGATCACGGGCGAGTCCGGGCGCATCTGCCGGACCAGTGGGTGGGCGTCCATGAAGGGGGCCACCAGCGTTCCGGAGTGGGGTGTACCGAGCGTGACGAGCGTACGGACGCGGGCGTCGCCGCCGAGGCGCTGCACGTAGTACCGGCCCACTAATCCGCCCAGACTGTGCCCGACCAGGTCCACCCGCTCCTGCCCGGTGCGCTCGCACAGTTCCTCGACGCGCCGGGCGAGGTGGCGGGCGGTGACCCGCAGGTCGCGGGTGAAGAGTGAGTAGTTGTACGTCTCCACGTGCCGTAGGCCGTCGGCCCCCAGGGCGCGGCGCAGCAGGACGAAGACGGACCGGTTGTCGGTGAACCCGTGGAGGAGCAGGGCGGGCGGCCGTGTCGCGGGCGGCCCGGGGGCGACCCTTTCCTGGCACACTCCGGTGGGATAGAGGAGAAGGTGCCCGCCGAGGACCACGACCTCCAGGGCGCCGGCCCGCAGCGCGGCGCCGGACAAGGGCACGGACATCGGTACGGACAGCCCCATCGGCGCGGCCTCCCTCGGCCTCTTGGGACCGCGGCCGTCGCGCCACCGTGCCGTGCGGCTGTCGGCACGGTGGCGCAATGCCGTCCCACGTGTGATTTCCCCCTCGTGGGGGACCGCGAAACGGCGGCGTGCGCAATGCTGTACTTAACGTTCGTTCACTCGGGAGGCAGTGCGATGGGTGTGACCGGTCCGATCCGTGTGGTGGTGGCCAAGCCGGGTCTCGACGGCCACGACCGCGGTGCGAAGGTGATCGCGCGGGCGCTGCGGGACGCGGGCATGGAGGTCATCTACACGGGCCTGCACCAGACCCCCGAGCAGATCGTGGACACCGCCATCCAGGAGGACGCCGACGCGATCGGCCTCTCGATCCTCTCCGGCGCCCACAACACGCTCTTCGTCCGCGTGCTGGAGCTCCTCAAGGAGCGCGACGCGCAGGACATCCAGGTCTTCGGCGGCGGCATCATCCCGGAGGACGACATCGCTCCGCTGAAGGAGAAGGGCGTGGCGGAGATCTTCACCCCGGGCGCGACGACGACGTCGATCGTGGACTGGGTCCGCGCGAACGTCCGCCAGTAGCCCCCGGCGGCCCGCAGCCACCCAACGGCCCCCGGTCCCGGCACCCGGGGCCGGGGCTCCACCACGTCTCGGGCCGATCCCCCCGGCCCCGCGGCCGGCCGGCCTCCTCCCGCGGCACCAGCGCCCCCCTCCCGGACTCCGGAGCCAGGCGCGCCGTCGCTCCCGCTCCCCGGGCCGCCTCCCGCCTTGCGGCGGGGCGGTTTCCGGCGCCCGGGCCGCGCGGGCGGGGCCTGTGACCCGCTGCCTCCGGCCTTGCGGCGGGGCGATTCCGCTCGGGGCGCCGGCGCCTCCGGGCCCGTACGGCCCGACCCCTACGGCCCCGCGGCGCGCTGCCCCCGGCCTTGCGGCCGGGGGGATTCTGCTCGAGGCGCCGGCATCTCTGGTCCCGTACGGCCCCGCGGCGCGCTGCCTCCGGCCGTGTGGCCGGGCTCGACGCCGGGCCCCGGGCCGGGCCCGGCCCGCGGCCGGGGGGTTCCGGCTCGGGGCACGGGTCGGTTCCGTCCCGGGGGGGCGCACTCCTTTCGGCCGCGCGGCCGTGTCACCGCCTCCGGCCTTGCGGCCGCCCCGGGGGGCTCGTCGGGCTCGGCGAGGGGTCAGGCCGGGGTCAGTTCGGACAGCATGGCTGAGCGGAGGTCGAGGGTGGCCACGAGCCGTTGGAAGGCCTCCGCCCAGTACGCGGCGGCCCCCGGGGACGCCTCCGGCGGGTCCTCGGCCGTAGCGGTCAGGGCCTCCAGACGGCCGGCCTCCGCAGGATCGAGGCAGCGCTCCGCCAGCCCCATCACGCCGCTGAAACTCCAGGGGTAGCTGCCCGCCTCCCGGGCGCTCTCCAGCGCGTCGACCACCGCCCGGCCCAGCGCCCCGGCCCACGGGACCACGCAGACCCCGAGCAGCTGGAACGCCTCCGACAGCCCGTGCGCCCGGATGAACTCGGCGACCCACCGGGCCCGTTCCCCCTCGGGCAGGGTCTCCAGGAGCTTCGCCCGCTCCGCCAGCGAGGCCGTCGCCGGTCCTGCGGCGGGCGGCGCGGACGGCGGCCCCAGCAGGGCCCGCGACCACTGCGCGTCGCGCTGGCGCACCGCGGCCCGGCACCACGCGGCGTGGAGCTCCTCCGCCCAGCCCTCGCTCGCGGCGACCGGCAGGGCGACGATCTCCGCCGGGTCGAGCCCGCCGAACCGCTCCCGCCAGCAGTCCAGCGGTGCGGCTTCCACCAGCTGCCCGAGCCACCAGGCCCGTTCCCCGCGTCCGGCGGGCGGCCGTTCCACCACCCCGTCCCGCTGCATCCCCGCATCGCACTCGGCAGGCGGAGTCACCCCTTCGGGGCCTACGCACGCCAGCGCGCGCCGGGCCATCCGCCCCGCCAGCGCCGACCGCGGCAGTGCCGACAGCAGCTCGGCCGCCGTCGCCCGGACGTTACGGCTGCGGTCGCCCAGGGCCGCCTCCAGGAACGGCTCGTCCCCGTCGGACAGCCCCACGCGCAGCGAGTCGAGGAACATCAGCCGGTCCTCGGCCCGTTCGGTCGCCCAGGTCGTCGCCAGCAGCCGCGGCGCTGCCGCCGCCTGCTGGGCCCGTATCGCGCCCAGCAGTGCCACCCGCTCCGCGAACAGGCCCTCCTGCCACAGCAGTTCCACCCCCGCCCCGTCCGTCACCTCCGGCAGCTCCCCGGCACCGCCGGCCCCGCCGCGCAGGGCGAACCGCCAGTCGGGGTTCATCCTGGCCAGCCACAGGCCGCGGGGTCCGGCCAGCGCCAGGGCCTGCGGGCGCAGGTCCGTACGGGCACGGGCCGCGTCCAGCAGGGCGGGGACCTGTGCGGCCGGCGCCCGGTAGCCGTGCCGTCCGGCCGCGGCCAGCCACTGCGGCAGCAGCTCGGTCAGATCCGGGGCGGCCCCGCGCCGCCCGCCGCCGCTGCCCACAGCCGTGCGGCCGGCCAGCAGCTGGGCGAGCCGGCGCCGGGCCGCCTGCGGGGGCTCCGGACGCGCATCAGGCGCCGCGGGCTCCGGCAGAGGGCACCCCTGCGCCGGTCTGAGCCCGGCCCGGCGCCGTACGGCATGGACGGCGGCCGCGTCCAGCAGGGACTCCGGCGAGCCGGCCGGCCCACCGCCCTGGCGCCGGCCGGTGCCCAGCAGCGCGGCGCCGACCAGCTCCTCCCAGTCCCCGTACCCCTCGTCGTATCCCTCGTCACCCGTGCCCATCCGGCCCCTCCCTCGTCACTCGTCACTCGTCCACGGTCGAATCGGTGCTCCGGTCCCGCCCCCTGTGCGGGACCGGAGCAGTCGGTGCCTCCGGGGTCCTGCCCGGCCCTTCAGGACGGGCAGGACCCCGGTGTGCTCAACTGGCGTGGTTGTCGTTCACAAAAGCCCCCCGGCTTCTCGTCGTCACACGCACCGGCGCCCCCGCGCCGCCGCGTCCCTCCCCGTCCCCTCCCCGCCGTCCACGGCCGGACGGCATACGGGCCCCCAGGCCCCCAGCGTTTCCTTGTCTTCCGCCCCGGCTCAGACCAGGGCGACCGGCTCGGGCGAGTCCGGCTGCCAGGCCGTCAGCGGCGTGAAGCCGCGGTGGCCGCACTCGCCGAACACCGTCACCGGGCCCCCGCCCGACAACGCGGCCAGCTGCCACAGCCCCGAGCGCGAGCGGCCTCCCGCGAGGGCGACCGGCAGGGCGCAACCGCCCTCCGCATCGGCCAGTTGCCAGCCCGGCTCACCCGGTACCGGGATCACCGGTCCGAGCACCACCGGCCAGGACTCCAGCCACGGGTCCTCGCGCAGCGCCGCCCCGTAGGCCTCCAGGGCGGCCCCGGTGCTCACCGCGGCCGGTACCTCCAGGCACGGTCCGGCCGCCGAGAACCTCTCCCCGAGGTCCGCCCGCAGCCCCGCCGACCCGGGCCGGAAGCGGGCTTCCGCCTCCAGTACCAGCCCCACCGGCAGCGCCAGCCCCGGTGGCCGCCCCGGCGGTCCGAAGTCCAGCACCAGGGCAGGACGCCCGCCCGCCAGCCCGCGCAGCCATATCCGGCGGGTGGTGAGCCGGCCGTCCGGTGACACCGAGTCGTACTGGGCGAGCACCAGCCAGCGGTCCCGTACGGCCTCCCCCTCCCCGGAGGCCGGCAGTCCCACCCGGCTGCGGACGGTCGCCGCCAGTGGACCGGGCAGCCCGGCCACACCGAGCCAGGCCCGGTCCAGCAGGTGCAGCAGCGCCGCCTCCTCCAGCATCCGGGCGGGCCAGCCGGCGCCGCAACTGGGTATCGTCCCCAACTCGCGTACCCGCCCGGCCAGTCCGGGGGCCTGGGCGTCGACCATGCGGGCGGCGGTCTCCTCCCACGCCGCGTACCCCGCCTGCTCCTGGCCCGCCAGTCCACCCCGCACCAGATCGGCCAGCCGCTGCTCCAGCTCGGTCACGCCCGCCCCGATCCGCGCGGCCCGCTGCTCGGCGCGCCGCCTGGCCGCCTCCTCGTCCACCGGGCGGCCCGTCCCTGCGGCCGGCCGCGCGGCCTTCGCCGCCCGCTCCGCCAGCCACTGCGCGGCCCACTCCGGCGCCTGGGCCGGCTCGCCGAAGCCCTCGGCGGACCAGAGCAGCAGCAGCCCCAGGGCGTGCTTGCACGGGAACTTCCTGCTCGGGCACGAGCACTTGTACGCCGGCCCGGCCAGGTCCACGACCGTCCGGTACGGCGTACTGCCGCTGCCCTTGCACAACCCCCACAGCGAACCGGAAGCGGAACCTCCGATCTGCGACCAGGGCCCCGGCCCGCCGAGTCTGCCTCCGGCCTTGCGTGAGGCATCGTCAGGAGCCAGAGCCAGTACTTGTTCCGCCGTCCAGCGGACCCCCTGCTCAGTCATGTGTTCCACCGTAGAGACCCCCACTGACAATCGCCGTGACCTGCAACGACGCTCCGGGTAAGGGGCGTTGTCAGTGGCGTGGTGCACCGTGGAACCAGCAGTCGGGAGCGACTGCCGAGCATTGGAGGGGGACCATGACCACGCCCGAGAACAGCACCGGCGCAGAGGCGCTCCGACCGCACGCCGAAGCCGCCTTCGCACACGAACTGAAAGCCCTGGAAGCCGCCGACGACCGGCCCCGCCCGACCCGCTGGAAGCTCTCCCCCTGGGCCGTCGCCACCTACCTGCTCGGCGGCGAACTCCCCGACGGAACCGTCATCACCCCCAAGTACGTGGGGCCGCGCCGCCTCGTCGAAGTCGCCGTCACCACCCTCGCCACCGACCGAGCCCTGCTCCTCCTCGGCGTCCCCGGCACCGCCAAGACCTGGGTGTCCGAACACCTCGCCGCGGCCGTCAGCGGCGACTCCACCCTCCTCGTGCAGGGCACCGCCGGCACCCCCGAGGAAGCCATCCGGTACGGCTGGAACTACGCCCGGCTGCTCGCCCACGGCCCCAGCCGGGAGGCCCTCGTCCCCAGCCCCGTCATGCGCGCCATGGCCGAGGGCATGACCGCCCGCGTCGAGGAACTCACCCGCATCCCCGCCGACGTCCAGGACACCCTCATCACCGTCCTGTCCGAAAAGACCCTCCCGATACCCGAACTCGGCGAAGAGGTGCAGGCCGTGCGCGGCTTCAACCTCATCGCCACCGCCAACGACCGCGACCGCGGGGTCAACGAGCTGTCCAGCGCACTGCGCCGCCGCTTCAACACGGTGGTCCTGCCGCTCCCCGCCACCGCGGACGCCGAGGTCGACATCGTCGCCCGCCGCGTCGACCAGATGGGCCGCGCGCTCGACCTGCCGGCCGCGCCCGAGGGCCTGGAGGAGATCCGCCGCGTGGTCACCGTCTTCCGCGAGCTGCGCGACGGCGTCACCGACGACGGCCGCACGAAGGTGAAGTCCCCGAGCGGCACCCTCTCCACCGCCGAGGCCATCTCGGTCGTCACCGGCGGCCTCGCCCTCGCCGCCCACTTCGGCGACGGCGTGCTGCGTCCCTCCGACGTGGCCGCGGGCATCCTGGGCGCCGTCGTCCGCGACCCGGCCGCCGACAAGGTCGTCTGGCAGGAGTACCTGGAGGCCGTGGTCCGCGAGCGGGAGGGCTGGAAGGACTTCTACCGCGCCTGCCGGGAGGTGACGGCATGAGTCCGCGCGCACAGGGGCCCCTCCTGCTGGGCGTGCGCCACCACGGACCCGGCTCGGCCCGCGCGGTGCGCGCCGCCCTGGACGCGGCCGGGCCCGCGGCCGTCCTCGTCGAAGGGCCGCCCGAGGGCGACGCGCTGGTCGCCCTGGCCGCCGATCCCGGGATGCGGCCGCCCGTCGCACTGCTCGCGCACGCCGCCGACGACCCGGGCCGCGCCGCTTTCTGGCCGCTGGCCGACTTCTCCCCGGAGTGGGTCGCGATCCGCTGGGCGCAGGAGGCCGGCGTACCGGTGAGGTTCATCGACCTTCCGGCGGCCCACTCCCTGGCCGGGGCGGGGAGCGACGCCGGGACGGGGCCCGGCGGCCCGGACGCGGCAGCGGCCGGTGCCGTACGGGTGGACCCGCTGGCGGTGCTGGCCGAAACCGCCGGGTACGACGACCCCGAGCGCTGGTGGGAGGACGTGGTCGAACACCGAGGGACCGGGGACGTGCAGGAGGCCGCGCTCGGCGCGTTCGAGGCGCTCGGCGACGCGATGGCAGCCCTGCGCGAGGCGTACGGGGACGGCGGCCACTCCCGGGACCTGGTGCGTGAGGCGTACATGCGCGGGCGCATGCGGGCCGCCCGCAGGGAGTTCGGCGACGACTACGCCGTGGTGTGCGGCGCCTGGCACGTCCCGGCGCTCCGGGCCAGGACGACGGCGGCCGCCGACAAGGCCCTGCTCACCGGGCTGCCCAAGGTCAAGGTGGAGACCACCTGGGTGCCCTGGACCCACCGCAGGCTCGCCCGGGCCGGCGGCTACGGTGCGGGCATCACCGCACCCGGGTGGTACGCGCACCTCTTCGCCGCCCGGGACCGGCCCGTGGAGCGCTGGCTGACCAAGGTCGCCGGCCTGCTGCGGGAGGAGGACCGGCAGGTCTCCTCGGCGCACGTCATCGAAGCGGTCCGGCTGGCCGACACCCTGGCCGCGATGCGCGGGAGACCGCTGCCCGGGCTGACGGAGACCCTGGAGGCCGTCCGGGCGGTGATGTGCGACGGCTCCGACGTGCCGCTCGCGCTGATCGAGGACCGCCTGGTCGTCGGCGACGTGCTCGGTGAGGTGCCGGACGCGGCTCCCGTCGTCCCCCTCCAGCGCGACCTGACGAAGCAACAGCGCTCGCTGCGGCTCAAGGCGGAGGCGCAGGACCGCGAGCTGGAGCTCGACCTGCGCAAGGACACCGACACCGCGAAGTCGCTGCTGCTGCACCGGCTGCGGATCCTCGGCATCGCGTGGGGCACCCCCACCGCCTCGCGGGGCAGCACCGGCACCTTCCGCGAGACGTGGCGGCTGCGCTGGGAGCCGGAACTGTCCGTGCGGGTCGCCGAGGCCGGGGTCTGGGGCACCACCGTCCTCGCGGCGGCGACCGCCAGGGCCGAGGCCGATGCCGCGGGCGCCGAGGAGCTGGGCGAGGTGACGGCCCTGGCCGAGCGGTGCCTGCTGGCCGGGCTGTCGCAGGCACTGCCCGAGGTGCTGCGGGCACTGGCGGACCGGGCCGCCCTGGACACCGACGTGGCGCGGCTGGCCGCGGCCCTGCCGGCGCTGGCCCGCTCGCTGCGGTACGGGGACGTACGCGGCACCGACGCGGCCGCCCTGGGCACCGTGGCGGCCGGGCTCGCCGAGCGGATCTGCGTGGCGTTGCCGCCCGCCTGCTCCGTCGGCCTGGACGCCGACGCGGCGGCGGAGCTGCGCGGCCACGTGGACGGGGTGCACGGGGCGGTCGTCCTGCTGGCGGACGCCCAGGAGGGGCTGCGGGAGCGCTGGTCCGCGGTACTGCGGACGCTGGCCGTGCGGGATGCGGTGCCCGGCCTGATCCGTGGCCGGGCGGCCCGGCTGCTGCTCGACGAGGGGCGGCTTGCGCCCGAGGAGACGGCCCGGCTGATGGGACTCGCCCTGTCCCCGGCGGCCTCCCCGGCCGATGCGGCGGGCTGGATCGAGGGCTTCGCGGGCGGCAGCTCGGGCGGCGGCACGCTGCTGGTCCACGACGAGCGGCTGCTGGGCCTGATCGACGCCTGGCTCGTGGGCGTACCGGAGCGGGCCTTCACCGACGTGCTGCCCCTGCTGCGCAGGACGTTCGGGGCGTACGAGCCGGGGGTGAAGCGGACGCTGGGCGAGCTGGTCCGCCGGGGCCCCGGCGGACCGGCCGCGGCGGCCGGTCCCGGGGCGGCCCCCGAAGGCTTCGCCCCGGAGCTGGACCCGGAGCGGGCGGACGCGGTGGTGGACCTGGTCCGAATGCTGCTCGCCGGGGCCGGGGCCGGTGCCGGGGCCGGTGCCGGTGAGGGGGCCGGTGCGGAGGCAGGGGCAGGAGCCGGGCCACGGGCAGGGGCTGTGGGCGACGACAACGATCTGGTGGGGGTGGGCAGATGAGCGCGGCGGACGAACGGCTGCGGCGGTGGCGGATGGTGCTCGGCGGCGGCGGGGCCGACGGAACCGGGCGCGCGCTGACCGGGCGGGACGCGGCGATGGACGAGGCGCTCGGCGCGCTCTACGGCGGGGCCGGCACGGGCGGTTCCCGTAAGGCCGCGGGGGAGCGGTCGGCGGGGCTCGGCGGCTCGGCGCCCCACGTGGCCCGCTGGCTCGGGGACATCCGGACGTACTTCCCCGGCCCGGTGGTCCAGGTCATGCAGCGGGACGCCATCGAGCGGCTCGGCCTGTCCGCGCTGTTGCTGGAACCGGAGATGCTGGAGGCCGTCGAGCCCGACGTCCACCTGGTCGGCACGCTGCTCTCGCTGAACAAGGCGATGCCGGAGACGACGAAGGAGACCGCCCGGGCCGTGGTCCGCAAGGTGGTCGAACAGCTGGAGAAGCGGCTCGCGACCCGCACCCGGGCCACGCTCACCGGCGCCCTCGACCGCTCCGCCCGGATCAGCCGCCCCCGTCACCACGACATCGACTGGAACCGCACGATCCGGGCCAATCTCAAGAACTACCTGCCCGAGTACCGCACCGTCGTCCCCGAGCGGCTGATCGGGTACGGCCGGGCGGCCCAGTCGGTGAAGAAGGAGGTGATCCTCTGCATCGACCAGTCGGGTTCGATGGCGGCCTCCGTCGTCTACGCCTCCGTGTTCGGAGCGGTCCTCGCCTCGATGCGCTCGATCGCCACCCGCCTCGTCGTCTTCGACACCGCCGTCGTCGACCTGACGGACCAGCTCGACGATCCGGTGGACGTCCTCTTCGGCACCCAGCTGGGCGGAGGCACCGACATCAACCGGGCCCTCGCCTACTGCCAGTCGAAGATCACCCGCCCCGCCGACACCGTCGTCGTCCTGATCAGTGATCTTTACGAGGGCGGCATACGCAACGAGATGCTCAAGCGGGTCGCCGCGATGAAGGGGGCGGGAGTGGAGTTCGTGACCCTTCTGGCCCTGTCCGACGAGGGCGCTCCCGCCTACGACCGGGAACACGCGGCTGCCCTCGCCGCGCTCGGCGCACCGGCCTTCGCCTGCACCCCCGACCTGTTTCCGGAGGTGATGGCCGCGGCGCTGGAGAAGCGGCCCCTGCCGGTGCCCGACGGCACCTGACGCGGGCGTGACGGGATCCACTGTGAATCGGCTGATCGCACGAAGTTCCAGTTCACGCGTGAGGCGTTCTGTGACAGGTATCACCGCTCAGGTGTGATCTGCGATTTAGGGACCTACGCCCCCCGGGGATAACCTGCGGGACGGACATGCCGCGTCCACGGTCACCGTGTGCGCCTTCCTTGTGACAGCGCCGTCACGTTGCCCTCCGCGGCACGCCCACGCAGATAGCAGAAAACCGCGAATCACTGCGAATCTTTGAAGACAAGGGACGGACGCGCGTGGACCTGTTCGAGTACCAGGCGAGGGACCTCTTCGCCAAGCACGGTGTACCGGTGCTGGCCGGTGAAGTCATCGACACGCCTGAGGCGGCTCGCGAGGCCACCGAGCGGCTGGGCGGCAAGTCGGTCGTCAAGGCGCAGGTGAAGGTCGGTGGCCGCGGCAAGGCCGGCGGCGTGAAGCTGGCCTCCACCCCGGACGAGGCCGTCGCCCGGGCGACGGACATCCTCGGCATGGACATCAAGGGCCACACGGTCCACAAGGTGATGATCGCCGAGACGGCTCCCGAGATCCTCGAGGAGTACTACGTCTCGTACCTCCTCGACCGCACCAACCGCACCTTCCTGGCCATGGCCTCGGTCGCGGGCGGCATGGACATCGAGCAGGTCGCCGAGGAGACCCCCGAGAAGCTCGCCAAGGTCCCGGTGAACGCCAACGAGGGCGTGACCATCGAGAAGGCCCGCGAGATCGTCGCCCTGGCGCAGTTCCCGGCCGAGGTCGCCGAGCAGGTCGCCGAGGTCCTCGTGACCCTGTGGGCCACCTTCATCGCCGAGGACGCGCTCCTCGTCGAGGTCAACCCGCTCGCGAAGGTCGCCTCCGGCGACGTCATCGCGCTCGACGGCAAGGTCTCGCTCGACGAGAACGCCGAGTTCCGCCAGCCGGGCCACGAGGAGTTCGTGGACCACGCGGCCGCGAACCCGCTCGAGGCCGCCGCCAAGGCGAAGAACCTCAACTACGTGAAGCTCGACGGCGAGGTCGGCATCATCGGCAACGGCGCGGGTCTCGTCATGAGCACCCTCGACGTCGTCGCGTACGCCGGCGAGGCGTACAAGTCGGTGAATGGCGGCGGCGTCAAGCCCGCCAACTTCCTGGACATCGGCGGTGGCGCCTCCGCCGCCGTCATGGCCAACGGTCTCGAGATCATCCTCGGCGACCCGGACGTCAAGTCCGTCTTCGTCAACGTCTTCGGCGGCATCACCGCGTGCGACGAGGTCGCCAACGGCATCGTCCAGGCGCTGCAGCTGCTCGAGGACAAGGGCGAGGCGGTCACCAAGCCGCTCGTCGTCCGTCTCGACGGCAACAACGCCGAGCTGGGTCGCAAGATCCTCTCGGACGCCAACCACCCGCTGGTGCAGCGCGTGGACACCATGGACGGCGCGGCCGACAAGGCCGCCGAGCTCGCGGCTGCGAAGTAAGGGCAGAGGTCACAGACTCACATGGCTATCTTCCTCAACAAGGACAGCAAGGTCATCGTCCAGGGCATGACCGGTGCCACGGGCATGAAGCACACCAAGCTCATGCTGGCTGACGGCACCAACATCGTCGGCGGCGTGAACCCGCGCAAGGCCGGCACCACCGTCGACTTCGACGGCACCGAGGTCCCGGTCTTCGGCTCCGTCGCCGAGGCGATGGAGAAGACGGGCGCCAACGTCTCCGTCCTCTTCGTCCCGCCGGCCTTCGCCAAGGCCGCCGTCGTCGAGGCCATCGACGCCGAGATCCCGCTGGCCGTCGTCATCACCGAGGGCATCGCGGTGCACGACTCCGCCGCCTTCTGGGCGTACGCGACCGCCAAGGGCAACACGACGCGGATCATCGGCCCGAACTGCCCGGGTCTGATCACCCCCGGCCAGTCCAACGCCGGCATCATCCCGGGCGACATCACCAAGCCCGGCCGCATCGGTCTCGTGTCCAAGTCCGGCACGCTGACCTACCAGATGATGTACGAGCTCCGTGACATCGGCTTCTCCTCGGCCGTCGGCATCGGTGGCGACCCGGTCATCGGCACCACGCACATCGACGCCCTCGCGGCGTTCGAGGCCGACCCCGACACCGACCTGATCGTCATGATCGGCGAGATCGGCGGCGACGCCGAGGAGCGTGCGGCGGACTTCATCGCGAAGAACGTCACCAAGCCGGTCGTCGGCTACGTCGCGGGCTTCACCGCCCCCGAGGGCAAGACCATGGGCCACGCCGGCGCCATCGTCTCCGGCTCCTCCGGCACCGCGCAGGCCAAGAAGGAGGCCCTCGAGGCCGCCGGCGTCAAGGTCGGCAAGACGCCGACCGAGACGGCCAAGCTGGCGCGCGAGATCCTGAACGCCGCGCAGTAGTCGCTCGCGGGCGCCCGTACGCGGGGCGTGCGCGGCACCGTGGCACGGGCGTGGCCCGCACCCTTCGTGGGTGCGGGCCACGCCCGTTCTCGTGTCCTCGCGTCCTCGTGTGTCCCCGCGTCCTCATTCGGTCCGGGGCACGAGCCGGGCGGGCCCGGCGGCCGGGTCTGCGCGCAGCTTGTCGTGGAGCTGCCTGCTCTGCTCGGTGAGCCGCTGGGGGCCGCTGTGCGGGGGCACCCCGGAGACGCTGGCGCCCGGGGAGCGCGGGGGCTCGTACTCCCTGGGCGCGGTCGAGACCGTGTACGCGGTCGCGACGGCGATCACCGCGGTCAGGCCGAGGACGGCGCGCGTCCACCGCTTGGCGCGGTGCTCTCCCGCGAGGCGCACCTCGGCCGCGGGGCGCGGGACGAGCCGTACGGCCGGTTCCAGCGTGGCGAACCGTTCGTGCAGCAGCGCCGACTGCTGCCCGGGTGGTACGTCGACCAGCTCGGGGAGCAGGCCGGCCAGCTCCTCGTGCGCGTGCAGGAGCCGGTGGGCGGCGGTGGGGGTGCTGGCCTCCGTCTCGGCGGCGGTGTCCGGGAGGTCGAGGCCGACGCCGTCGTACAGCAGCACGGTGCGGCGGTGGGCCGGGGCCAGGGCGAGCACGGCGTCCAGCAGGATCCGGTCGCCGGGTTCGGCGGGGGGCTTGCCGGACGGGCCGCCGCTCCGGTGCGTGCGGCGGAACCGGTGCCAGGGCGAGAGCGCGTACTCGTACACCGCCGCGCGCACCCAGCCCACCGGGTCGGGGTCGGTTGCCACGTCGGGCCACTGCGCCCAGGCCTGCTGGAAGGCCCGCTCCACGGCCTCGTGGGCGAGGGCCCGGTGACCGGTGAGCAGGTAGGCCTGGCGGGCGAGGTCGGCGGCTGCGCGGCCGTAGAGGGCGTCGAAGGCGGCCGTGGCGTCCGCCGCCCCCGCCGGCGAGAGTACGGGCGCGGGCTCGGGCTGGGGATCGGGCTCCGGTCCAGGCCCGGCGGGCTGCTCCGCGGACTGCTCCGAGGGCTCCGCCAGGACGGCGCGGGCACCGGCCCGGTCGGCGGGGGTGTCGGCCGGGGTGTCGGCCGCGGTGTGTTCCGGCTCCCCGGCCGTGGCGGCCGCGGCGGGGGCGGCGGTGGCTTCGGCGGAGCCGCCGGGGCCCTGGCCGCCGGAGGCGGGGCGCGGTCCCGCGCCGGCCGCGGCCGCCACGGGGGTCCTGGCCTCGTGCCGGGGCAGTGCGACGGCCGGTTTCGCCGCCCGCTTGGCCGCGGTCCTGGGCCGGGTGCCGGGGCCCGCCGGACGCCCCTGCGCGCCGCCGGCGGAGGCCCGCGCGGACCCGAACGCCCGCAGCGAGGGTCCGCGGCCGGCTCCGTCCTCCCGGCCCACCGCGGCACCGGCGCGCTCCCGCTCCTGCCCTTCCGGAGCCGCCTGCGCCTCCTGCGGCTCCCGCGGCTCCGGTGCCTCCTGCGGCTCCTGCGCCTCCTCCCGTTCCTGCGGCTCCTCCGGGTGCGCGGCCTTCCTGGCGCCGGCGGCCTCGCCCTCGGCCCCGGCCTCGCCCGCGGCCGCGTGCCCGCCCCCGGTCCGCGCGCCCTCCGCGTCGTGCGGCGGGGGCGCCCCGAGGTCCAGCAGGAGCCGCGCGTACAGCGCGCGTTTTCGCCCACGGGGGTCCGTACGGCCCGATTCCCAGGAGCGCACGGTGGCCGGTGCGACGCCCACCGCCGCCGCGACCTGCTCGTGCGTCAGATCCGCCGCCTCGCGCAGTCTGCGCCGCTCCTCCGGAGAGGGGAGGCCCAGCTCCTTGACGCTTCGTGTCATGCCACACTCCCCGCGACCCGACAGTCCTGGGCGAAAAAGTACATAAGCGTATATTGAGCGACACCACGGACATTCGCCTGTTACCCGCCCATAGCGCGTGTCGTTGGCACCATGGCGGGGTGACCCAAGTGACCGAACGCGGCACCCCGTTGCCCGCGGCCCCCCGGGCGGGCAAACGGCGCCGTTCCCCGGCGGCCGCCGCCTGCATGGTGGGCGGCGCCGTGGCGGCCGGACTCGGGCTCGGCTTCCTCGCCGTGCTCGTCATCGTCCTGTGGATCAGCTCCCCCTACCCCGACAGCGGCCCCGGCGGGGCCCTGCACCTCGCCGCCGGGCTGTGGCTGCTCGCCCACGGGACGGAGCTGGTGCGCTACGAGACGCTCTCCGGCGTGCCCGCGCCCGTCGGCCTGACACCGCTGCTGCTCGTCGCGCTGCCCGTCCTGCTCCTGCGGCGTGCCGCCCGGCTGGGCGGCACCGAGGGGGAGGACGAGGCCGAGGGGGAGGAGGCGCTGCCCGCCGGCGCCGTCTTCTCCGCGGTGCTCTGCGGCTACCTGTCGGTGGGCGCCCTCGCCACGGTGTACGCGGCGGGCGGCCCCATGCCCGCCGACCCGCTGAGCGCGGCCTGGCACATCCCGCTCGTCGCCGTGCCGGCCGCCGCCGCAGGCGTGTGGGGGGCCCGGGGGCGGCCGCTCGGGACCCTGCCTTCGTGGGCGCCCTCGGGCGTGCGGAGGGCCATTGCGCGCCCCCGGTACGCGCTGGCGCTCCGGTCCGGCGCGGGCGGAGCCCTCGTCCTCATGGGGGGCGGGGCGCTGCTGGTCGGAGCCTCCCTCGCCTGGCACGGCGCGGAGGTCCAGGGCTCCTTCCTGACCCTGACGGGGGTGTGGTCGGGCCGGTTTGCCGTGCTGCTCCTCGCGGTGGCGCTGATCCCGAACGCCATGGTGTGGGGCGCGGCCTACGCCCTCGGCCCCGGCTTCGCGCTCGGCACCGCGGCGACCGCCACGCCCTTCGGCTTCACCGGCTCGCCCGCGCTGCCCCGCTTCCCGCTGCTGGCGGCGCTCCCGCCCGAGGGGCCGGGGACGTCGCTGACCTGGGCGGCCGCCGGGGTCCCGCTGCTGGCCGGGCTGGCGGTCGGCTGGTTCGCCGTACGCCGGGCGCGTGAGGTCCCGTACGGGGAGACGGCGCTCACCGCGGCCCTGGGCGCCCTGGTGTGCGGCCTGGTGACGGCCGGGCTGGCGGCGGCCTCGGCGGGGCCGCTGGGCTCGCACGAGCTGGCCGAGTTCGGGCCGACGTGGTGGGCCGCGGGCGCGGCGGCCTTCGGCTGGACCCTGGTGACGGCGGTTCCGCTGGCGGTGGCGGTGCACGCCTGGCGCACCCGGCCGGCCGGGGTCTTCGCCGACCTGGACGACCGGGAACCGGACGGCTCGGACGGCTCCTGCGGCTCGGACGGCTCCTGCGGCCTCGACGGCCCGGAGGGGGACGAGTGGCACGCCAGCGGCGTACGGGAGGTCCGCTGGGCGGCGCTGCGCCGGGCGGCGGGCACCCTCGTCCCCGACTTCACGGTGCCGGGCCCGCCGGAACGCCCGGCCGCGCCGGAGCCGGGCCCCGCGCTGCCCCCGGCCGCGCCCCCGGTCCCGGCCGTCCGGCCCGCGGGCGCGGCGCAGGTCCGGACCCGGGCGCCCCGCGCCGTACGGGTGGTGCCGGGCCTCTGCCTGGACCTGACCCCGATCCCCATCCCGCTGAAGGCCGCGCCGCCGGAGCCGGCGGTCCTGCCGACCGCCCTGCCGCCCGCCCCGTCCCCCGGTCCGCCGCTCGCCCCGCCCGTCGCCGGCGCCCGGGTCCTGGCCCGCCGCAAGCCGCAGGCCTGAACGACCGCACCCCCCGTCAGGCCGGGGGGTGCGGGTGGGCGCCGGCGTCCGGGCGTGGCGTCAGCGCTGGACCTTCAGCACGTCGCCCAGCGCGTTGTCCGGGAGCAGGGTGTTGCACTGCAGCTCCGCCGTCTTGGTCAGGGCGTCGTCGCGGCACACGTAGAAGTCCTTGTAGGCGAGCTGCAGCCCGTACGAGGTCATGGCCAGCAGGATCGCCAGCGACGCCGTGACCAGACCGCTCACCGCGGCCGTCCGCTGGGGGCGGGCCGCGGCGCCGAGGGCCGCCAGACCGCCCTGTGCCGGGGCGGGAGCCGTACCCGTACCCGCGGCGGAGGCGGCCGAAGGGGCGGCCGCCGTCGCCGGCTTGCCCCGCAGTGCGCTGATCCCCCAGTACAGGGCGAGCGCGCCGAGGAGCAGGCCGACGGACGGGATCCCGAAGATCCCGAAGAAGAACCCCCACATGCCGGCGAGCAGCGCGTAGCGGGCGCGCCGCTGGACCGGGTCCGTCGGGTCCCAGCGGGCCGGGCCGGAGCCCTGTCCGCCGGATTCCTTCGGGCTGTCCCCGCTCCTGCCGTCACCACCGCTGCGCGGCTGCCACGGCTGGTCGGGCCGGCCTTCCGGGGGCGCCGCGAAGGGGTTGTCGTCGGTGGAGGAATCGGGCTGGCGGCGGTCCGGCATCGGGTGCGTTTCTTCCCCTGGGTCATGGACGTCGGTGGTGACGTCGTGGCGAGGCGAGGCCTGTTTGCGGCGTGTACGCCAGACGCTACCCCTCGGCCGTCCCCCCGTCCCTCGGGGGCCGTCCGGTGTGCCGGTATCGTTGCAGGCGGTCGGCGGCTTCGTATGGTCCCCCGTATATCGGTACCCCGAAGTTTTGTATGACCACACAAGACGAACGTCGTTCTTCCCGCCAGAAAGGGCCACTCATGGCCGCCTCCCGCCTGGTCGTGCTGGTCTCCGGTTCCGGCACCAACCTCCAGGCCCTGCTCGACGCCATCGACGCCCACCCCGGCGGAGCCGAGGGCTTCGGCGCCGAAGTCGTCGCCGTGGGGGCCGACCGAGAGAACATCGCCGGGCTGGAGCGGGCCGAGAAGGCGGGCATCCCCACCTTCGTGTGCCCGGTCAAGGCGTACGGGAGCCGCGAGGAGTGGGACACCGCCCTCACCGAGGCGACCGACGCCCACGCACCGGACCTCGTCGTCTCCGCCGGGTTCATGAAGATCGTGGGCAAGGCCTTCATCGACCGCTTCGGCGGCCGGTTCGTCAACACCCACCCCGCCCTCCTCCCGGCCTTCCCGGGCGCGCACGGCGTACGGGACGCCCTCGCCTACGGCGCGAAGGTCACCGGCTGCACCGTCCACTTCGTGGACTCCGGCGTGGACACCGGTCCGATCATCGCCCAGGGTGTCGTCGAGGTCCGGGACGAGGACGACGAAGCCGCTCTCCATGAGCGCATCAAGGAAGTCGAGCGCAAGCTGCTCGTCGACGTCGTGGGGCGCCTGGCCCGGCACGGCTACCGCATTGAGGGACGAAAGGTAACAATCCAGTGACCGCCGTAGAGAGCAACGACCCGACCACGACCCAGCGGCCGATCCGGCGTGCGCTCATCAGCGTCTACGACAAGACGGGACTGGAAGAGCTGGCCCGCGGCCTCCACGAGGCGGGCGTCGCCCTGGTCTCCACCGGGTCCACCGCTTCGAAGATCGCCGCGGCCGGGGTGCCCGTCACCAAGGTCGAGGAGCTCACCGGCTTCCCCGAGTGCCTGGACGGCCGGGTCAAGACCCTGCACCCGCGCGTGCACGCCGGCATCCTCGCCGACCTGCGCCTGGAGGACCACCAGCGGCAGCTGGCCGAGCTGGGCGTCGAGCCCTTCGACCTGGTGGTCGTCAACCTCTACCCCTTCCTGGCCACCGTCCAGTCGGGTGCCACCCCTGACGAGTGCGTGGAGCAGATCGACATCGGCGGCCCGTCGATGGTCCGCGCCGCCGCCAAGAACCACCCTTCGGTCGCGGTCGTCACCAGCCCCGAGCGCTACGTGGACGTCCTCGCGGCGGCGCAGGGCGGCGGTTTCGACCTCACCGCGCGCAAGCGGCTGGCGGCCGAGGCCTTCCAGCACACCGCGGCCTACGACGTCGCCGTGGCCTCCTGGTTCACGAATGCGTACGCCCCGGAGCCCGAGGCCGTGCTGCCCGAGTTCCTCGCCGGCGCCTGGGAGCGCAAGTCGACCCTGCGCTACGGCGAGAACCCGCACCAGGCCGCCGCCCTCTACACGGACGGTCAGCCGGGCGGGCTCGCCAACGCCGAGCAGCTGCACGGCAAGGAGATGTCCTTCAACAACTACGTGGACACCGAGGCCGCCCGCCGGGCCGCCTACGACCACGAAGAGCCCTGCGTCGCGATCATCAAGCACGCGAACCCGTGCGGCATCGCGGTCGGCTCCGACGTCGCCGCCGCCCACCGCAAGGCGCACGCCTGCGACCCGCTGTCGGCCTTCGGCGGCGTCATCGCCGTCAACCGTCCGGTGACCGTCGAGCTCGCCGAGCAGGTCGCGGAGATCTTCACCGAGGTCATCGCCGCCCCGGGCTACGAGGAGGGCGCGGTCGAGATCCTCGCCAAGAAGAAGAACATCCGCGTCCTGAAGGTGGACGGGACCCCGCACCAGCCGGGTGACCTCAAGCCCATCAGCGGCGGCGCGCTGCTCCAGCAGAGTGACCTCTTCCAGGCCGATGGCGACGACCCGGCGAACTGGACCCTCGCCACCGGTGACGCCCTGTCCGCCGCGGAACTGGCCGAGCTGGCCTTCGCGTGGAAGGCCTGCCGGGCCGTCAAGTCCAACGCGATCCTGCTGGCCAAGGACGGCGCCTCGGTCGGTGTCGGCATGGGCCAGGTCAACCGCGTCGACTCGGCGAAGCTCGCCGTCGAGCGGGCGGGAGCCGAGCGCGCGCAGGGCTCGTACGCCGCGTCCGACGCCTTCTTCCCCTTCCCCGACGGGCTGGAGATCCTGACGGCCGCGGGCATCAAGGCCGTGGTCCAGCCGGGTGGTTCCGTCCGGGACGAGCAGGTCGTCGAGGCCGCGAAGAAGGCCGGCGTGACGATGTACTTCACCGGGACCCGGCACTTCTTCCACTGACCGTCCCGGTCCCTGGCAACGGCGAAGGCCGCGCCCCGCACTGCGGGACGCGGCCTTCGCCGGTCAACGGCCCCGAGGGGCCGGTTCCTGCCGGTGTGCCTAGTACTGCGGGCGGCTGAAGTACTGGCTCGCGTCGCTCTTGGCGAGGAAGACGATGATCAGGATGCCGAGCACCAGGCTGATGAGCGCGAAGACGTTCGCGGTCAGCAGGCTGATGAGGCTGAACAGGGTGATGACCGAGGCGTAGATGATGCCCGAGATGCGGATGCCGCTGCGGCCCTTGGGCAGCTTGACGGCGGTGAGGATGCCCCACAGCGCGAACAGCAGGATGATGACGCCCATGCCGATCATGACGGCCCCGCCGATGGCGGCGGCGTTCTCGGTGTCGGTGTCGCTGAGGCCCGAGCCGGTGGTGTCGGCGCCCGAGATCATCTCGGCGATCCAGGCGGAGGCGACCATGGTGACCACGGCGCCCAGGGCCTGCAGGCCGCCGAGGATGAAGAGCATGATGCGGGCGCCCTTGACGCCGCCCGGCATCTCCACCGGCGCACCCGGGAAGCCGCCGGGGCCGGCCGGGTAGCCGGCGGGAGCACCCTGCTGCGGGTAGGCGTAGCCGCCCTGGGGCGGGACGCCCTGCGGGGCCTGCTGCGGGTAGCCGTAGCCGGGCTGGCCGCCCTGCGGGTTCTGGGGCTGCTGCCCGTACGGGTTGTTGGGGTCGCCGAAACTCATATGAGGTGTTCCTCCGTGGAAGTGCGGGGACGCACGGCACGCGCGGAGGAACTCTGCAACTTGCGGTCCGCCCCCCCGGCACTGCCCGCGGCACTCTTTCGCTGCATCGTCGTCGCCCCGGACCGGCCTTGTCCAGTTGGTTGTCGTGAGGCCGGTCACTTGTTGTGCAAGTGCAATGAACCGCACGCTCCGGTGAGACCCTTGACTGGAACCGGGACCGCTCCATCCGGGAGGATGGGGTCATGACCGCCCAGATTCTCGATGGCAAGGCCACCGCGGCCGCGATCAAGTCCGAACTGTCCGCCCGCGTGGCGGCCCTGAAGGCGCGGGGTGTCACCCCCGGCCTCGGCACCCTGCTGGTCGGTGACGACCCGGGCAGCCGCTGGTACGTCAACGGCAAGCACAAGGACTGTGCCGAGGTCGGCATCGCCTCCATCCAGCGCGAACTGCCCGCGACGGCCTCCCAGGAGGACATCGAGGCGGTCGTACGCGAACTCAACGCCGACCCGCAGTGCACGGGCTACATCGTGCAACTCCCGCTGCCCAAGGGCATCGACACCAACCGGGTCCTGGAGCTGATGGATCCGGCGAAGGACGCCGACGGCCTGCACCCGATGTCGCTGGGCCGCCTCGTACTGAACGAGCCGGGTCCGCTGCCCTGCACCCCGTTCGGGATCGTCGAACTGCTGCGCCACCACGGAGTCGAGATCAACGGCGCGCACGTCGTCGTCCTCGGCCGCGGCATCACCGTCGGGCGCTCCATCGGCCTGCTGTTGACCCGCAAGTCCGAGAACGCCACCGTGACGCTCTGCCACACCGGTACGCGGGACCTCTCCGGGCTGCTGCGCCGCGCCGACATCGTCGTCGCGGCGGCCGGTGTCCCGCACCTGGTCAAGCCGGAGGACGTGAAGCCGGGCGCGGCCGTGCTCGACGTGGGCGTCAGCCGGGACGAGCAGGGCAAGATCGTCGGCGATGTGCACCCCGGTGTGGCCGAGGTGGCGGGCTGGATCTCCCCGAACCCGGGTGGCGTCGGCCCGATGACCCGCGCCCAGCTGCTGGTCAACGTGGTCGAGGCGGCGGAACGGACCAGCAGTGCGGGCTGAACCGGGCGCGGAGCCCGCTGCGGGCGCGACGCCCGAGCCCGTCCGGGGCCCGGCGTCGGGATCCGCCGCGTCGAACGGATCCGCCGCACCAAGTCCCGCCGCGTCGAACGGATCCGCCGGATCCGCCGGGTCGTCCGGTGCGGCCGGGCCCGCCGCCCCGTCCGCCGCCCCGTCCGCCTCCAGGGCTGCCGCCGCGTCCGGGCGGGCGCTCGCCACCGGGTCGGCCAGGTCCCGCCGGTTCCCGTCCGTCACCCGGGACACCGCCCGGCCCGAGGGCAGCGGCCGCGCCGTCCCCGGGGCGGTGTCCACCCCCGTCCGCCAGTGGCCGATGCTCGCCGTCCTCACCGCCACCGCGGCCGGACTGCTGACCACGGCCGTGGGACAGCCGCGCATCGGCTGCCTCGTCATCGGCGTGGCCCTGATCGTGGCCTCGGTCCTGCGGCGCCTGCTGCCCTCGGTGGGGATGCTCGCCGTGCGCTCCCGCTTCACGGACATGGTCACGTACGGGCTGCTCGGCGTGGCGATCACCCTGCTCGCGCTGGTCATGGAGCCCAAGCCGCTGCTGAACGTCCCCTTCCTGGAGAGCGCGGTCCGCTTCACCGTGCGCTGAGCGGCCGTTCCCGGTCCGGCCCCCGGCGCGCACGGGCCGTCAGGCGGCGCCCCGCGGCAGCGCGCCCAGCGCCGCGAGGGCGGCCGCGACGGCGGGTGCCGTCTCGGTCCCCGACCGGACCAGGGCGTCCAGGGTCCGTCCGGGGCCGGGGAGCTCCCGTACGGCGGTGCCGGGCGGTGGGGCGTCGCACAGCAGCCGCGGCAGGATCGATACGGCGTGCCCGGTGGCGACGAGCCACAGCCCGGCCCGCAGGTCCCCGCACTCGTGCGCGACACGCGGGGTGAATCCGGAGTTCCGGCAGGCGTGCAGCATCATCTCGCGGCAACTGCTCGGAGCCGGGGCCGAGACCCAGTCGGCCTCCCGCAGGGCCGCGAGCCCCTCCCGTTCCCAGGCGGGCAGCAGGTCCTGTGGCAGCGCCAGGCAGAGCGGGTCCTCGAACAGCCGCACCGCGTGGGTCCCGGGCGCGGGCGGGGCCCCGAGCAGGGGGTAGTCGTACGTCACCGCGAGGTCCAGGCGGCGCGCCCGCAGCCGCGGTACGGCCTCCTCCGGATCGGCCTGCACGATGCGCGGCCGCAGCCCCGGATGCCGGGCCGCCAGCTCGGCCACCAGTGGTGCCGCGACCGTGGCCAGCGCGCTCGGGGCGCAGCCGATGACCAGCTCCCCGCTCAGGTCGTCGTCCAGGGCCCGTACGGCACCCGCCGCCCGTTCCAGCGCGGCCAGTACGGGCTCGCAGGCCGCTGCCAGCGCCGAGCCGGCCGCCGTGAGCCGCAGTCCGCGCCCCTCGCGCTCGACCAGTGCCGCACCGGCCTCCGACTCCAGAGCCCGCAGCTGCTGCGACACGGCGGAGGGGGTGACGCCGTGCAGACCGGCGACCGAGGTCACCCGTCCGTGTTCTGCCAGGTCCCGCAGGATGACCAGCCGCTTCACATCAAGCATGAGTTCATCTTAAGTGTCGATGAAGAAGAGGTAGCTGGACTTCATCCTCAGGGGGCGAGAGGCTCTCTCCATGAACGTGCTACTCATCGGAGCGAACGGAACCCTCGGCCGAGCGGTGCACACCGCCCTGCGCGAGCGCGGCCACCGGGTCGTCACCGCCTCCCGCAAGGACGCCGACATCCAGGTCGACATCACCGATCCCGGGTCCGTCCGGGCGATGTACGACGAGATCGGGGCCCGGGCCGCCGCCGACCCGGCGACAGCGGTCGACGCGCTGGCCGTCGCGGCGGGCAGCACCCCGTGGCGTCCGCTGGACCGGCTGACCACCGAGGAGGTCCGGGAGGGCCTGGAGGGCAAGGCCGTCAGCCAGATCGAACTCGTCCGCCAGGGGATCCACCGGCTGCCCGCGCACGCCTCGTACACCCTGGTCACCGGCGTCCTGGCCCGCGAGCCCCTGCTCACCGGCTCGGTCGCCTCCCTGGTCAACGGCGCGGTCGAGGCCTTCGTACGGGCCGCGGCCATCGAACTCCCCGGCCGCCAGCGGATCAACGCGGTCAGCCCGACCGTGTTCGTGGAGTCCCTCGACGTGTACGGGGACACCTTCGCGGGATTCGACGCCGTGCCGGTGGCCCGGGCGGCCCACGCGTACGTCAAGTCGGTCGAAGGGCACCGCACGGGGCAGATCTTCCGCATCGAATGAGGGCCGCACCTTCGATTCCGCCTTCGAACCCCTTGGGCCGTGTGCCGTGCACCACAGGTACCCGGGGGTTCGGCCGCCCGCGGGTCGGATAGCCTGACCGCGGATGTCTCTTCACGTCAAGATTCACAGGGGAGCGGCGTCCTCCAGCACAGGGGGCGGGGACGCCCCGACCGCCAGCTGTCTAACGGAGAAGGCCATGACCCGCACTCCCGTGAATGTCACCGTGACCGGCGCCGCCGGCCAGATCGGCTACGCGCTGCTCTTCCGCATCGCTTCCGGTCACCTGCTCGGCGCGGACGTGCCGGTCAAGCTCCGTCTTCTGGAGATCCCTCAGGGCATGAAGGCCGCCGAGGGTACCGCGATGGAGCTCGACGACTGCGCGTTCCCGCTGCTCAAGGGCATCGACATCTTCGACGACCCGAACCAGGGCTTCGAGGGTGCGAACGTCGCCCTGCTCGTCGGCGCCCGCCCCCGCACCAAGGGCATGGAGCGCGGTGACCTGCTCCAGGCCAACGGCGGCATCTTCAAGCCGCAGGGTGCGGCGATCAACGCGCACGCCGCGGACGACATCAAGGTCCTGGTCGTGGGCAACCCGGCCAACACCAACGCGCTCATCGCGCAGGCCGCCGCCCCGGACGTACCGGCCGAGCGCTTCACCGCGATGACCCGCCTGGACCACAACCGCGCGATCTCGCAGCTCGCCAAGAAGACCGGTGCCGACGTCACCGACATCAAGCGCCTGACCATCTGGGGCAACCACTCGGCCACCCAGTACCCGGACGTCTTCCACGCGGAGATCGCCGGCAAGAACGCCGCCGAGGTCGTCAACGACGAGGTGTGGCTCGCCGACACCTTCATCCCGACCGTCGCCAAGCGCGGCGCCGCGATCATCGAGGCCCGTGGCGCGTCCTCGGCCGCCTCGGCCGCCAACGCCGCCATCGACCACGTGCACACCTGGGTCAACGGCACCGCCGAGGGCGACTGGACCTCCATGGGCATCCCGTCGGACGGCTCGTACGGCGTCCCGCAGGGCCTGATCTCCTCCTTCCCCGTCACCTGCAAGGACGGCAAGTACGAGATCGTCCAGGGCCTGGACATCAACGCGTTCTCCCGCACCCGCATCGACGCGTCCGTGCAGGAGCTCTCCGAGGAGCGCGACGCGGTCCGCGAGCTCGGTCTGATCTGACCGGACCCGATCGTCGTCACAGGAGGCCCCGGCGCACCGCGCCGGGGCCTCCTGGCGTACGCGGCCGGACGGTGAACCCGGCGGCGCGTCTCAGCGCTTGGCCGCGCCCGGGGCGTAGTGGCCCGGAGCCATGCGGGTGGTGACGGCGAGCCGGTTCCAGGCGTTGATCGTCGCGATCAGGGCGATCAGCCGGGCCAGCTCGGCCTCCTCGAACTGCCCGGCGGCCCTCGCGTACACCTCGTCGGGGACGAAACCGTCCGTCAGGACGGTGACCGCCTCCGTCAGTTCGAGGGCCGCGAGCTCCTTCCCGGTGTAGAAGTGCCGCGATTCCTCCCAGGCGGCCAGCTGCACGATCCGCTCCACGCTCTCGCCCGCCGCCAGGGCGTCCTTGGCGTGCATGTCCAGGCAGAACGCGCAGTGGTTGAGCTGCGAGGAGCGGATCTTCACCAGCTCCACCAGCGCCGGGTCGAGGCCCTGACGGGCCACGATGTCCAGGCCCACCATGGCCTTGTAGACCTCGGGGGCGAGCTGGTGCCACTGCATGCGGGAGGGCTGTTCGGGGGCGTGGACCGGGGTTTCGCTCGTCGTCGTCATGGCTCCACCGTAGGAGCCGGGCGGACCGCCGATATGGTCCATATCCATGACGGAATCGTGGGCCGCTTTCGGCACCGACCTGCACCTGGAGCTGTCCGCCGGGCGCGGACTGAGAGCAGGGCTCGCCGAGGCCCTCCGTGAGGCCGCGCGCAGCGGGCGGCTGGCCCCGGGCACCCGGCTGCCGTCCTCGCGTTCGCTCGCCGCCGACCTGCGGATCGCCCGCAACACGGTCGCGGAGGCCTACGCCGAGCTGGTCGCCGAGGGCTGGCTGACGGCCCGGCAGGGCTCCGGCACCCGGGTCGCCGAACGGGCCCGGCCGCGTCGCCCCGCCGGAGCCGGACCGGTCCGCAGGCCCGCCCGCCGCGGGCCCTCGTACAGCCTGCTCCCCGGCTCCCCGGACCTGGGCGGCTTCCCGCGCGCGGCCTGGCTGTCGGCGGCCCGGCGGGCCCTGACCGAGGCGCCGAACGAGGCCTTCGGGTACGCGGTCGACGCCCGCGGCCGGATCGAGCTGCGGGAGGCCCTGGCCGGATACCTGGCGCGGGCCCGCGGCGTCTACGCGGACCCCGACCGGATCGTGCTGTGCGCCGGCTTCGCGCACGGGCTGAAGCTGCTCGCCGGGGTGCTGCGGGCGCGGCGGGTCCGGGAGGTGGCGGTGGAGGCGTACAGCCTCGACATCCACCGCGGCCTGCTGGACGCGGCGGGGCTGCGGACCCGGCCGATCGGTGTGGACGGCGAGGGGGCCCGTACGGGGGAGCTGGGGGCGGGGCCGGGCGCCGTCCTGCTCACCCCGGCGCACCAGTTCCCGACCGGCGCCGCCCTGACCCCGGCCCGCCGGTCGGCGGCCGTCGACTGGGCCCGTACCACGGGCGGGCTGATCCTGGAGGACGACTACGACGGGGAGTTCCGCTACGACCGCATCCCGGTGGGGGCGCTGCAAGGGCTCGACCCCGACCGGGTGGTGTACCTCGGCACGGCGAGCAAGTCGCTGGCGCCGGGGCTGCGCATGGGCTGGATGGTCGTGCCGCCGGGGCTGCTCGACGAGGTCCTGGCCGCCAAGGGCGGATTCGACTGGACCTCCAGCGCCCTGGAGCAGCTCACCCTCGCGCAGTTCATCACCTCGGGGGCCTACGACCGCCACGTGCGCGGCATGCGGCTGCGCTACCGGCGCCGCCGGAACGAGGTGGTGGCCGCCCTGTCGGGCCGGGTCGCCGTCTCCGGCATCGCCGCGGGGCTGCACGCCGTGCTGGACCTCCCCGCCGGCACGGAACGCGCGGCGCTCCAGGCTGCGGCCTGGCAGAGCCTCGCCCTCCAGGGGTTGTCGTCCTTCCGGCACCCCGAAGCGGACCTGCCGCCCCGGGACGCGCTGGTGATCGGCTACGGGGCACCGCCGGACAGCGCGTGGACCCCGACGCTGGCGGCGCTGTCGGCGGTCCTGCCGTAGCGGGCGTCCCGGCGGGGGCAGGCCAGGTCACCGAGCCCGTCCGGACATGCCGCGAGGGGGAACGGACACGCCGTTCCCCCTCGCGGCAGACAGACCCGAGCGGTTACTTCTTCGTCGGGCGGCCGCAGACGAGGTCGTGGTCCTTGCCGCCCGCGTTGGCGCACCAGAGCATGGGCTGGTCCGGCACGAAGGTGTACTCGGACAGCTTCATGTTGACCGGCTTGCAGTCCTGCTTGCCCTTGTTCGGCGAGTACTTGGGGCACTTGCCGTTGTCCAGCTGCTGCAGGTGGGCGCGCAGCGCGTCCAGCCCCAGGTCCTCGACGCCCGTCCTGGTGGACGGCATGAAGCGGTTGGCCGACCACGAGCCGCCCATGGTGGCGAACAGCGCGATCGCACAGATCAGACCGGCGGCGAGCTGGGACAGCGCGCGCGGCGAGATCCGGGCGGCCCGGGCCGGGGCGACCTCCTTCAGCGTGCCGCGGATCCAGCCGAAGACGCGCTCGTACGTGAGCATCAGGCCGAGGACGGCCAGGATGATCAGGCAGTAGAAGATGATCCAGGTGGTGCGCGGGTACAGCTGGACGGCCTGGTTGTGCTCCATCTGGGAGGCGAACCAGAAGCGCAGCAGCCAGGCGCCGGCGAGGACGAAGCCCGCGGTGCGGACCACGATGTTGCGCAGGCCGAGACCCACGCCGATGCCCACGCCCAGGAGCAGCATGACGCCGAAGCCGGTCTGGCCGGCCAGCTCGCCCGACACCGGGAAGTTGTGGTAGGTCAGGTCACCGGCGCGGTCGGACGCCCAGCCCAGCACGTAGGCCGGGTCGATGTAGGTGTTGATGTACGCGTAGCGGTCCTTCGTCGTGGCGCCCAGACGGACCAGCTGGTACACCAGCGGCGCGCCGATCACGAGGGCGGTGACCAGGATGGTGCCGAGGAAGAGCACCGCGCGCCGGATCGCGACCCGGCCCCGGCGCCACGGGAACAGCAGCAGGGCGAGGAGGAACGAGCCCGGCGCGGCCCACAGGTACCAGCCCGAGTACCAGAGGAACATCACGCCGAACACGGCGCCGAAGCCGAGGCCGCGCAGCACCGCCGCACGCGTCGAGAGCTCGTCGGCCCGGCGGATCTCGCGGAAGCAGGCCGCCAGCAGCGGCACCAGCACGAGCATGGAGCCGTGGCTGTACGGGCGGATCGGGTCGAGGAAGACGATCGAGGCCGGCACGGCGATGGCCATCGCCCAGAACGGGCGCAGCAGCATCCGCCACGCGAGGTAGGCCATCGGCCCGACCAGCGCACTGAGGATGAGCTGCAGGTCCTTGAGCGCGTGGCCCACCTCGGCGATGCCGTTGTGGAAGGCCTTGGCCCAGAGCGCGAGCAGCGCGGGGAACAGCGGGGGGTAGACCCCCGGCAGGCCCTTGCCGCGCATCATGTCGTTGGCCATGCCCATGAGGTTGCCGGGGTCGCCCTCCTGGCCGCCCAGGCCCCACGGCGTGCCGTTCAGGGCGACGGCGATGCCGCCGGCGACGATGCCGGTGCCCAGGCCCGCGAGGGCCGCGCACACCAGCCGCTGCGCGACCTGGTAGTAGCGCAGGGTGCCCCGGTAGGCGAGGAACAGCAGCACCGCGAGGACGGGGATGCCGATCAGAGCCACGTACTCCTGGAGCTTGGCGAGGCCGCTGACCTGGCCGATCCGGGTGACGGGGTTGACCTCGATCCGGGTGCACAGCAGCATGAACCCGAGAGCGACGACGACACTGACCACGACCTCCCCCAGCGGGAGGAACCAGCGCTTCTCGGTCCAGCGGTCGAAGCGGCCTCCCGGCCGGGCCTTCGACGTCCCGGCGGACGAGGCGCGCGTGGCGCCGTCCGACGTGCTGGAGGGGGCGCCGACTATGTTCGGTGCCAAATCCGTCATGTCTATTCGCTTCCGTGAAGCGGCGCTCTGCCGCAGGTCGGGCCGGCTCGACGGGGCGAGCGAGGTCAGCGGGCGTCGGCTGGGGACCCGGCCGCCACGGAACGTCCCGGGAATGTCCACGGGACGTCCACGCCACGCTAGCAAACCGGCACCGGGCCTCCGCCCGCCGACCTGGTGCCCGGACGCGGGCCCGGCCCGGTGATCGCGAGGCGGCCGACACGGCGGGGACCGGGCCGCGTTGGCAGCCCGGGCGCGCCCCGGCCGGACAGGAAACCAGGGCGGGATCTTGGCGTCGTAGTGTTCCGTCTCACGGGCCGTGACGTCCAGCTCCGGCGCCCGAGCACCGGCCGGCCCCGCGCGCGGCACCCGGCGCCGTGCCCGTCAGGGGGCCGCACCCCTCACGGGGCCGGGGCCGGTTCCGCCGGTGCGGCGGGAGGCGGGGGTTCGCCGAAGCGGGCCAGGAAGAGCGCGCCCACGACGGCCACCACGAAGCCGGTCACCGCCAGCCATGCCAGCCCCTCGCGAGTGCGGTCCCCGAGCCACGCCACCCCGACCGCCGCGGGCCCGATCGTCTCCCCGAGGACCATCCCGGCCGTCGCCGCCGTCACGGAGCCCCGCTGGAGCGCCGAGGTCAGCAGCAGGAAGGCCGCGCCGCCGCCGACGAGCAGGGCGTACAGCGCCGGATTGCGCAGCTCGGCGAGGGAGAAGTCGTCGATGAGGCGGACCGCCACCTCCACCACCCCGAAGCCCGTGCCCGCCGCGAGGCCCAGGACCAGCGCGCGCCAGCGATCCGGCAGCCGGCCGGCCGCCGCACCCACCAGCAGCACCAGCCCCGTCACCGCCAGCAGCGCCGGCCCGAGGGCCGCCGGGCCCGACCCCGAGCCCTCTTCCCCCGAGGCCAGCCCCAGCATCAGCAGCCCGGCGCACACCACGGCCACCGCGGTCCATTCCGCCCGTGAGAGCCGCACCCGCAGCAGCCGCGCCGCGACCACGGCCGTCACGGCCAGGCTGGCGGCCAGCGCGGCGCCCACGGCGTAGATCGGGAGGTGGCGCAGGGCGGCGATCTGGAGGACGAAGCCGGCCGCGTCCAGGCCCAGCCCCGCCAGGTACCGCCACTGCCGGGCGGCCCGCAGCAGCAGCGCCGGGTCCACGCCGGAGCCCGTCCCCGGCTCCGCGGCGCGCGCCGCCATGGCCTGCAGGACGGACGCCGTACCGAAGCAGACCGCGGCACCCAGCGCGCAAACCATCCCAATCAGCACGAACTGACTGTAGGTCACCGTTCTCACGCCGACCGGATTCCATCGGCGGGGTGCCTGGATCTAGTCTGTCGGGAGCACGCCACTAGGGGGAGCAGCAGACATGGACAGCAGCACCAGCCACCGCCGTATGCGTTCCGGAGCCGTCGTCCTCGGCGGCATGGGCCTGCTCGCGGCCACGCTCGTGGCCTGTGGCAGCAGCGACGAACCGGACCGGCGCTGCGCGTCACGCACCACCCTGAAGAAGCTCGACGACAAGGAGTGCAGGACGGGCGGGACCGGTGCGTACTACTACGGCGGCACCGTCGCGAGCGGCAAGGTCTCCGGCGGGAGCTTCGACAAGTCCGCCGTCACCCGCAACGGCATCGGCAAGAGCCACTCCGGCTCCAGCGGCGGCTGACCGCAACCCGAGGGAACGGCGCACCATGAAGCGGCACACCATCGAACCCCGTCCCGACTGGCAGAAGACCGTCGAGGAGCAGGGGCTGATCTACCCCCTCACCCGCTACCCCGACGACTCCCTGCGCCCCTACTGGGACGAGAGCGCCTACTACTCCTTCACCCTCCCCGAGGTCGAGGCACTGGAGAACGTCGTCGAGGAGCTGCACGCGATGTGCCTGGCCGCGGCCGCGCACATCGTGGAGCACGACCGCTTCGCGGACCTCGGCATCACCGATCCGAAACTGGCCGCCCTGATCGCCGAGTCCTGGCGGCGGCGCGCGGAGCAGCCCTCCCTCTACGCCCGCTTCGACCTGCGCTACGACGGCAGCGGCAGCCCCGCCAAGATGCTGGAGTACAACGCGGACACCCCCACCTCGCTGGTGGAGGCGGCCAGTCCGCAGTGGTTCTGGATGGAGGAGCGCTTCCCCGGCGCCGACCAGTGGAACTCGCTCCACGAGCGCCTCGTCGACGCCTGGCGCCGGCAGTCCGAACTGCTCGCGGCCGGGCCCGTCCACTTCGCGCACTCCGAGTCCGACGAGCTCGGCGAGGACCTGATGACGGTGGCCTACCTCCAGGAGACCGCCGAGCAGGCCGGCCTGGAGACCCAGGCCCTGTCCGTCGAGCAGATCGGCTGGGACAGCCTCTCCGGCCGGTTCGTGGACGAGAAGCTCCGCTTCATCCGGACCTGCTTCAAGCTCTACCCGTGGGAGTGGCTCGCCACCGACGAGTTCGGCCCGCAGGTCCTCGGCACCTACGACCACGGCGGCGGCTCCGGCACCACCTGCTGGATCGAGCCGCTGTGGAAGATGCTGCTGTCCAACAAGGCGCTCCTCGCGATCCTCTGGGAGATGTTCCCGGAGCACCCGAACCTGCTGCCCGCCTACCTCGACGGCCCCCGCGAGCTGGCCGAGCCCGGCTCCTCCGGGTACGTCGCCAAGCCCCTCCTCGGCCGTGAGGGCGCCGGGGTCACCCTCCACGAGGCGGGCGAGGGCGGCGAGCCGTTCGTCCCGCAGGAGGGCGAGCGGTACTGCTTCCAGGCGCTGGCCCCGCTGCCGGACTTCGACGGCAACAGGGTGGTCCTCGGCGCGTGGGTCGTCGAGGACGAGGCGGCGGGCCTCGGCATCCGCGAGTCGGCAGGGCCGGTCACGGACGAGTACGCCCGCTTCCTGCCCCACGTCATCCTGTAGCCGCACGGACCGACGGGACCGACGGGACCGATGGGCGGACCCGGACCTGCCGGGCGGACCGGTGTCCGGCCCGACCGGCCGGTCCGCCGGCCGGGGCCCTACACGCCGAGGACCGACCGGAGCTGGTCCAGCCCCCAGTCCAGGTCCTCCTTGCTGATCACCAGCGGCGGGGCGATCCGGATCGTCGCCCCGTGGGTGTCCTTCACCAGCACCCCGAGCTCCATCAGCTTCTCGGAGATCTCCCGCCCCGTGCCGCGCGAGGGGTCGATGTCGACGCCCGCCCACAGCCCGCGCCCCCGGACGGCGGTCACCGCCCCCGCCCCGACCAGCAGGTTCAGCTCCCGCAGCAGGTGCTCGCCCAGCTCCGTGGCGCGCTGCTGGTACTCGCCGGTCCGCAGCATCGCGACGACTTCCAGGGCCACGGCGCAGGCGAGCGGGTTCCCGCCGAAGGTGGACCCGTGCTGGCCGGGCCGGAACACCCCGAGGACGTCCCGGTCGGCGACGACGGCCGACACCGGCACCACGCCGCCGCCGAGGGCCTTGCCGAGGAGGTACACGTCCGGCACGACCCCCTCGTGCTCGCACGCGAAGATCCGGCCGGTCCGCCCCAGGCCCGACTGGATCTCGTCCGCGATGAACAGGACGTTCCGCTCGCGCGTCAGTTCCCGTACGCCTCTCAGGTACCCGGCGGGCGGCACCAGCACCCCCGCCTCGCCCTGGATCGGCTCCAGCAGCACGGCCACGGTGTTCTCCGTGACGGCCGCGGCGAGCGCGGTGAGGTCCCCGTACGGGACGATCTCGAAGCCCGGGGTGTACGGCCCGTAGTGGTCGCGGGCCTCGTGGTCGGTGGAGAAGCTCACGATCGTCGTCGTACGGCCGTGGAAGTTGTCGGCCGCGACCACGATCTTGGCGTGCCCGTCCGGCACCCCCTTGACCTCGTAACCCCACTTGCGGGCCGTCTTCACGGCCGTCTCCACCGCCTCCGCGCCCGTGTTCATGGGCAGCACCATCTCCTTGCCGCACAGCGCGGCCAGCTCGGTGCAGAAGTCCGCGAAGCGGTCGTGGTGGAAGGCGCGCGAAGTGAGCGTGACCCGCTCCAGCTGGGTGCGGGCGGCATCGATCAGACGGCGGTTCCCGTGGCCGAAGTTGAGCGCCGAGTACCCGGCCAGCATGTCGAGGTACCTGCGGCCCTCCACGTCGGTCATCCACGCGCCGTCCGCGGAAGCGACCACCACGGGCAGCGGATGGTAGGTGTGCGCGCTGTGCGCCTCGGCGGAGCGGATGGCATCAGCAGTTGTCGACACGGGGTCTCCGATCGTCGGTCTTGCCGGGTGAGCCGGTGACGAGAGTGGCGTCACCTTCTTATCGTCGCTCGTATGCCGGACGCAGAAACCTCTCCTGTGACGCGCCCGCTAAGGTGGGCGGTACGCACGGCGACTGGCGTACGGGGAACCAACTCCGGGGGAGTCGTGCGCGCTCGACCGCACACAGGGCCGCTCGCCTGGGCCTCGCGGGGTACCGATCACATCGACCCCGGAGGAGCCCGCCATGTCCGCGAGCCGCCATCCCGCCCTGTCCGCGACCGACCCCGAACTCGCGTCCTTCGTCGCGGCGGAGGAAGTCCTCCAGGCGCAGACCCTGCGCCTGATCCCCAGCGAGAACTACGTGTCCGCGGCCGTCCTCGAAGCCTCGGGCACGGTCCTGCAGAACAAGTACAGCGAGGGCTACCCCGGCCGCCGCTACTACGAGGGCCAGCAGAACATCGACCGCGTCGAGGCCCTGGCGGTCGAGCGGGCGAAGGGCCTGTTCGGCGTGGACCACGCCAACGTCCAGCCGTACTCCGGCTCGCCGGCCAACCTGGCCGTCTACCTGGCCTTCGCGAAGCCCGGCGACACCGTGATGGGCATGGCCCTGCCGATGGGCGGCCACCTGACCCACGGCTGGGGCGTCTCGGCCACCGGATCCTGGTTCCGCGGCGTGCAGTACGGCGTCCGGCAGGACACCGGGCTCATCGACCACGACGCGGTGCGCGAGCTGGCGCTCGCCGAACGCCCGAAGATCATCTTCTGTGGCGGCACCGCCCTTCCCCGCACGATCGACTTCGCGGCCTTCGCCTCCATCGCCGAGGAGGCGGGCTCGGTCCTGGTCGCCGACGTGGCGCACATCGCCGGTCTGATCGCGGGCGGCGCCCACCCGTCTCCGGCCGGGCACGTGGACGTCATCTCGACCACGACCCACAAGACCCTGCGCGGCCCGCGCGGCGCGATGCTGATGTGCCGCGAGGAGCACGCGAAGGCCATCGACAAGGCGGTCTTCCCCGGCCTCCAGGGCGGCCCGCACAACCAGACCACCGCGGGCATCGCCGTGGCCCTGCACGAGGCGGCGCAGCCGTCCTTCACCGCCTACGCGCACGGGGTGGTCGCCAACGCGAAGGCGCTGGCGGCGGCCCTGCTGGAGCGGGGCTTCGACCTGGTCTCGGGCGGTACGGACAACCACCTGGTCCTGATCGACCTGACCGGCAAGGGCCTCCCCGGCAAGACCGCGGCCAAGGCCCTCGACCGGGCCGGCATCGTCGTCAACTACAACACGGTCCCGTTCGACCCCCGCAAGCCGTTCGACCCCTCGGGCATCCGGATCGGCACCCCGTCGCTGACGTCGCGCGGGCTCGGGGCCGCGCACATGCCGGTGGTCGCCGAGTGGATCTCGCGGGCGGTGGACGCAGCCGCCAAGGGGGACGAGGCCGCACTCGGGGCGATCCGGGCCGAGGTCGCGGACCTCATGGCCGCCTTCCCGGCCCCGGGCCTGCCCCTGTCCTGACCCGCGGCGCCGTTGCCGGGGGCGCTGGCCCCCCGCACCCCCGCGCTTGAGGGTGTGCCCGTGCCGGAGGCGCCGGGTGCGGGCCGGAGCCGCGGCCGGACAGCCGGGCCCGGGCACCGCGCAGCGGCCCGGCGGAAAGCGGTCGCTCGGCCGAGGCTGGATCCGGCCGCCCCGCTACCGCCCGGTACCGCGGCGCGGCACGGGCGGGGGCGGGGCGGCCCGGACGGATCCGGCCAGCGGCGGGCCGGAGCCCGCCCCCGCACCTGAGAGAATGGGGCCATGGCTTCTGATCGTCCTCGCGCGCTCTCCGGCATCCAGCCCACCTCCGGCTCGTTCCACCTCGGGAACTACCTCGGAGCCATCCGTCAGTACGTCGCCCTGCAAGAGACGCACGACGCGTTCTACATGGTCGTCGACCTGCACGCGATCACCATGCCGCAGGACCCCGAGCACCTCCGCGCGAACACCCGCCTCTCCGCCGCGCAGCTCCTCGCCGCCGGCCTGGACCCCGAGCGCTGCACGCTCTTCATCCAGAGCCACGTGCCCGAGCACGCGCAGCTCGGCTGGGTCATGAACTGCATCACCGGTTTCGGCGAGGCCAGCCGGATGACGCAGTTCAAGGACAAGTCCGCCAAGGGCGGTGTCAACAACGCCACCGTCGGCCTGTTCACGTACCCGATCCTCCAGGTCGCCGACATCCTGCTCTACCAGGCGAACGCCGTCCCGGTCGGCGAGGACCAGCGCCAGCACATCGAGCTGACCCGCGACCTGGCCGAGCGCTTCAACCAGCGCTTCGGCCAGACCTTCACCCTGCCCGCCGCGCACATCGTCAAGGAGGTCGCGAAGATCTACGACCTCCAGGACCCGGCGATCAAGATGTCGAAGTCGGCTTCCTCCCCCAAGGGCCTGATCAACCTCCTCGACGAGCCCAAGGTCACCGAGAAGAAGATCAAGAGCGCGGTCACCGACACCGAGGCCGAGGTCCGCTTCGACGTGGCGGCCAAGCCCGGCGTCAGCAACCTGCTCACGATCTACTCCACCCTCACGGGCGAGACGGTCCCCGCCCTGGAGGCGAAGTACGAGGGCAAGGGCTACGGCGCGCTGAAGACCGACCTGGCCGGCGTGATGGTCGACTTCGTCACACCGTTCAAGCAGCGCACCCAGGAATACCTGGACGACCCCGAGACGCTGGACTCCATCCTGGCCAAGGGCGCGGAGAAGGCCCGCGCGGTCGCCGCCGAAACGCTCGCACAGACGTACGATCGACTCGGTTTCCTGCCCGCCAAGCACTGACGGAAAAGAGGGCCCTGGCGGGACCGGGGGTGCTGGCGCCACACTGGGTCGGCAGCACCCAAGCAGACAAGCGGAGGAGAGATTCGTGGGGACCGTAACGCTCGGCGTTTCGATCGCGGTCCCGGAGCCGTACGGCAGCCAGCTCCAGGAGCTGCGCGCCGGCTTCGGGGACGCCGCCGCGCACGGCATCCCCACGCATGTCACCCTTGTGCCGCCCACCGAGGTGGAGGCCGAGCGGCTCCCGCAGATCCGGGCCCACCTGTCCGAGGTCGCGGCGTCCTTCCGCACCTTCGGGATGCGGCTGGCCGGGACGGGAACCTTCCGCCCGCTCTCGCCGGTCGTCTTCGTCCAGGTCGTCGAGGGCGCCCCGGACTGCACCCTGCTCCAGGGCCGGGTCCGGGACCCCGAGGGACCGCTCGACCGCGAGCTGGCCTTCCCGTACCACCCCCACGTCACGGTCGCCCACGGGATCTCCGAGGAGGCGATGGACCAGGCGTTCACGACCCTCGCCGACTACGCCGCCGCATGGGTCTGCGAGGGCTTCGCCCTCTACGAGCAAGGTTCGGACGGGGTGTGGCGCAAGCTGCGCGAGTACCCCTTCGGGACCGGGCCGGCCACCGTGCCGCCGCAGCTGGGCTCGCCCGCCGACGCCGCTGCGGCGGAGGCGCCCGTACGGCCCTCCTGACGGAGCGGCCGCAGGGCCTGACGGGCACGGAACCTGAGCCCGCGCAGGACCAGGGCGTGGAACGGGCGGCCCGTCCGGGGCACTTCGCGAAAAGTCACAAACGACGACCGTAGTCCCCGGATCAGACAATCCCGGATATTTCCGGCAGCTCAATTACGGTGACGCCATGGACTGGCTGACGAAGATTCCGGTGATCGGGCCCCTGGCGGCCCGGTTCATGAGAACCCACGCGTGGCGTTCCTACGAGCGCCTCGACCGCGTGCACTGGACGCGTCTGGCCGCCGCGATCACCTTCATCAGCTTCCTCGCCCTCTTCCCGCTGATCACCGTGGCCGCCGCCGTCGGAGCGGCCCTGCTCAGCCAGGAGCAGCTCGACACGCTCCAGAAGAACCTCTCCGAGCAGGTCCCCGGCATCTCCGAACAGCTCGACCTCGACGCGCTCGTCGCGAACGCGGGCACCGTCGGACTCGTCGCCGCCGTGATCCTGCTCTTCACCGGCGTCGGCTGGATCGGTTCGATGCGGGACTGCCTGCGCGCGGTGTGGGAGAAGGACGACGAGGAGGACGGGAACCCCATCCTCCGCAAGGGCAAGGACGGCCTCGTCCTCCTCGGCCTCGGCGGCGTGAGCCTCGCCTCCGCCGCGGCCTCGATCTTCGGGGCCAGCGCGGTCGGGAAATCCGCCGAATGGCTGGGCATCCCGCGCGACGGCGCGGGCGGCGCACTGCTGCGCACCGGGGCCTTCCTCGTCGGGGTCCTGGCCGCCTTCCTGCTGCTGCTCTACGTACTGACCCTGCTGCCCGGCGTCGAACCGCCGCGCGGCCGCCTGATCCAGGCGGCCCTCATCGGCGCGGCGGGCTTCGAACTGCTCAAGCTGCTGCTCAGCGGCTACATGCGGGAGGTCGCGGCGAAGAGCATGTACGGGGCCTTCGGCGTGCCGATCGCCTTGCTGCTGTGGATCAACTTCACGGCCAAGCTGCTGCTGTTCGTCGCCTCCTGGACGGCGACCCGCGACGACAGCGACGGGGACGGCGCCGAGGACCCCGAGAACCCGGAGCACCCCACCGACACCGCGGCCCCCACCGCCCCCACCGACCCCGCGGCCCCCGGCCGGGACGGGGACCCGGCCCCGCGCCCCGGCCGGACCCCGGCGCCCGGCACCTCCTAGACGGGCTGACGGGCACCCGCTACACGAACTCCTCGCCCCGGCCCCGGCGGCCGCGCGGCCAGCGGCGGTTGACCACGAAGGCGCCGCCCGCCAGGACGGCCAGCACCCCGCCCGCGACGGCGAGCGCGGTCCCGGCCCCGCCCCCGCCGGGCCCGCCGGCCGACGGGTTGTTCTCGTGCGACTGGGCCGGGGAACCGTGGGGCGTGGTGTCCGCGCCCTTCGGCGGCACCAGCTCACCCACCGGCTTCACCTTCCCCGCCGCCGCGAAGCCCCAGTCGAAGAGCGCGGCGGTCTCCTCGTACACCGAGTTGGCCCCGCCCGCGCCCGGGTTCATCACCGTGACCAGCAGCTTCCTGGACCCCTGCTGGGCCGCCCCGGTGAAGGTGGAGCCGGCCATCGTGGTGTTGCCGTTCTTCACCCCGGCGATGCCCTTGTAAGGGGAGAGGCCGCCCGCGCCCGTCATCAGCCGGTTGGTGTTCTGGATCTCGAAGAAGTCCCGCGGCTTCCCCTCCACCTGCAGGCCCGGGAACTTCGCCTCGACCGTGCCGCAGTACTCGCGGAAGTCCTGCTTCTGCAGCCCCGAGCGGGCGATGAGGGTCAGGTCGTACGCGCTGGAGACCTGCTCCGGCGAGTCGTACCCGTCCGGGGAGACCACGTGCGTGTCCAGGGCCTGCAGCTCCTCGGCGTGCGCCTGCATGTCCTTGACGGTCTTGTCGATACCGCCGTTCATGGCCGAAAGCACGTGCACGGCGTCGTTCCCCGACCGCAGGAACACCCCCAGCCACAGGTCGTGGACGCTGTACTCGTGGTCCTCCTTGACCCCGACCAGGCTGCTCCCCGGGCCGACGCCCTCCATGTCCTGGTCGGTCACCTTGTGGACCTGCTCCTTGGGGAGGCTGGGCAGCACGGTGTCCGCGAAGAGCATCTTCATGGTGGAGGCCGGCGGGAGCCGCCAGTGCGCGTTGTGCGCCGCCAGGACCTCGCCCGATTCCGCGTCCGCCACGATCCACGACCGCCCGGTGAGGCTGGTCGGCAGCGCGGGCGCACCCGGCAGCAGGTTCACCTGGGTGCCCGGCTGGCCTAGCAGGGAGCCGCCGACCGTGGACATGGACGCCGGGGGCGCAGCCGCCGCGGGGGCCTTGTGCGGCCCGCCCTTCCCGTCGGCCGGCGGCGGGGGTGTCGTCGGCGCGCCGTGTGCGGGCGCCACGAGCATCGCGGGGAGCAGCAGCGCGGCGGAAAGGACCGCCAGCGCGGTCTTTTTGGCATACACGCAGGTGAAAGTACATCCCGATCGGCTGTCCGCCCTCGTGGACCGGCCAAAACCGCGCAACCACCGCCGGGACAGCCCACCCCGGCGCGTCCGTCCCGGGGAGGAAACCGATACTGGGGGCATGAGACTGAGCCGTGCCGCCTCCTGGTTCCTGCTCGCCTTCGGAGTGTGGAGCTGGTTCATCTGGGTGTCTTTCGTCCGGAACCTGTGGAAGAACGGCAGTGGCCTCGCGTTCGATGCGGCGGGTGACCCCACGTCGTACTTCTGGGTGCACCTGCTCCTCGCGGTGACCTCCTTTCTCCTGGGGACGGCCGTCGGAGTGATCGGATTGCGCGGGGTGCGGGCGCTGCGGAGCGGATCACGCACGGGCGCGGACACGGGTACGGACACCGGCCCGGGGACGGGGGCGGGCGCATGAAGACCGCGGTCTTCGCCCTGGTCGCGCTGGCGGTCCTCGCCCTGCTGGTGCTCGTGCACCGCTGGCTCTGGATCCGCCTGGTCCGGGACACCACGGCCCCCGGCCGCCTGCCCCGGCGCATCGGTACGGCCTTGGCCATCGCCCTGCCCCTCCTCTCTGTGGCCGCCCTGACCACGGGCCGCGCCGGAGCCCCGTTCCGGCTCCAGCAGACGGTGGCCTGGCCGGGGTTCCTCTGGCTGGCGGTGCTCCTCTACCTGACCCTGACGATGCTGGTGGCGGAGCCGATCCGCGCGCTGTTGCTCCGCCGTCTGGCCCACCGGGACACCTTCGCGGGCTCCCCGGCGCCGGCGCCGGCCGTGGTGGCCGCGGTCACCGGCGCCGCGCAGCCCGGCGCCGGGAGCGCCCCCGCCGGAGCCGGCCCGGCCCCGGCCGAAGGCGACGCCCCTGCTCCGGCCGAGGCCCCTGACGGCGTCCGGGACCCGGCTCCCGCCGACGCGCCGCAGGGCTCCGGCTCCGAGCCCGGCGCACCCGGCAGGCCGACGCTGAGCCGCCGCACGTTCGTCGCGCGGACGGTCGGCGGCGCCGCCGCAGCCGTGGCCGTGGCCACCGTCGGGCACGGCGCGTACGGGGTCCTGCGCGGCCCGAGCGTCAAGCGGGTCCAGGTGCCCCTCGCCAAGCTGCCCCGCGCGGCGCACGGCTTCCGCATCGCCGTCGTCAGCGACGTCCACCTGGGCCCGGTCCTCGGCCGCGCCCACACCCAGCGCATCGTCGACGCCGTCAACGGCACCCAGCCCGACCTCATCGCGATCGTCGGCGACCTGGTGGACGGCTCCGTCCAGGACCTCGGGCGGGCGGCCGAACCGCTGCGCGGGCTCACCGCCCGCCACGGCTCGTACTTCGTCACCGGCAACCACGAGTACTTCTCCGGCGCGCAGCAGTGGGTCGACCACGTCCGCGAGCTGGGCCTGACGCCCCTGGAGAACGCCCGCCGCGCCCTGCCGCACTTCGACCTCGCGGGCGTGAACGACATCGCGGGGGAGACCGAGGGCCAGGGCCCCGACTTCGGGGCGGCCCTCGGCGACCGGGACCGGGCGCGCACCGCCGTACTCCTCGCCCACCAGCCGGTCGTCATCCACGACGCCGTCCGGCACGGGGTCGACCTCCAGCTCTCCGGGCACACCCACGGCGGGCAGCTGTGGCCGGGCAACTACCTCGCCGAGCTGGCCAACCCGACGCTCGCCGGCCTGGAGCGGTACGGGGACACGCAGCTGTACGTCTCCCGGGGCGCCGGTGCCTGGGGGCCTCCGGTCCGGGTGGGGGCGCCGTCCGACATCACAGTCGTAGAACTCGCCTCATATCAGGCCTGACCCGGTACAACCACCCAGCGGCCACCGGAGGACGACCCTTCCGGTGGCCGAAATTCCGTGATGGGATGACCGGTAATCGGACAGCGCACCGCTGTCTGCGGTACAAGGGTGGGGTTCACGGGATGCGGTCTGTCCGCTCTAAGATCATCGCGGCCGGGCTGGTCCTCGGCCTCGCCGGCGTGGGCGCCTGGCAGCTGCTGCCCGGGGACGGCAACGGCAGCGGCGCGATCCGGGTCGGCACGAGCGACGTCGTTTCGTCCCTCGACCCCGCCGGGGCGTACGACGCCGGCTCCTGGGCCCTGTTCAGCACCGTCTACCAGGCCCTGCTGACGATCAAGCCCGGCTCCGACACCCCCGCACCCGACGCCGCGTCCTCCTGCAACTTCGTCGGCCAGAAGCTCACCACCTACCAGTGCGAGCTCCGCCCCGAGCTGAAGTTCTCCAACGGCCGGTCGATCACTGCCCAGGACGTCAAGCACTCCTTCGACCGGATCAAGGCGATCAACTCCGAGCAGGGTCCGGCCCCGCTGTTCAACACCCTGGACTCGGTCAAGGCCGAGGGCCGCACGGTCACCTTCAACCTCTCCGCACCCGACGCCACCTTCCCCTTCAAGATCGCGACGGGCGCCGCCTCGATCGTCGACCAGGAGAAGTACCCGGCCAAGGCCCTGCGCGAGGACGGCAAGGTCGACGGCTCGGGACCGTACGCGCTCGCCGGGTACAAGGCGGGCAGCAGCATCGAGCTCAAGCCCAACACCTCGTACAAGGGCCAGGCCAAGCCCGCCAACGGACCCGTCACCGTCAAGTACTACAAGGACTCGGCCCAGCTCAACCAGGCCTGGAAGGACCGCGACGTCGAGGTCGCCCACCGGGAAATGCCCCCCGAGGTGCTCGCCGGCCTCAACCCGGGCCTCAAGGACACCCGCTACCAGGCCTCCGGCGGTACCGAGATCCGGTCCGTGGTCTTCAACGTCCGCCCCGGCTCCTCCACCGCCGCGCCCGCCGTCCGGCAGGCCGCCGCCGCCGTCCTCGACCGCTCCCAGCTGGCGTCCGAGGTCTACAAGGGCACGGTCACCCCGCTCTACTCCCTCGTACCGGCCGGCATCGCCGCGCACGGCACGCCCTTCTTCGACACCCACCCGACGCCCAACGGAGCCGCTGCCAAGAAGCTCCTCAAGGACGCGGGGATCGCGACCCCCGTCGCCGTCACCCTCGGTGTCAACATGCGCGGAGCGAACCAGCCCGAGGCCGAGGAGATCAAGCGGCAGCTGGAGTCCACCGGCCTCTTCCAGCTGACGATCAAGCCGGTCGAGGAGTGGGGAGACTTCCAGAAGGCCTACGCGGCGGGCGAGTTCGACGCCTACACCATCGGCTGGATCGCCGACTTCCCCGACGCGGACAACTTCCTCGCCCCGCTCGTCGGCGCCGACTCCTCCATGAACAACGGCTTCTCCGACAAGAACGTCGACGCCCTCATCTCCCGCACCCAGTCCTTCTCGGACCGGAGCGCCGCCGCCGCCGACTTCCGCGAGCTCCAGAAGCTGGTCTCCCAGCAGGTCCCGATGCTCCCGATCTGGCAGAAGAAGGACTACGTGATGTCCCGCGAGGCCGTCACCGGAGCCCAGCACCTCTCCGACGGCACCGGCGTCTGGCGCCTGTGGGAACTCGACTGGCTCTAGGCCTTGCCCGTGGCCGGGGCTGCGTCCGGGCTCGGGTCCGGGTCCGGTGCGGAGGCCTTCTGGCCCGAGACCGCTCGCGAGGCCGCCGTCTGGGCCATGCCCGGCAGGAAGTCCGAGAACAGCTCGTGCACTTCCCGCACCAGCGGGCGCAGCACCCGGAACCGGGCCAGGACGATGCCACGGGTCGTCAGCTGCGCGCCGCGCTCGGCGAGCCGCCGCGTCTTCTCGCTGTTCGGCGAACGGTCGAAGACCCAGTACAGGACCAGACCCATCTGCGAGAGCCACATCAGCTCCGGCAGGACGTCGGCCAGCTCGGCCGGAACCTTGGTCTTCGCCTCCGCCAGCACCTCGCGGTGGATGGCGATCGCCGCCTGACGCGCGGGTTCCGATTCCGGCGAGAACGGGCTGAGCGGGCTCTCCGGGTCCGCCGCGTTCTTGAAGAACTGGGACGCGAACTCGTGGTAGGGGGCGGCGATGTCCATCCAGCTCGTCAGTACGCCCGCGAGCCGCTTCTGCAGATCGGTCTCGCTGTCCAGGATGGGCCGGACCGCCGCCTGGTGAGCGGCGCCGATCCGGTCGTAGAACCCCTGGACCAGGTGTTCCTTCGATTCGAAGTAGTAGTAGGCGTTGCCGACCGAGACACCGGCCTCCTTCGCGATACCCCGCATCGTCGTCTTGTCGAAACCACGCTCCTGGAAGAGACGGAGCGCGGTTTCGAGGATGAGCGTGCGGGTCTGCTCGCTCTTGGGAGCCTTCTGATCAGTCACGGTGGATGAGCCTATCCGGGACGGAGCACCGGTCGTCACAGGCCTGCTCCTCCGGTCCGTCGGACCGGACGGCCTGCCGCCACCGGGACGCCGCGAACATGGCCGCCTTGGCGAAGGGCCGACCGGCCGGTGTGGAGAGCCAGTTCGCCCTCGGCCGGTGCTCGCTCAGCGCCCACAGGCACATGATGAAGGCGTCCGTACCGGTCCACACGTGCCCCCGGTCCCCGACCACGGTGACCTCCCGCAGCGTCGACGCGTGGTCCAGGTCGGGGAACCGGCGCTGCGCCTCGAAGGACGCCGCGGGGACCAGGGCGATCGGGACCAGCTTGTGCTGGGTGTGCAGCCAGTGCCGGATGTGGACGCAGAGCGGGCAGTTGGCGTCGTACAGGACCGTCAGCTCGCGCACCGCTGCCATGGCCGGCACGGTCAGGCCCCGGCCGGTGCGGTCCACCCCTGGGGGGCGACCGGGGGAGTCTGGTTGCGCTCCATGATCCCGCGACGGCGCATCTTGTTGAGCACCCACACGTTGCCGAGGTGCATGACGCCGAGGACCAGCAGGACGACGCCGAGCTTGACCGACAGCGCCTCGAAGAGGTCGCGGGCCTGCACGATGTCCTCGCCCGAGCGCAGGTAGAGGGTCACGAAGCCGATGTTCACGAGGTAGAAGCCGACCACCAGGAGCTGGTTGACGGCGTCGGCGAGCTTCTCGTTGCCCTGGAGCACGTCGCCTATGAAGACCCGGCCGTTACGGCTGAGCGTGCGGGCGACCCAGACGGTGAGCCCGATGCTGATGAGCAGGTAGATGATGTACGCGACCACAGTGAGGTCCATTGCCCTCAGCCCCCTTGAACGTGTTCAACTCGTTGGCAGGACTGACTGTAGCCCTCGTTTTGAACAAGTTCAAGCAAATGGCCGCCGCGCGCACGAACGCCCCTCCGGCCGGTGGCCGGAGGGGCGTTCGAGCGCGTCGGTTCTTCGGTGCGGCTAGCGGGCGAGGAAGTCCAGCAGCAGCCCGGTGACCTCGTCGGGGCGCTCCAGGGAGGGGAGATGGCCCGCCCAGGGCAGCTCCTGGTGGCGGGCGCCGGGCACGAGGCCGGGCAGCTCGGCGGCGATGCGGCGGAAGTCCGGCTCGTCGTGGGCGCCGCCGAAGACCAGCAGGGGTGCGGTGACGGCGGCCAGGTCGATCGCGGGTTCGGGGAGCTCGTGGCTCTCGGTGACGGCCAGGGCGACCTCGAAGTTCCGCAGCTGCATGGCCCGTACGAGGTCCTTCGCCGCAGCGTCGGCGTCCGGGCCGAGCCAGGTCTCCACGTTGAGCTCGACCGCACCGGCGAGGTCGCCCGCGTCGAGCAGCGCGTCCTCGGCGGCCCCGAACTTCCGCAGCTCCGGACTCGGCACGTGTCCCGGCCGGCCGGGGCAGAGCAGGAACAGCGAACCCACCCGCTCCGGGTGCAGCGCGGCCACGGTCAGGGCCACGCGCCCACCGTACGAGCTCCCGACCAGCGCGGCCCGCTCCACCCCGAGGTGGTCCAGCAGCGCCCGTACGTCGCCTGCGTCGCTGTACGGGGCCTGAGCGGCGGGGGAGTCCCCACAGGTCCGGAAATCCGGCCGGACCACCCGGTACCCGGCCTCGACCAGGGGCCGCCACTGCGGCTCCCACATGCGCCGGTCGCAGACGGAGGAGTGCAGCAGGACCACGGCGGGGCCGTCGACGGGCCCGTCCACATCATGAGAAACGATCATTACCTGATCCTCCCCGGGGCACGCGGACTCCACCAGGGGTTTTAAGGGGCTTGTTTCGGGGTGGGGGTTGGGCTTCGGGGGCCTGTTACCCCTTCTCGGGATCAGGGAGGGTTTGGGGGTTTCCCGCCAGTCCTATCGTCTCTCCGTGGCGGGACGGCCCCTCAAGGGCGCTCCTTCGTCGCGTCGCTTCGCGATGGCCTTCGGCCCCCCTTGACCGCCCGCCCCGCCACGGAAAGACAGGACCGACGGGAACCCCCCAAAAAGACGCTCACCGGGGACGGGTGCATGTTCGGGGTGGTCAGCGTTGCAGGGCCTGGCCTCCAGTGGCCCTGTCGGAGCCAGACCTCGACCGACTCGTCGGCAGGATCGGGGAGCGCATCCACTCCCCACCCACCACTTCATTGCTCAGCGTCTGCGAGCCGTCTGCGGGTTGGACATAAGCCGCCACCACTCCGGTAGGCACCGCACGTCGCCCGGCGTCAGCAGTCCGTCTGCGGCTGGACATAAGCCGCCAACGCTCCGGTGGGCGGGGCACGTCGCCAGGCGTCAGCGACACGGCTGTGCGCGCGTATGCGCGTATGTGCGTATGCAGGTGTGTGGGCCGGGGGCCCCTGCGACCGTCAGGGCGCGGGAAGGGGGCTGACGGAGTCTGATGCCGGATCTTTCGGTCCCTCACTCCGGCAAGACGTCACATCTCTACCCCGGACGGGTCGCTGACGCCAAGCAACGTGCGGTGCCCACCGGACCGGTGGCGGCTTATGTTCAGCTCCAGGCGGGTCGCAGACGCTGAGGCGAGAAGGGTGTGTGCGGCGTTGATGCGCTGCCCGATCCTGCTGACGGTCTGGTCGAGGTCTGGCTCCGGCAGGGCCACTGGAGGTCAGGCCCTGGAACGCTGGCCGCCCCGCTCCTCTGTCCGGTCCCCGGTGAGCGTCTTTTTGGGGGGTTCCCGTCGGTCCTGTCTTTCCGTGGCGGGGCGGGCGGTCAAGGGTGGCCGAAGGCCATCGCGAAGCGACGCGAACGCAGTGAGCGCCCTTGAGGGGCCGTCCCGCCACGGAGAGACGATAGGACTGGCGGGAAACCCCCAAACCCTCCCTGATCCCGAGAAGGGGTAACAGCCCCCCGAAGCCCAACCCCGACCCCCCGACCCCCCGCCCCTCAGAGGCTCAGGGAGCGGGCGTAGTTGATCTGGGTCATGACCCAGGCGTAGGTGTGGGCGTCGGCTGCCGGGATCATCGTCGAGTGGTGGCGGCCGCCGCTGTTGACGGTGATCTGGATGTATCCCGTGGTCACCTTCTCCTTCATCAGGAGGAACAGCAGGCCGATCAGGCAGAACAGCGCGAAGACGATCGCGAGCACGATGGCGTGGGTCGGGATCTTCTCCTCGGTGCGCGAGAAGTCGGTCGCGTTCCACATCGCGCCCCTGAGCGGCATCGTTCCCGACGGCGTGATGATCTGGTCCCCGGCGATGGTGATGTCGCCGAGGTTCAGGCCGACTCCGCCAGGACCCTGGGCATAGGCGCCGGGGGCGGCGAGGAGGCCTTCGCCGCCGATCGTCGGCTGGTAGGCGGGGGTCGACGGGTAGGGCTGCGGGTACCCGTAACTGGCCTCGCCCGGGCCCCACCTGTAGTCACCCTGGCCCGGCTGGCCGGGCTGACCGCCCTGGGAAGGGTCGCTCGCGTACGGATTCGGCTGCTGGTCACTCATACGGACGATCCTTCCACAGGACCCCCGTACCCCATACCCCGTAGCGGGGTCCGGGAGTTGGCGGACCGCCGGCCGCACCCCTGAGGACGTGTCAGGAGCCCTCGATCGTAAGCCCCTTGGCGGAGCCCACGGAGGTGGCGGTGGAAGTGCCGTACAAGACGGGGGACTTCGAGACGTAGGTCCCCTTCTCGGGATCCGGCCCGCTGAACACGGTGACCGTGCCCTCGTCGTCGAAGTCATCGAAGTCGTCGAAGTCGTCGATGACGACGCAGACCGGGATCCCGGCTTCCACTCCCACGGGGGACCCCGGGGACCCCGGGGACCCCGGACACGCCCGGTATCCACCCCCGGGGACGCCGAAGGCCCCGCCCCCCGGAGTGGGTACCGGGGGGGGCGGGGCCTTCAGGTGGAGGGGATCAGAAGCGGCGCGTGATGAGGGCGCGCTTGACTTCCTGGATCGCCTTCGTGACCTCGATGCCACGGGGGCACGCGTCGGTGCAGTTGAAGGTCGTGCGGCAGCGCCACACGCCGTCCTTGTCGTTCAGGATCTCCAGCCGCTGCTCGCCGGCCTCGTCACGCGAGTCGAAGATGAAGCGGTGCGCGTTGACGATCGCCGCCGGGCCGAAGTACTGGCCGTCGTTCCAGAACACCGGGCACGAGGACGTGCAGGCGGCGCAGAGGATGCACTTGGTGGTGTCGTCGAAGCGCTCGCGGTCCTCGGCGGACTGCAGGCGCTCGCGCGTCGGCTCGTTGCCCTTGGTGACCAGGAACGGCATGACGTCCCGGTACGCCTGGAAGAAGGGCTCCATGTCGACGATGAGGTCCTTCATCACCGTGAGGCCCTTGATGGCCTCGACGGTGATGGGCTTCTCCGGGTTGATGTCCTTGATCAGCGTCTTGCAGGCGAGCCTGTTCTTGCCGTTGATCCGCATCGCGTCGGAGCCGCAGATGCCGTGCGCGCAGGAGCGGCGGAAGGTCAGCGTGCCGTCGAGGTCCCACTTGATCTTGTGGAGACCGTCGAGCACGCGCTCCTTCGGGTCGATCTCGATCTGGAAGTCCTGCCACTGCGCCTCGTCCGAGATCTCGGGGTTGAAGCGGCGGATCCGGAAGGTGACCGTGATGTAGGGGGAGGCCGCGGCCGCCGCCTCCATCGTGTCCGTCTTGCTCAGGGTCGGGGTGCCCATCAGTACTTACGCTCCATCGGCTGGTAGCGGGTCGTGACGACCGGCTTGTAGTCGAGCCGGATCGAGTCCGAGCCGTCGGCTCCGACCTCGCGGTACGCCATGGTGTGGCGCATGAAGTTGACGTCGTCGCGGTTCGGGTAGTCCTCGCGGTAGTGACCGCCGCGGGACTCCTTGCGCGCCAGCGCGGACACGGCCATGACCTCGGCCAGATCGAGCAGGTTGCCCAGCTCGATGGCTTCCAGCAGGTCCGTGTTGAAGCGCTTGCCCTTGTCCTGGACGGACACGTTCTTGTAGCGCTCGCGCAGCTCCGCGATCTTCTCGACCGCGGTCTTGATGGTCTGCTCCGTGCGGAAGACCATCACGTTCGCGTCCATCGTCTCCTGGAGCTCCAGACGCAGGTCGGCGACCCGCTCGTTGCCCGTAGAGTTGCGCAGCCGCTCGACCTGCTCCTCGACCAGGGAGGCCGGGTTCTCGGGGAGCTCGACGTAGTCGTTCTCCTGCGAGTACCGCGCCGCCGCGATGCCCGAGCGCTTGCCGAAGACGTTGATGTCCAGCAGCGAGTTGGTGCCGAGGCGGTTCGCGCCGTGCACCGATACGCACGCGACCTCGCCGGCCGCGTACAGGCCGGGGACGACGGTGGTGTTGTCGCGCAGGACCTCACCCTCGACGTTGGTCGGGATGCCGCCCATGGCGTAGTGCGCGGTGGGCTGGATCGGGATCGGGTCCGTGTACGGTTCGATGCCCAGGTAGGTGCGCGCGAACTCGGTGATGTCCGGGAGCTTCGCGTCGAGCTGCTCCGGCGGGAGGTGCGTCAGGTCCAGGTACACGTGGTCACCGGCCGGACCGCAGCCGCGGCCCTCGCGGATCTCGGTGTAGATGGAGCGCGAGACGACGTCACGGGACGCGAGGTCCTTCATGACCGGCGCGTACTTCTCCATGAAGCGCTCGCCGTCCTTGTTGCGGAGGATGCCGCCCTCACCGCGGGCGCCCTCCGTCAGCAGGATGCCCATGCGCCAGATGCCCGTCGGGTGGAACTGGAAGAACTCCATGTCCTCCAGTGGCAGGCCGCGTCGGTAGCAGGCCGCCTGGCCGTCACCCGTGAGGGTGTGCGCGTTGGAGGTCACCTTGAAGAACTTGCCGGTGCCGCCGGAGGCGTAGATGACGGCCTTGGCCTGGAACACGTGGATCTCGCCGGTGGCGAGCTCGTACGCGACCACGCCGGCCGACTTCTTGACGCCGTCGACCTCGACGATGAGCTGGTCCAGGACGTAGAACTCGTTGAAGAACTCCACGCCCTCCTTGACGCAGTTCTGGTACAGCGTCTGGAGGATCATGTGACCGGTGCGGTCCGCGGCGTAGCAGGACCGGCGGACCGGCGCCTCGCCGTGGTTGCGGGAGTGCCCGCCGAAGCGGCGCTGGTCGATGGTGCCGTCCGGGGTGCGGTTGAACGGCAGGCCCATCTTCTCCAGGTCGAGGACGGCGTCGATGGCCTCCTTCGCCAGGATCTCGGCGGCGTCCTGGTCGACCAGGTAGTCACCGCCCTTGACCGTGTCGAAGGTGTGCCACTCCCAGTTGTCCTCTTCCACGTTGGCCAGCGCGGCGGCCATGCCGCCCTGCGCGGCGCCCGTGTGGGAGCGGGTGGGGTAGAGCTTCGTCAGCACGGCGGTGCGGCTGCGCTTCGTCGCCTCGATGGCGGCGCGCATGCCTGCGCCGCCCGCGCCGACGATGACGGTGTCGTACTTGTGGATCTTCATTGGTTTCGCCTCAGCCCCGTTGCCTAGCGGATGTTCGGGTCGAAGGTGAAGATCACCAGCGTGCCCAGAAGGATGGTGAACACCGTGGCGGTGTAGAGCAGGCCCTTCAGCCACAGCCGCGTGTTGGCGCGCTCCGCGTAGTCGTTGATGACGGTACGCAGACCGTTGGCGCCGTGCAGCATCGCCAGCCACAGCATCAGCAGGTCCCAGACCTGCCAGAACGGGGAGGCCCAGCGGCCGGCCACGAAGGCGAAGCCGATCTTGGACACGCCGCCGTCGAGCACCAGCTGGATCAGCAGGTGGCCGATGACGAGGACGACGAGCACGATGCCCGAGAGGCGCATGAAGAGCCATGCGGCCATCTCGAAGTTGCCGCGGGTCGAGCGCGGGGTCTTGCCCGTGCGCTTGCGCGGCGCCTCGATGTACGGGGCCGGGTTGTCGGCGTCGTAGAGGGACACGCCCTCGACGTCACCGATGCCCTTTTCGAAAGAAGTGTCAGAAGACATGCGTGTCACTTCCCGAAGAGTTCGAGGTAGGCGTGGCCCAGGACGGGGTAAAGGGCCCCGACCATCAGCACGATCCAGACGCCCACGACCGACCAGAGCATCTGCTTCTGGTAGCGGGGGCCCTTGGACCAGAAGTCCACGGCGATGACACGGAGACCGTTGAGCGCGTGGAACAGGATTGCGGCGACGAGGCCGTATTCCAGCAGCGCGACGATCGGAGTCTTGTAGGTAGCCACGACATCGTCGTACGCCTCGGGAGAGACGCGGACGAGAGCGGTGTCGAGGACGTGTACGAACAGGAAGAAGAAGATGAGGACGCCGGTGACTCGATGAGCCACCCAGGACCACATTCCTTCCCGGCCGCGGTACAACGTTCCAGCCGGCACGGAAAACCCTCCGGAAGCGGGGCGGGGGCCAGCCGGCTTCGTTGTCGGTCGGGCCCGGCCGGGTACGGTCCTCCGGCCCCGGACATCGTAGCGACGCTTTGTCGGTTCCTTCGCGCGGGGGTCATCGGTGTGATCAAACAGGCACGTACGGACTATCCCACAGGGGCGAATAGCCCGATTTCCGTAGCAGACAGCCCATCGGCGGAGGTCAGCCAGCGTGTCAGGTCCAGCAGCCGGGCCTGGGCGACCCGGCGGAGCTCGTCCGCGGAGATCGACCGTTCCTCGTCGACCTCGTGCCCCATCCGGCGCCGGATCGCGGCCAGCAGCTGGTCCGCCTGCTCCTCCGGCGGGTGCCCGTCGAGGCAGATCACGAAGGCGTGGCCGAATTTGCGCTCGTACTCCGCATGGGCGGCGTCGAGGGCGAGCAGAGCGGCGTACGGTGCTCCGTGCCCCAGTTCCTCGGGGCATTCCGAGGCCAGTGCCTCCGACAGGTCCGCCTGGGAGAGGTCGTACGAGGCCTCGTCCGCGGCGGCCAGCAGGGAGCCGGCGTCGGGGTAGGGGCGGTGGGTGGCCATCCGGTGCGCCCAGCGGTGGCTTCCGCAGCAGTGCAGCAGGACGGCCTCGGCGGCTTCGGGGGACAGCGCGTTGAACCGCGCCAGTCCGGAGCCGGGCGAGGGGTCGGCGCTGCCGCGGGCCTGTGCCGGAAGGTGGCTGGACAGCAGGGGGCTCCTCGGGGCGGGGCTCGGGTGTGCCGCCACGCTAGCGAGGTGGGGCGGGGAGTGTCGTACCCATTTGAGGATTTCACCCGGAAGTGAGCCGAAAGGATGAAGTGAGCACCTCTGCCGGCAGGGAGAAGGGGATGGCGACCGAGGCCGCCACCCCCCACAGGAGAGGCCCCGGCCGCCATCCGTCACGGACTCGTGCGACAAGCCCGTACCCCTGTCAGCGCCCCGAGTGCGTTTTCTGTCACACCTCGCTCCGCGCAGGACTGGTTGCTCGTTGTACAACTCGTGGACGAGAGGTACTTGAAAGCCGTAACGTGCTGATTTGCGCCACACGTACAGGACAGTGAACGGGTTGGGGACTTTGCTGGGGGACGACGCGGAGCTGACTGCCGCGGTGCTCGCGGCACAGGACGGCGACGAGGACGCGTTCCGGACTGTGTACCGCGCCGTGCACCCACGCCTGCTCGGATACGTCCGCACGCTCGTCGGCGACGGCGACGCGGAGGACGTGGCCTCCGAGGCCTGGCTGCAGATCGCCCGCGACCTGGACTCCTTCACCGGCGACGCCGACCGCTTCCGGGGCTGGGCCGCCCGCATCGCCCGCAACCGGGCCCTCGACCACATCCGCATGCGCGGCCGCCGTCCGGCCGTCGGAGGCGACGAGACCGAGCTGACCGGCCGGGCCGCCGACTGCGACACCGCGGGCGAGGCCATGGAGGCGCTCTCCACCGGCCGGACCATGGCGCTGATCGCGCAGCTCCCGCAGGACCAGGCGGAGGCCGTCGTCCTGCGGGTCGTGGTCGGGCTCGACGCCAAGACCGCGGCCGAGACGCTGGGCAAGCGCCCCGGGGCGGTGCGGACCGCCGCGCACCGGGGTCTGAAGAAGCTGGCGGAGCTGCTGGGAGCACAGGATCCGAGGGGCGAGTTCGAGCCGGACTGCGGCCCGGACTCGGAGGCGGATGCTCCGGTCAGCCATAATGCCGGTGGCCCGGCACGGGACGGCGGGGGCGGGAGGGATCTCGACGCCGTACCCGCGCAGCGCGGCCGTGGCGGGGGCCTCGTAGAACAAACCGGTGTGACGCATTCACGTTGGCGGACGCAGAAGGACATGTGATGGCCGACGAGCGCAACAGGTGGCTGGACGAAGCCGCGGCGGAGCGACTGCTGCGCGGCGAGCCGGTGGAACCTGTGGGGCCGGCCGCCGATCCCCAGGCGCAGGCCCGGGCCGCCCGGCTGCGCGCCGCCCTCGACTCCCTGGCCGAGCCGCCGCCCGCCGCGGCGGAATTTCCCGGTGAGGCCGCCGCGGTGGCCGCCTTCCGGGCCGCGCGCGGCACGGCCGTCCTCCCGGCGGATGCGCCGGGTACGGGAACGGGCCACGCCGAGCCCCTGGTGGACCTCGGCCACCTCCCCCTGCCCGCGTCCCGCGGGCGCCGGTCCTCGCGGCCCGTCCGGTTCGGCCTGGCGGCCGCCCTGGCGAGCGTGGCGGTCGGCGGCCTGGCCGCGGCCGTGGGGGCGGGTCTGCTGGACGGGCCCCGGCACGACAGTGCGGGACCGGGGCCGGCGATGTCCGTCAGCATCGACGGGGACCCTGCGCCCGCCGACAGCCAGGACCCGACCCTCGGCCCGAACCTGCGGCCCACGCCGCTGCGGGACGAGGCCGTCCCGAACCTCACCGGCGGGCCGCGGACCCCGGGCGTGGACGGCGCGACGCCGCCGGGTACGGGAACCGCCGCCGGGGCCTCGCCCGGCCGGCCCGTCACCGAGGGCGCCGGCAAGGACGCCCAGGGCGGGCTGGGCGGCGGCGAAGGCAAGGACGGCGACGTCAAGGACGACCGGACGGCCACGGGCACCGGGGAGCCGGAGCGCGAAGGCTTCACCACGGACAAGGACCGCGACGGCGAGCGGGAGGGCCGTCTGCGGCTGGACTTCTGCAAGGACTACCGGGCGGGCCGCATCACCGACGACCGCCGCGACCGGCTGGCGCGCCTGGCCGGCGGCACGGCGCGCATCCCGCGCTTCTGCGAGTCGCTCCTGGACGGACCGCGGGACGGCACCCGCGAGGACGCCCCGGGCGGAACCGGCTCCAGTGGTTCCGACGGCTCCGGCGGTTCCGGCCCGAAGGGCGCCGTCCTGCGGGCCCCGCTGCTGAGCCCCGCCCAGCCGGGCGGCCGGGCGGGCCTGCTCGGCGGCCTCTGATCCGCCTGCCGGGGCGCCTGCCGGGCCCGGCACCGACGGCCTGTAACACTTTTCGAACTCGTGGCGCAGTACCTATCGAGCCGACTGGTCATCGGCCGCGCATGAGCCGGGGTTCCCCCCGTACCCCTGGGCTCTGCGCACCTGGCGCGGGCGGGGCACGTTCCCCCGGCCCTGCCCGCGCCCCTTACGTCGGACCGGTTCCCCGGCCGGCCGGGCTCACCAGTAGACGACGACCTTGTCGCCCGTCTCCACCTGGCCGAAGACCGCCGCCAGCTTCCCCATGTCGCGGACGTTGACGCAGCCGTGCGAGGCGCCGTTGTAGCCGCGGGCCGCGAAGTCCGCCGAGTAGTGCACCGCCTGGCCGCCGCTGAAGAACATCGAGTACGGCATGGACGTGTGGTAGATCGTGGACTTCCAGACCTTCTCCTTGCGGTCCACCTTGAACACCCCCTCGCGGGTCGGGGTGTTCTCCGAGCCGAAGCGCACGTCCATCGTCGAGATGATCTTTCCGTCGATCATCCAGGCGAGGGTGCGGCTCTCCTTGCTGATGCACAGGACCCGGCCCTCCATGCAGCTCGGGTCCGGAGCGTCCGGCTCGAGGGTGGTCGGCGGGTTCAGCTCCTCCGCGGTGGGCTTCTTCGTGGCCGCCTCGATCTTCTTCCAGGTGGCCTCGTCCACCGACCCGGTGGCCCCCAGGCCGTTCTTCGACTGGAAGGACTTGACCGCGGCCGTCGTCTTGGACCCGTAGAAGCCGGTCGGGGCGACGTTCATCAGCTTGAGCTGCCGCAGCCGTGCCTGTAGCTCGCGCACCTGCTCGGTCTCGTCGCCGTTCGCCATGATCGGCTTCACGGCCGGGGACGGCGAGGACGAGGGCTTGGCCGACGGGGACGCCGACGCCGGAGCGGACGCGGAGGCAGAGGCCGACGCCGAGGCGTCCGCGGACGGCTTGTTGTCGGTGGAGGTCTCGGGTGAGGCGCCCGCCGTGGGCGAGGACGGGGCCGAGGAGACGGAGCCCGTGGACTCCGCCTTCTGGGGCCCGCAGGCGGTCGCGGCGAGTGCGACGGCGGTGGCCACTCCGAGCGTGCGGATTATGACTCTCTGGCGGTGCATTGCAGTCCCCCGGTCTCTACGGCTCGTGTAACTAGGTGATGCCTGACGCGCGTGGACAGTTGCACGCTGTGCCGGGATGTTGCGCCATTGTGACCAGGAGCCGTCCGCAGCCTTGCGTGCAGACGGCAGCATCCACCCGGGTCGCCCTCTGGAGGACTGTTCGATGGCACGCAGCGAGAGCGGAATCCCGATCGAACCCGTCTGCGGACCGGGCGACCTGACGGGGTGGGACCCCGGCACCGCCCTCGGGGAACCCGGCGAATTCCCCTACACGCGGGGGATTTATCCCACCATGTACACCGGACGGCCCTGGACGATGCGGCAGTACGCCGGCTTCGGCACGGCCACCGAGTCCAACGCCCGGTACCGCCAGCTCATCGAGGGCGGCGGCACCGGGCTCTCCGTCGCCTTCGACCTGCCCACCCAGATGGGCCACGACTCCGACGCCCCGCTCGCACACGGCGAGGTGGGCAAGGTCGGGGTCGCGATCGACTCGGTCGACGACATGCGGACGCTGTTCGGGGGCATCCCGCTCGACCGGGTCTCCACCTCGATGACCATCAACGCGCCCGCCGCCCTGCTCCTGCTGCTCTACCAGCTGGTCGCGGAGGAACAGGGCATCACGGGCGCGCAGCTGACGGGCACGATCCAGAACGACGTCCTGAAGGAGTACATCGCCCGCGGGACGTACATCTTCCCGCCCGGGCCCTCCCTGCGGCTGACGGCCGACACCTTCCGGTACTGCCGGGCCGAGATCCCGAAGTGGAACACCATCTCCATCTCCGGCTACCACATGGCCGAAGCGGGGGCCTCGCCCGCGCAGGAGGTCGCCTTCACCCTCGCCGACGCGGTCGCCTACGTCCGTACGGCCCTGGCGGCCGGGATGGCGGTCGACGAGTTCGCGCCCCGGCTCTCCTTCTTCTTCGTCGCCCGCACCACCCTCCTGGAGGAGGTCGCGAAGTTCCGCGCCGCCCGGCGGATCTGGGCCCGCGTCATGCGCGAGGAGTTCGGGGCGCGGGACCCGAAGTCGATGATGCTGCGCTTCCACACGCAGACGGCCGGGGTCCAGCTGACCGCGCAGCAGCCGGAACTGAACCTCGTACGGGTGGCCGTGCAGGCCCTCGCCGCGGTGCTGGGCGGCACGCAGTCGCTGCACACCAACTCCTTCGACGAGGCCATCGCGCTGCCGACGGAGAAGGCCGCCCGCCTGGCGCTGCGCACCCAGCAGGTCCTCGCCCACGAGACGGACGTGCCGCACACGGTGGACCCCTTCGCCGGGTCGTACGCGGTGGAGCGGATGACGGACGAGCTGGAGGCGGCCGTCCTGGACCTGATGCGCCGGGTCGAGGACCTGGGCGGGGCGGTGGCCGCGATCGAGGCCGGCTTCCAGAAGGCGGAGATCGAGCGCAACGCCTACCGCATCGCGCGGGAGACCGACAGCGGGGAGCGGGTGGTCGTCGGCGTCAACCGTTTCGCGCTGGAGCGGGAGGAGCCGTACCAGCCGCTGCGCGTGGACCCGGCCATCGAGGCCCGCCAGTGCGCGGCGCTCGCCCGGCTGCGGGAGGAGCGCGACGCGGCGGCGGTGGGGTCGGCGCTGGCCGCGCTGCGGGAGGCGGCCGCGGGGACGGAGAACGTGCTGCCTCCGATGAAGGAGGCGCTGCGGGCCCGGGCCACGGTGGGGGAGGTGTGCGGTGCGCTGAGGGAGGTGTGGGGGACGTACGAGCCCTCCGGTTCCACATGGTGAAACCCCTGGCGTGACAGGTGCAACCCTTGGGACACTCCTGCACATGCTGGGTGTGACCGATCTTCCGACGTATCTCGCCGGTCTGGTGCTGATCATTCTGCTGCCGGGCCCGAACTCGCTGTACGTGCTGTCCGTCGCCGCCCGCCGCGGCGTCCGGACCGGGTACCGGGCCGCCGCCGGGGTGTGGACCGGCGACGCCGTGCTGATGGCGCTCGCCGCGGCCGGCGCGGCCTCGCTCCTGCAGGCCAGCCCGCTGCTGTTCGGCATCGTCAAGCTGCTCGGCGCCGGTTACCTGACCTGGCTGGCCGTCGGGATGCTGCGCGGTGCCTGGGCGCTGTGGCGCTCGAACCGGGCGCGGGCCGAGGTGGCCGCCGCCGTCGAGGCCGACGCGGACGCGGGCGACGGCGAGCGGCCGTACCGGCGGGCCCTGCTGATCAGCCTGTTCAACCCGAAGGCCATCCTCTTCCTGATGTCCTTCTTCGTGCAGTTCGTGGACCCCGGCTACGCCTACCCGGCGCTGTCCTTCCTGGTCCTGGGCGGCCTGCTGCAGATCGGCAGCTTCCTCTACCTGACCGTGCTGATCTTCGGCGGTACCCGGCTGTCCGCCGCGTTCCGCCGCCGCAGGCGGCTGTCGGCCGGGGCCACCTCGGCGGCGGGGGTGCTGTTCCTCGGCTTCGCGGCCAAGCTCGCCGTCAGCTGAGGGCCCGGCGCAGCCGCCGGACCGCGCGGCGCACGGCCGGGCTCCTGGACAGGAAGGACAGCTGGGCCGGGATGCCGCCCGGCAGTCCCAGCGAGGTCAGGCGGCGGCGGGTGAAGTACCGCCAGGTGCGGGGGGTCAGGTGCCGGGCCAGGTAGGCCTCCGCGGCGGGCCGTCGCGAGGCCAGGATCTGGGGCTGCATCGTGAAGCCGACCGCGGTCAGCAGACCGGTCAGCTCCTCCTGGACCCGGGCGCGGTCCGGGGGGCTCCAGGCGCGGACCGCCCCGGCGTCCGCCAGGTCGGGCAGCAGGGCGTCCACCACGGCCAGCGGGACGCGGTTGCTGTTCGGGTACGGGGCCAGGCGGGCCAGCACGGCGTCCGTGCCGGTGCGGGCCACCGGGAGCCCGTACAGGGTCGCGGCGGTCAGCAGGCCGGTGGAGAAGCAGCCGACGACCAGCGCGGGGCGCAGCCGCAGGTACAGCACCTCGGCCAGCACCGGGCTGTCCACGACGGTCAGCCGGACGCCGAGGCGGGCGGCCTCCGCCTCTGCGCGGCGGGAGTACGCGGCCGGGGCGCTGGGGTGCGGTTTGAAGAGCAGCTCCCGGTGGCCCAGCGCGCGGGCGCCGCGGACCATCTCCACGTGGAGCTCCTCCTCCTCCGCCGGGGTCATCAGGTCCAGCGCGGAGAGGTACTGGCCGAGCAGCAGGGCCGGGGCGGAGGCCGGTCCGGCCGGTGCGGCCGGTGCGCACGGGGCTGACGGTGCGGCGAGGCCGGCGGGTGCGGCGAGGTCGGCCAGTTCGGCGAGGACCTTCGCGAACGACTCCGCGGGCACCAGCTCCGCCCGCACCCCGAACTCCGTCAGCAGCAGCGGTTCCAGCCCCGGCACCAGGTCCAGGTGCAGGACCCGCCGCACCCGCATCCCCAGTTGCGGGTCGAGGCGGAAGCGCGTGGGCCCGTAACTCATCAGGCCGTCCGCGTAGACGTCGACCGCCGCACCCGGGAAGAGCCGGCACAGGGTCTGGGCCGGCGGGACCTGGAGGGACTCCACGACCAGCTCGACGCGCTCGTCGCCGAGCCCCCACAGGGAGCGCAGCCGGCGCTCCCACAGCGGGACGTCCTCTGTGCGCGGGGCCCAGGTGCTCGGGTGCAGCGGCTCGATGACGTGGTTCCAGTCGAGCACCTCGTCGAAGCGGGTGCGCAGGGCCGCGAAGCCCGGCACGTCCGCGAGCCCGGGGGCGACCTCGGCGGCGACGGCGTGGTTGCTGGTCAGCAGGATCCGCCGGCCGGCCGGCGGGAAGCTGCCCGCGTCGATGCCCGCCGCGAGGGTCGCGGCCCCGTAGAGGGTGGAGGCCAGGAAGATCTGGACGGGCATCAGGCGGTCGCTCCCGACAGCGTGCGGCGGCTGCCGCGCAGGCGGCGCAGCAGGGTGGAACGGTCGGCGTCCATCGAGTCCAGGGCGCGGTCCAATACGTCCTGCGGCATGCGTCCGAGCGCGGCCCTGCTCATGGAGCGGAGTTTTTTCGCCACAGCCGGTTCGAATCTTTCGATGGACCCGACATGGTGCGCGATAATTGCACAATACGTTCGGACGGCTTTCGGGAGCAGAAGATCGGATTCCCGGTCCGCGGCCGTGTCCGACAGGACCTGATCGAATGCGCGAATGAAATCGAGCTGCCGCTCGTCCCCGATCTGGGTCAAGGACGTCGCCACACCGCGCCGGTAGAAGATCCCGGGCATTCCGATCGCGGCGAAGGACTCCGCCTCCCGGTGCAGCCGCCAGATCCACGGCCGGTCCTCCGCCGTCCGCAGCCCGTCGGTGAACCGCAGCACCCCGCGGTCCAGCAGCCGCCGGTGGTACATGCCGGCCCAGGCGTACGGATAGTCCACCGAGGTGGCCCGGTCGGCGGGCAGGATGCCCGTCCGCGGGTCGGCGGCCACCCCGTGCACGCCGTACGGGACCCGCTGCACGCTCCGCGCCCGTCCGGTGCACCGGACATGGTCGGTGCGGACGAAATCGCAGTTCAGGGCCTCTATGGCGGCCAGAGTGCGGGCCAGGTGGCCCGGGGCCAGCCAGTCGTCCCCGTCCAGGAAGGCGAGGTACTCGCCGCGGGCGGCGTCCAGGCCGGTGTTCCGTGCGGTGGCGAGGCCGCCGTTGCGGTCGTGTCTGAGGTGCACCGCCCCGGGCAGCTCGCGGGCCGCCCGCTCCAGCAGTTCCGGGGTCCCGTCCGCCGAGCAGTCGTCGACGAGCAGGAACTCGAAATCGTCCCGGGCGTTGAGTTCGAGACTTTTCAGGGCATCCGGTGCGTATGTCTGCACGTTGTAGAACGGCACGACAACAGAGAGCTTGGGCACCCGCGAGACGTTATGGCGTCGTCCGGCTTTCATCATGGCTCGGATGCGGATTCCATGTGAACGGCGCAGGGCGGGCGCGTTAACCCGTACGCTTTCGCATTTCGTCGACGCGTTGTTAACCCGCTGTTGTGCGGTCGTTGGGCCGATCACCGAAATTGCCCAATAGTTTCTGCCGCGTGCCAGAACGCAAGCGCGTAGCCGTACTCGCCGATTCCGATACGCGATGGAAATGGGGTGCACTCACCGCAGGCCGTCTCGTGCCCGACCACCAGCTCACCGGGTTCCTGCTGCGCGGCCGCGCCACTCCCACCGCGCGCCAGCTCGGTGAGGTGGGCGTCCACGCCGGCCGGCTGACCGAGGTGACCTGCGCGCAGTTCCTCGCCGAGATCGAGCGCGAGGCCTACGACGTGGTCGTGCTCGCCCTCGTCGGCGGGGCCGTCCAGGCCGTCCTGCACGGGGCCCGTGCCCTGTGGCCCGCCCCGGCCGAGCGGCCCGTGCTCGTCACCGGCTACGTGGGCGTCGTCTACGAGAAGCTCGCCGACGGGCTGCTGCTGCGCCACGGGGCGGACCTGGTCCTCGCCAACTCCCGCCACGACGCGGAACGCTTCCGCGCCGTCTACGAGGGGGTGGGCGCGGACGCGGGCGCCGTCACCGAGACCGCGCTGCCCTTCCTCGGCGGAGCGCCGTACGAGGCGACCGGGAGCCGCGCCCGCACGGTGGTCTTCGCCGTCCAGCCCTCCGTGCCCGACGGCCGGGCGGACCGTACGTACCTGCTGGAGCGGGCGGCCGGACACGCCCGGCTGCACCCGGAGCGGGACGTGCTGGTCAAGCTGCGCAGCAGACCCGGGGAGCACACCACGCACCTGGAGGAGCAGCCGTACCAGCGGCTCGCGGCGAAGCTCCCCGGCGGGCTGCCGCCCAACTGCCGGCTGGTCTACGGGAACATGGGCGAGGTGCTGGACGGCACGGACCTGCTGGTCACCGTCTCGTCCACCGCCGCGCTGGAGTCCCTGCACCGCGGCATCCCGACGGCCGTCCTGACGGACCTCGGCATCCGCGAGGCCCTGGGCAACCACCACTTCCTCGGCTCCGGCTGCCTCGCCTCCTGGGACCAGCTCGACGCCGGGCTGCTGCCGCAGGGCGACCCGCACTGGCTGGCGGCCCAGGGCGTCCTGCCGGGTCCGGCCGCGCCGGGGCTGCCGGCGCCGGGCCCGGCCTCGTCGGCCGACCGGCCCGCGGCCGGGCCCCCGTACGACGCCTACGCCGCCGCCCGGGCCCGGGTCGCCGTGCTGGCGGGTGCCCGCCGGCTGCCGTCCCCGGCGCCGTACTACACGCTCACCACCGCCCCCCGCTACCTGCCCGGGATCCTCGCCCGCCACCACCTGGCCCCGGACGGCAGCCCGCTGCCCGGTGCGGCGCAGGAGCCGCGGGCCGGGTCCCGGCTGCGGCGCAGGCTCCGCGGCCACCTGCGCGAGGCGGCCCGCGGGGCGTACCGGCACGGCGTCCAGCGGGTGGCTCCGGTGATCCGCCGCCTGGGGGAGCTGTGAGCCCCCGCTCGCGGGCCACCCCGCAGCCCGCCGCCGCGCACCCTGTCGCCCCACCGGCCGCCATCCCGCAGCCCGCCGCCCCACCGGCCGATACCCCTCCGGCCGCCACCCCGCCCGGGCTCCCCCTGCCGGCCGTACCCGTGGACGTCCCGGCCTCCGGGCCCGCCCGCAGTCGCCGGGTGCTGGCCGTGATCCCCGCTCGCGGCGGCTCCAAGGGCGTCCCCGGCAAGAACCTCGCCGAAGTCGCCGGGACCCCGCTGGTCGCCCGCGCCGTCCGGGCCTGCCGGGCCGCGCCGACCGTCACGGACGTCGTGGTCTCCACCGACTCCGAGGCGATCGCCGCCGCGGCCCGCACCGCCGGAGCCGACGCGATCGCCCGGCCCACCGCGCTCTCCGGTGACACCGCGAGCAGCGAGGCCGCCGTGCTGCACGCGCTGGCCGCCTTCGAGGAACTGCACTCCCTCACCGTGGACGTGGTCCTCCTGGTCCAGTGCACCAGCCCCTTCCTGACGGCCTCCGACGTGGAGTCGGTCGCCGCCCCCGTGGCGTCCGGCGCCGCCGACACGGCCCTCGCCGTCGCCCCCTTCCACGGCTTCCTCTGGCGGCAGGACGCCGCCGGCGCGGGGACCGGGGTCAACCACGAGAGCGCGTACCGGCCCCGCCGCCAGGACCGCCCGCAGGACCTGCTGGAGACCGGCGCCGCCTACGCCATGGACGCCGCCGGGTTCCGTACCGCCCGGCACCGCTTCTTCGGCCGGACCCTCCCCGTCGCCACCGACCCCGCGCGGGTCCTGGAGATCGACGACCCCCACGACCTGGCCCGAGCCCGCCTCCTCGCCCCGCTGTTCGAGGAGGCCCACCCCGATCCGCACCCCCTGCACCCCCAGCGGCCCCCGCACCCCCCGCACCGAAGGACGTCACCTGCCATGACCGCCCCCGCCCCCGCCCACGCCCGCCTGCGGACCTTCGGACCGCGCACCGCCGGCCCCGGCCGGCCCGTCTACGTCGTCGGCGAGATCGGCATCAACCACAACGGCGACCTCGGCAACGCCTTCGCCCTGATCGACGCCGCCGCCGAAGCGGGCTGCGACGCCGTGAAGTTCCAGAAGCGCACCCCCGAGATCTGCACCCCGCGCGACCAGTGGGACATCGAGCGCGACACCCCCTGGGGCCGGATGACGTACATCGACTACCGCCACAAGGTCGAGTTCGGCGAGGACGAGTACCGGGCCGTCGACGAGCACTGCGCCAAGCGCGGGATCGCCTGGTTCGCCTCCCCCTGGGACACCGAGGCCGTCGCCTTCCTGGAGAAGTTCGACGTCCCCGCGCACAAGGTGGCCTCCGCCTCCCTGACCGACGACGAGCTGCTGCGCGCCCTGCGCGCCACCGGCCGCACCGTCGTCCTCTCCACCGGCATGTCCACCCCGAAGCAGATCCGGCACGCGGTGGAGGTCCTCGGCAGCGAGAACATCCTGCTCTGCCACGCCACCTCGACGTACCCGGCCAAGGCGGAGGAACTCAACCTGCGGGTGATCAACACCCTGCAGGAGGAGTACCCGAACGTCCCGATCGGCTACTCCGGCCACGAGACGGGCCTGCAGACCACCCTCGCCGCCGTGGCCCTCGGCGCCACCTTCGTCGAGCGCCACATCACCCTCGACCGCGCGATGTGGGGCTCCGACCAGGCCGCCTCCGTCGAGCCCGGCGGCCTGGCCCGCCTGGTCCGCGACATCCGCACCATCGAGACCGCGCTCGGGGACGGCGTCAAGCGCGTGTACGACTCCGAGCTCGGCCCCATGAAGAAGCTCCGCCGCTTCCAGGGCGAGCCCGTGGCCGTCTGACCCCGCGGTCCGGCGCGTACGAGTCCCGCCCCCAGACGAGGAGTACCCGGTGACCCCCTCAGCCCGCACCCTGGCCTTCGTCGAGAGCCCGGTCCAACTCCTGAACGTCCTGGAGTGGGCCCATCTGGACCGGACCGACCCGCCGCCGCCCGGCCCGCTGCTCGACGGCGTCCCCCGCCAGCGCAAACGCCGCTCCCCACCGGCAGGGGAGGGGGCCGGCGCCGGCCCGGCGGCCCGCGCCCCCGCCGGCCCCGCGCCCCTGCGGATCGTGGTCCTGCCCCCGACCGACCCGATGTCCCGGGGGCAGCTGCGCCGGATGGCGGGACTGGCCCGCGACGAGGGCCACGAGGTGCGCTGGCAGGAGGCGCGCGGCGGCCGCCTCACCCCGCTCAAGGCGCTCGCCGCGCTGGCCCGGGACGTACGGGCCGCGCACCGGGTCGTCATCGGCGACCCGTTCTCCCGCTACGTGCAGCTGCTGCTCACCCTCGTCCGGGCCGGGGAGCTCGTCGTGGTCGACGACGGGACCGCCACGATGGAGTTCGCCGCCCAGACCGCCCGCGGCGAACGTCTCGTCCGCTGGCACCGAGTCGGTGGCGGCGGGCTGCCCGGCCGGATCCGGGAGCTGGCCTACGCCCCGGTGTCGGCGACGGCCCGGCGGCGCTTCACGGCCGCCGGGGCCGGGGGGCGGCGGGTCGAGGTGTTCACCTCCATGCCCGTCACCGTCCACGGCGGGATGAGCCTGCGGGTCAACGCGTTCGCCTGGACCCGCGCCCGCTTCGGCCCGCCGCGGCTGACCAAGGGCACCGACCTGGTCGGCACCTCGCTGGTGGAGACCGGTGTCGTGGACCCGGCGCGGTACCTGGACGCGGTGTGCGCCCTGACCCGGGAGCACGGCGTGACGCGCTACTTCGCGCACCGCCGGGAGTCCCCGGAGAAGCTGCGCGCCCTGAGCGAGGCGACCGGGCTGGAGATCGTCCGTCCGGACCTGCCGCTGGAGCTGATCGCCCGGCGCGGACCCATCGGCCGTACGATCGTGAGCTTTCCGTCCACGGTCGTCCACACGCTGCCGTACGCACTGACCGGTACCGGTGTGACGGTCGCCGTATGCGATGTCGACCCGGACTGGCTCACCGGCTCCGCGTCGGCCCGGGCCCGCAGCTTCCTCGCCGGGGTCACCGACACCGCCCGTGATGTGCACAGACTCCCGGCCCAGGCGGCGCCGGCGGCCGGATGAGCGTGCGAGTGTACCCGCGGCCGAACCCCGTCATGCGTCCAGCGGCCGGGTTTTCTTCCCCTAACGGCATGAATTTTTTGTGATCTCCAGCCAGTTGGCCGGTCCGTGCGCCTACCCTTCAACGGGTGAACCAGTTGATGTCCCGCGAGTCCCCGACCGCCCTGCCCGGCAAGCCCGACCGGCCCGAGCTGCCCGGCAAGCTTCCGGACCACCTGCGTGCCGAACTGATCGTCTTCCGCCGGGACCTGCACATGCACCCCGAGCTAGGACACCAGGAGTTCCGCACCACGGCGGCGATCAAGGCCCGGCTGGAGAAAGCAGGACTGCGCCCGAGGGTGCTGAAGTCCGGCACCGGCCTGATCTGTGACGTGGGCACGTGGGACGGCGTACGGCCGATGCTGGCCCTGCGCGCGGACATCGACGCCCTGCCCATCCCGGATGCCAAGACGCACGTCTCCTACCGCTCGACCGCCCCGGACCGCGCCCACGCCTGCGGCCACGACGTGCACACCGCGACCGTCCTCGGCGCCGGCCTGGTGCTGGCCGAACTCGACCGGCAGGGCCTGCTGCCCCGTCCCGTGCGGCTGCTGTTCCAGCCCGCCGAGGAGGTGCTCCCGGGCGGAGCCACCGAGGCCATCGAGTCGGGGGTGCTCGACGGCGTCGGGCAGATCGTCGCCCTCCACTGCGACCCCCGGGTCGACGCCGGGCGGATCGGGCTGCGGGCCGGCCCCATCACCTCGGCCTGCGACCGGCTGGAGGTCAGCCTGTCGGGCCCCGGCGGGCACACGGCCCGGCCGCACCTGACCACCGACCTCGTCACGGCCGCCGCCCGGGTGGCCCTGGACGTACCGGCCGTGCTGGCCCGCCGGATGGACGCCCGTTCGGGGATGTCGGTCACCTGGGGGCGGATCGAGGCCGGGCACGCCTGCAACGTCATCCCGATGCACGCCGAGCTGTCGGGGACCGTCCGGTGCCTGGACCTGAACGCCTGGCACGATGCCCCGGACATGATCCACGCGGCCATCGACGAGGTGTCGACGATGCACGGGGCCAAGTTCGAGATCAACCACGTCCGCGGGGTGCCGCCCGTGGTCAACGACCCGGTGGTCACCGAACTCCTCCGCGAGGCGATGACCGCGCGGTGCGGGGCCGAGTCCGTCGAGGACACCGAGCAGAGCCTCGGCGGGGAGGACTTCTCCTGGTACCTGGAGCACGTCCCGGGCGCCATGGCCCGCCTCGGGGTCCGTACGCCCGGCGACCCGGCCAAGCGCGACCTCCACCGGGGCGACTTCGACGTGGACGAGGACGCGATCGCCGTCGGCGTGGAGTTCTTCACGGCCGCCGCGCTGCTGGACGGGCGTCGCGCCAGGCCCGTCGGGTAGTTGCCCGTACAGCATCGGGGCGTTCCCGCGCCGGGCGTGTCCAGCCCTTGGTACACAAGGGCTGGACGCCCGGGAGTTACGAATCGGTCACTGTCCGGTTCGCGACGATCCGATAACGACTCATGAACGGGCCTTTAACTGACATCTACGCGCGTTACGATCGCCGCGAAACCAGCGCCGGTCGTGGCGCTTCGGTCAGGTTTTGAAGGAGCCTCCCCTTGCGCCGGATCACCAGGATCGCCACCGTGGGCATCGCGTCCGCGGCGCTGGCCCTCTCGGCCACCGCCTGTGGCGGTAAGAAGTCCTCGGACACCGCATCGTCCACGGAGCCCAGCGCCGCCATCGCGTACGACGTCGGCGGCCGCGGCGACCAGTCGTTCAACGACGCCGCCTACGCGGGTCTCCAGAAGGCCGAGACCGAGCTGAAGGTCAAGGGCTCCGAGGCGGAGCCCACCGACGGAGAGGGCGAGGCCGACAAGGTCCAGCGCCTCACCGAGCTCGCCCGCAAGGGCAACAACCCGGTCATCGGCGTCGGTTTCGCCTACGCGCCGGCCATCAAGAAGGTCGCGCCGAAGTTCCCGGACACCACGTTCGGCATCATCGACGACACCTCGGTGACCGGCCCGAACGTCGCCAACATGGTCTTCAACGAGGAGCAGGGCTCCTACCTGGCCGGCGTCGCCGCCGCCAAGGTGTCCAAGACCGGCACGGTCGGCTTCATCGGCGGCGTCGAGGTTCCGCTGATCAAGAAGTTCGAGGCGGGCTTCACCCAGGGCGTCAAGGACACCAACCCGAACGCCAAGGTGCTCTCCCAGTACCTGACGCAGCCCCCGAACTTCGACGGCTTCGCCAAGCCCGACCTCGGCAAGGCCGCCGCGCAGGGTCAGCTCGACGCGGGTGCCGACGTGGTCTACGCGGCCGCCGGTCTGGCCGGCTCGGGCGCCATCGAGGCCGCCTCCGCCAAGGGCAAGTGGGCCATCGGCGTCGACTCCGACCAGTACAACCAGGCCGGTCTGACGAAGTACAAGGACCAGATCCTGACCTCGGTCACCAAGGACGTCTCCGACTCCGTCTTCGACCTGATCAAGTCGGTCAAGGACGGCAAGCCGACCACCGGTGAGATCCGTTACGGCCTGGACAAGGACGGCGTCGGCCTGGCCGACTCCAACCCGAAGTACAAGGAGATGACGGACGTCATCGCCGCGGTGGAGAAGGCCAAGGCCGACATCATCGCCAAGAAGATCACCGTCAAGACCGCGCCGTAAGGCCCGTCCGATGTAGTCGTGGTCTCCGGGGTCCGGGAAGCGGTCTCTGCCGCTCCCGGGCCCCGAGCCATGTCATATGGTGCTTGCCTGTGGCCAGTTGGCCGCAAGTTTTCACTTTCGACAGTGCTACGCGCGTAGAGGCAGGGTGGACGCGATACCGTCCTCCTCCCGCCCACCCGCCCGGCCGATTCCCGCCCTGTCCCTGCCCTGCCTCCAACTCCTTCCGCGCCAAGGAGAGTGCGTCATCAACGCGTCCAGCCCGCCCCCCGCCGTAGAACTGCACGGCATCACCAAGCGCTTCCCCGGCGTCGTCGCCAACAAGGACATCGCGATCACCGTCCGCAAGGGCACGGTCCATGCTCTGATCGGCGAGAACGGCGCCGGCAAGTCGACTCTGATGAAGATCCTCTACGGCATGCAGAAGCCGGACGAGGGCACCATCGCCATCGACGGGGAGCAGGTCTCCTTCACCAGCCCCGGCGACGCCATCGCCCGCGGCATCGGCATGGTGCACCAGCACTTCATGCTCGCCGACAACCTCACCGTCCTGGAGAACGTGGTCCTCGGCGGCGAGAAGCTCTACGGCATCGGCGCCAAGGCCCGTAAGAAGATCAAGGAGATCTCGGACGCCTACGGCCTCGGGGTGCGCCCCGACGCCATGGTCGAGGACCTCGGTGTCGCCGACCGCCAGCGCGTGGAGATCCTCAAGGTCCTCTACCGCGGTGCGAAGATCCTCATCCTCGACGAGCCGACCGCCGTGCTCGTCCCGCAGGAGGTGGACGCCCTCTTCGACAACCTGCGCGAGCTCAAGGCCGAGGGCCTCACCGTGATCTTCATCTCGCACAAGCTGGGCGAGGTGCTGAAGGTCGCCGACGACATCACCGTCATCCGGCGCGGCACCACGGTCGGCACCGCCGACCCGAAGACGGCCACCACCAAGCAGCTCGCGGAGCTGATGGTCGGCGCCGAACTGCCCTCCCCGGAGACCCGCGAGTCGACGGTGACCACCACCCCGATGCTCAAGGTCTCCGAGCTGCGCCTGGCCGCCACCGACCCGGACGGCATCGTCCGCGAGGTCCTGGCGGGCATCGACTTCACCATCCACAAGGGTGAGGTGCTCGGTATCGCGGGCGTCGAGGGCAACGGCCAGACGGAGCTGATCGAGGCCCTGATGGGCATGAGCATCCCGGACGGCGGCACCATCACGCTCGACGGCGACGACATCTCCACCGCCCCGACGCGCAAGCGCCGCGAGGGCGGCATCGGCTACATCCCCGAGGACCGTCACCGCCACGGCCTGCTGCTGGAGTCCCCCCTGTGGGAGAACCGCATCCTCGGCCACGTCACCGAGCCCCCCAACTCCCGGCGCGGCATCCTCGACCCGAAGGCCGCCCGCAAGGACACCGAGCGGATCGTGCGCGAGTACGACGTCCGCACGCCCGGCATCGAGGTCACCGCGGCCTCGCTCTCCGGCGGCAACCAGCAGAAGCTGATCGTCGGCCGCGAGATGAGCCACAACCCGAAGTTCCTGATCGCCGCCCACCCCACCCGCGGTGTGGACGTCGGCGCGCAGTCGCAGATCTGGGACGCGATCCGCGAGGCCCGCCGCGAGGGCCTGGCCGTGCTGCTGATCTCCGCGGACCTGGACGAGCTCATCGGCCTGTCCGACACCCTGCGCGTGATCTACCGCGGCCGCCTCGTCGCGGACGCCGACCCGGCGACCGTCACCCCCGAGGAACTCGGCACCGCCATGACGGGCGCCGCCTCCGGGCACCTGGAAGCAACCGACAACCACTCCGCCGCCGGTACCGAGGCTGGTACCGATGCACCGGAGGACGAGGCCCGATGAAGAAGATCGACAAGGACCGGCTGCTCCTCGGCATCGCCGGGCCCGTGCTCGCCCTGGTCAGCGCCTTCCTGCTGACCGTGGTCGTGCTGGCCGCGACGGGCATCGACCCGATCGAGCCGCTGCGCCTGATGGTGGAGAACGCCGGTTACGAGGATGTCCAGGTCCTCATCGTGAACCAGGCCGGCACGTACTACCTGGCGGCCCTGGCCGTGGCCATCGGCTTCCGGATGAACCTCTTCAACATCGGCGTCGACGGCCAGTACCGCCTCGCGGCGATGCTCTCCGCCGTGGTCGGTACGGCCGTGACCCTGCCGGGTCCGCTGCACCTGCTGCTGATCATCCTCGTGGCGATGCTCGTCGGTGCCTTCTGGTCCGGCATCGCCGGTGTGCTCAAGGCCAAGCGCGGCGTCAGCGAGGTCGTCTCCACGATCATGCTGAACGCCATCGCGACCAGCCTGATCGCCTGGCTGATCCTGGACAAGAACCTCGGCGTGCAGCTGGAGGGCTCCAACGACCTGACGACCGGCGACATCGCCGAGTCGGGCTGGTTCCCGGCCGTCACCCTCGGGGACGGGCTGGAGATCTACGGCTTCACCTTCGTGGCCTTCGCCCTCGGCATCGTCTACTGGTTCGTGCTCAACCGCACCCGGTTCGGCTTCGACCTGCGCGCCACCGGCGCCAGCGAGTCCGCCGCCCAGGCCTCGGGCGTCGACTCCAAGAAGATGATCATCACGGCGATGCTCATCTCCGGTGCGGTCGCCGGTCTGGCCGGCATGCCGCAGCTGCTGGGCGAGACCCACACCTACAACCTGGCCTTCCCGGTCGGTGTCGGCTTCACCGGCATCACCATCGCGCTGCTCGGCCGCAACAGCCCGGTCGGCATCCTCTTCGCCGCGTTCCTGATGGCCTTCATCGACAAGGCCTCGGCCTCGCTCGACCAGGCCGGGTACGCGAAGGAGATCGGCACGATCATGAAGGGCCTGATCGTGATCGCCGTCGTCGTCTCGTACGAGCTCGTCCGCCGCTACGGGATCCGGCGCCAGCAGCAGAAGGTCGGCGAGGAACTCGCCGCCGGGCACGCCATCAAGACCGACAAGGAGGTCGCGGCGTGAGCACCAGCACCGTTTCCGCGACGGCCGCCGCCCCGAAGAAGTCCGGCGGCCGCAAGAAGCTCACCCTGCCCTGGATCATGCTGATCATCGCGGGCGGCCTCGCGCTGGTCTCGCTGGTCCGCCTGATCAGCGGCGCCGAGGACCTGACCTCGGTCGGCCAGGTCTCCGGCGCCCTCTCGCTCGCCGTGCCGATCGGCCTCGCCGGCCTCGGCGGTCTGTGGGCCGAGCGCGCGGGCGTCGTCAACATCGGCCTCGAAGGCATGATGATCCTCGGCACCTGGTTCGGTGCCTGGGCCGGCTACCAGTGGGGTCCGTGGACCGGTGTGCTCGTCGGCATCGCCGGCGGCGCCCTCGGCGGCCTGCTGCACGCGATCATCACCGTGACCTTCAACGTCAACCACATCGTCTCCGGTGTGGCCATCAACATCCTGGCGCTGGGCTTCACCCAGTACCTGTCGAACTTCACGTTCGCCGAGGCGCCGGGCGGCTCCTCCAAGCAGTCGCCGCAGGTCGAACCGATCTACAAGATCACCGTGCCGGGGCTGTCCGACTGGATGTCCGATCTCCAGGGCAAGCACTGGTTCTTCGTCTCGGACCTGGCCGGCGTCATCGGCGGCCTGGTCACCGAGCTGTCGCTGCTGACCGTCGTCGCGCTGCTGCTCGTCCCGGGCACCTGGTGGGTGCTGTGGCGCACCACCTTCGGCCTGCGGCTGCGCTCCTGCGGTGAGAACCCCGTCGCCGCCGAGTCCCTCGGCGTCAACGTCTACAAGTACAAGTACATCGCCGTGGTCGTCTCGGGCGCCCTGGCGGGCCTCGGCGGCGTCTACCTGTCCGAGGTCGCCAGCCCGATCTACCAGGAGGGCCAGACCGGCGGCCGCGGGTACATCGGCCTCGCCGCGATGATCTTCGGTAACTGGATGCCGGGCGGCATGGCGCTGGGCGCGGGCCTGTTCGGCTTCATCGACAGTCTCAAGCTGCGCGGTGGCGCCACCAACGTCCACGCGATGCTGCTGCTGATCGCGATCCTGCTGGTGCTCGTCTGCGTCTGGCAGCTGTACAAGAAGAAGTACCTCCAGGCCGGCATCTCGGCGGCCTGCGCGGCACTGCTCTTCGTCTGGTACGCCCTCACCGACTCGGTGCCCAGCCAGTTCGTGGACGCGGCTCCGTACGTGACCACCCTGCTCGTGCTCGCCCTGTCGGCGCAGCGCCTGCGGATGCCCAAGGCGGACGGCCTGCCGTACCGCAAGGGCCAGGGCAAGTGACGGGCCCGGTACCGGTTCCGGCCGTGGACTGGGAAGCCCTGCGTACGGCGGCCCGGGACGCCATGTCCCACGCGTACGCGCCGTACTCGGGCTTCCCGGTCGGGGTCGCCGCCCTCGTCGACGACGGGCGGGTCGTGACCGGCTGCAACGTCGAGAACGCGAGCTACGGGCTGGGCCTGTGCGCGGAGTGCGGGCTGGTCTCCTCGCTCCAGGCCACGGGCGGCGGCCGCCTCACGCACTTCACGTGCGTGGACGGCAAGGGCGAGATCCTCGTCCCCTGCGGGCGGTGCCGCCAGCTGCTGTTCGAGTTCGGCGGGCCGGAGCTGCTGGTGGAGACCCCGGACGGGATCCTTCCGCTGGCGGCCATGCTGCCGCAGGCCTTCGGGCCCGACCACCTGAGATAGCCGTGCCGACGGCCCTTCGCCCCCTGCCGGGCGGAGGGCCGTCGTCTTCTCCCCAACCCCTCTCTCTATGCGCGTAGAAAGAAGCACTTCATGGACGTCATCTCCGTCATCCGGACCAAGCGGGACCGCGGCGAGCTGAGCCCGGAGCAGATCGACTGGGTCATCGACGCCTACACGCGCGGTGTCGTCGCCGACGAACAGATGTCGGCGCTGGCGATGGCCATCCTGCTGAACGGCATGAACCGGGCCGAGATCGCCCGCTGGACCGCCGCGATGATCGCGTCCGGCGAGCGCATGAACTTCGACTCCCTCTCCCGCCCGACCGCCGACAAGCACTCCACCGGCGGCGTCGGCGACAAGATCACCCTCCCGCTGGCCCCGCTCGTCGCCGCCTGCGGCGCGGCCGTGCCGCAGCTGTCGGGCCGGGGCCTGGGCCACACCGGAGGCACCCTCGACAAGCTGGAGTCCATCCCGGGCTGGCGCGCGCTGCTCTCCAACGAGGAGATGCTGCACGTCCTGGACACCACCGGCGCGGTCATCTGCGCCGCGGGCGACGGCCTGGCCCCGGCGGACAAGAAGCTGTACGCCCTGCGCGACGTGACGGGCACGGTCGAGGCCATCCCGCTGATCGCCTCCTCGATCATGTCGAAGAAGATCGCCGAGGGTACGGGCTCCCTGGTGCTGGACGTCAAGGTCGGCTCCGGCGCCTTCATGAAGAACATCGAGGACGCCCGCGAGCTGGCCCGGACCATGGTGGGCCTCGGCACGGACTCGGGCGTCAGGACCGTCGCGCTGCTGACGGACATGTCCACGCCGCTCGGCCTCACGGCCGGCAACGCGCTGGAGGTCCGCGAGTCGGTGGAGGTGCTGGCCGGCGGCGGTCCCGCCGACGTGGTCGAGCTGACCATCGCGCTCGCCAAGGAGATGCTGGACGCGGCGGGCATCAAGGACGCGGACCCGGCGAAGGCCCTGGCCGACGGCTCCGCGATGGACCACTGGCGCCGGATGATCGCGGCCCAGGGCGGAGACCCGGACGCGGCGCTCCCGGTCGCGCGCGAGCAGCACGTGGTGACGGCCTCCGCCTCGGGCGTCCTGACCCGCCTCGATGCGTACGCGGTCGGTGTCAGCGCCTGGCGGCTCGGCGCGGGCCGTGCCCGCAAGGAGGACCCGGTCCAGGCGGGTGCGGGCATCGAGCTGCACGCGAAGCCGGGCGACACGGTGACCGCGGGCCAGCCGCTGATGACCCTGCACACGGACACCCCGGAGAAGTTCGAGTACGCCCTGGCCTCGCTGGAGGGCTCCTACGACGTCGCCCCGGCGGGCACGGCGTTCTCGGCGACCCCGATCGTCCTGGACCGCATCGCCTGACCTGCACTCACCCGTACGGCCGAACGGGACCGGTGGACGCCCACCGGTCCCGTTCTGCATGCTGGGACCGGTGACGACTGAGAGGAGCACACCATGAGCGCACTCGCAGTCGAGCACCAGCCCGCGAGCGGTGACGACTAACCCTCGACGTGGCCGTCCCGAGCCGTAGCGGGCTCTGCATCCCGGACCTCGTGGTGGTACCCACCGAGGCGGTTCCCACGGGGGAGAACTTCATTCCCGCAGGAGCCGCCGAGCTGGTCGTCGAGATCACCTCGAAGTCGAACGCCGTCAACGACCGCGTCTCCAAGCTCAAGGGATACGCCGCGGCGGGCATCCCGCTCCACCTGCTGATCGACCCGCACGGGACGGGCAGCCCCACCATCCACCTGTACGGCGAGCCAGCGACGGCCAGTACCGCGTTCTGCACGCGGGCACGTTCGGCGAGGCCGTGCACCTTCCCGAGCCGTTCGACCTGACCCTCGACACCTTCGGCTGTCCCCGCCCGAAGCGGAGGCCGCCTGCCGATGAGTTCCGGGCGGTGGGGGAGTCACCCTCTCGTGGAGATCAAACGACTCGTGCTGCCCGGACCCGCCCCGACCGCGCAGGACGCCGCGCGGCTGTGTGCCTGGCTGGCCCGGCTCTACGAGGACGGGGCCGGCGCCGTGGTGTGCGACGCCCGAGCGCTCACCGCGCCGGACCTCGCCGCCGTGGAGGTCCTCGCCCGGCTGCGGCTGACCGCCCGCGGGCGCGGCGCCTTCACCGTCAGCGGGGCGTCCCCGCCCTTACGCGCCCTGCTGCACCTCGTAGGTCTCGTCGAGCTGCTCGGGGAGACCGAAGAGCGGGAACCAGCGGTCGGTGTCGAGGAAGGCGTTGAGCCCGACGATCTTGCCGTCTGAGATCTCCAGGACCTGGAGGGCCCACGGGGCGTGCCCCGGCTTCCCGTCCGCGCGCGCCCGGTACTGGCCGAAGGCCGGCAGCCCGTTCGCCGTCGTCGGCACCAGGCGGGAGCCCTTGCAGCCGATCCCCTGGTTCAGGTGCCAGGCCGCGATGTCCGCCTGGCCGCGGAGCCACAGGTCGAACGGCGGCATCGACAGCACCGCGTCCTCGTGCAGCAGCGTGGTGAGGCGCGAGATGTCGTAGGCCTCGAAGGCCGAGAGGTACTGCTCCAGCAGCTTGGCCTGCTCCGGGTCGAGGGGGTCCGCCGGATCGCTCTGCCGCAGGGACTGCCCCGCGAGCGTCGCCCGCGCCCGCTGGAGCGCGCTGTTCACCGAGGCCACCGTGGTCTCCAGGAGCTGCGCGACCTCGTCGGCCTTCCAGGCGAGCACCTCGCGCAGGATGAGCACGGCCCGCTGCTTCGCCGGCAGGTGCTGCAGGGCGGCCACGAAGGCCAGCCGCACGGACTCCTTGGCGAGGGCCATCTCGGCCGGGTCGGCGGTCTGCGGAAGCACCCGGCCGTCCGGTACGGGCTCCAGCCAGGTCACCTCCGGCCGCTCGCTCAGGACCGCCGAGGCCTGGTGCTGCGGTGCGGTCAGGTCCATCGGGCGGGCCCGCTTGTTCCCGGCGCTGAGCAGGTCCAGGCAGACGTTGGTGGCGATCCGGTACAGCCACGAGCGCAGCGAGGAGCGGCCCTCGAACTTCTCGTGGGCGCGCCAGGCCCGGATGTACGTGTCCTGCACCGCGTCCTCGGCGTCGAAGGCCGAGCCGAGCATCCGGTAGCAGTAGCCGGTGAGTTCGACGCGGTAGCGGTCCATCGCGGCATCGAGGTCCGTGCTGGTGGCGAGGTCGCTCATGTCCGTCCATCCCCCTGGTCGTTCCCGATGCTTCGGAACCTACCGGAGGGGTCCGACAACGGCAGCCGGAAGCGCCACGACAGCGCCCCGAGATGATGTATGTCGACATCAAGTATCTTGACGTCGAGATAGATGTGGGGCAGGCTTCCGCTCTGTATCCCGACATCGGGAGACCGGGAGACGGGACGGCGGAGGGGGAGACCGGGCATGCGGCGCGGCGGGGGGACCGGGAAGGCGCGGCCGGCACGGCGGGGGGAGCCCGGCCTGATCGCACAGCTGCGCCGGCCGCCGGGCGGCCGTGATGCGCGGATCATGCTGCTGGCCCAGTCGCTGGACCGCGCGGGCACGGGCGTGTGGGCGGCGTCCTCCATCCTCTACTTCACCTTCGTCGTCGGACTCGACGCCGGGCAGCTGGGCCTGCTGCTGGGCGCGGCCGCAGTGGCGGGCATCGCCGGATCACCGCTGGCGGGCCACCTCGCCGACCGCTTCCCGGTGCGCTCCCTGCTGATCGGCTGCCACCTGCTCCGTCTCGGGACCCTCTGCGCGCTGCTGGTGGTCACCGACTTCGACGTGCTGCTGCCCGTGGTGGCCGTCACCTGCCTGGGGGACCGGGCGGCCAAGACGCTGGAGATGCTCTTCGCCACCCGGGTCGCCGGCGAACGGCGCTCCACCTACCAGGCGCTGTCGCGGAGTTCGGCGAACGCCGGCTACGCCCTCGGGGCGGGACTCGCCGCCATCGGCCTCGCCGTCGGGACCCGGGACGCCTACCACGTGCTGATCCTGGCCGACGGGCTGTCCTTCCTCGCTGCCGCGGCCCTGGTGTGGCGGACCCGGGAACCGCGCGGCCGCGGCCTCGTGACCGCGCCGCCCGCAGACCCGCCCGTCGGTGCGCCCGCCGACCCGCCCGCCGGCCGGGCAGGGGACGGGGCCGCCGGGGCGAGCCCGTGGCGGGACCGCGGCTACCTCCGGTTCGTCCTGCTGGACGTCCCCATGAACCTCGACGACTCGATCCTCGGCGTCGGCATCCCGTTGTGGCTGGTCGGCCACACCGCCGCCCCGCACGCCCTGATCCCCGCCTTCCTCGTCATCAACACCGTGCTCGTCGTCGTCTTCCAGCTCCGCGTGTCGGCGAAGGTCCGGGATGCCCGCCGGGCGGCCGACGCGGTCGCCCTGTACGGACTGACCGCCTTCGTGTGCTGTGTCCTGCTGGCCACCGCCGCCGGAGGAGGGGTCTGGGCCGCCTCGGCAGCCCTGCTCGCCGCGGCGGTGCTGGCGACCGCCGCCGAGCTGCTGCGCTCGGTCAGCTCCTGGGAACTGGCCGTCTCCCTCGCGCCGGGGCGGGCGCGCGCCTCGTACCTGGGGGTGGCCGGCATGTCCCAGTCCGTCCAGAAGTCCGCCGGTCCGCTGCTCCTCACCGGCGCGGTGATGACGGCCGGCCCCGCGGGCTGGCTGGTCCTCGGCGCTGCGGTGGCGGGGCTCTCGCTCGCCCAGCGCCACGCCAGCCTGGGGCGGTTGGACCGGCTGAGCGCACCATCCGGCCCCGCCGTACCGCCCGCCGCCGAATCCGCCGGACGGGCGGCCTGACCCGGTGCGGACCTCAGGTCCCGGGCTTGCGGCCGTACACGTACACGTCCTCGCCCTTCCCCAGCAGGTTCCAGTACGCCTTGGCGTCGGCGGGCCGCATGTTCACGCAGCCGCCCGAACCGGGCGGGTTCCACATGCTCTTGGTGGTGGAGTGGAAGGCGATGCCGCCGTCGAAGAACTGCGCGTACGGCATCGAGACGTCGTAGAGCGTCGACCAATGGTCGATGCTGCGGTGGTAGATCTTCTTCAGGCCGGTGCGGGTCTCCGTGGTGTCCTTGCCCGTACGGACCGGGACCGGGCCGTACTTCAGGGCGGCGCCGTCCTGGATCCAGCTGAGCTGCCGCGTCAGGTCGACGCAGGCGATCCGCCCCCGGTTCACGGGGCACTTCCCGTCCCGGTTCGGGGTGGTGCCGGCCGCCCGCTGGGCCAGCATCGTGCTCATGGTCTGCCAGGTCAGCGGCCCGGCGTAGCCCTGCGTCGGGGTGATGCCGTGGGTGGCCTGGAAGGCCCGGATCGCGGTGCAGTCGGCCGCCGACTGCTTCCCGTCCACCGGCCGCCCCAGGAACTGCTCCACCTGCCGCTGGTGCGGGCCGGTGCTGACGCTGCAGGACGCGGCTTGAGCCGTGCCGCCCCCGGCCACCACCATCGGCACGGCCAGTGCCAGCGCCCCGCCGAACACCACCGCCGCCCGCCGTCCGGCGCGCCCGCGTGCAGTCCCCATCCGGTCCTCCCCCTGATCGCCCTGCCCTTGCGTCCTTGAGGGTTCAATGCCCGCGAAACGCGTGGGAGTTACCTGGACGGCAGACGTAGATTCCGTCAGCGTGCCGCAGCCGCCCGGCCCAACGGACTCCGCTCCGCGCGTGCCACGCGGGACCCGTACAGGGTGATCGACACGACCCCCAGCACGGCGATCAGCGCGATGCCCACCGTGGCCGCCCACCCGGCCGAGTGGTAGGCGAGCGCGCCGAGCGTGCCGCCGGCGCTGGAGCCGAAGTAGTACGCCGACTGGTAGAGCGCGGAGGCCTGCGCCCGGCCCGTCCTCGCGGTGCGGCTCACCGCTGCGGAGGCCACCGCGTGGCCCGCGAAGAAGCCCGCCGTGATGAGCACCAGGCCGAGGACGATCGCCACCAGGGAGTCGGACAGCGACAGCAGCAGCCCGAGCGCGGTGGTGGTCACGGCCAGGTACAGCGCGCCGCGCCGTCCCGTACGGGCCACCAGCTGTCCGGCGGCGGCCGAGGAGGCCGTACCGACCAGGTAGACAAGGAAGATCGACCCGATCACGCCCTGCCCGAGCGAGAAGGGCTCGTCCACCAGCCGGTACCCGATCACGGTGTACACGGCGCCGAAGACGGTCATGAACAGGGCGCCGATCCCGTACAGGCGCAGCAGCAGGGGATCGCGCAGGTGCCCGGCGACGGTGCGGCCCACCGCCCGCGGCTTCAGCGAGGCGGGGCGGAAGAACCGCGCCCGCGGCAGCAGCACCACGAAGGCCGCCGCGCAGACCAGGGCCACCAGCCCGACGGACAGCAGGCCCACCCGCCAGCCGCCCAGCTGCGCGCCCCAGCCGGTGACGAGGCGGCCGCTCATGCCGCCGACGGAGTTGCCGGCGACGAACAGGCCGATCGCACCGACCAGCGCCTTCGGCTCGACCTCCTCCGCCAGGTACGCCATCGCGGACGCCGGGATCCCGGCGATCGCCGCGCCCTGCACCGCGCGCAGCGCGACCAGCCACTCCAGGTTCGGTGCGAACGGCACCAGCAGGCCGACGCCCACGGCCACCACCATCGACCAGGTCATCATCCGGGTCCGGCCGAAGCGCTCGGACAGCGCGCTGAGCGGCAGGACGAACAGGGCGAGGGCGCCGGTGGCAGCGGACACCGTCCAGCTGGCCTGACCCGCCGTCACCCCGAACCCTGCGGAGATCGCGGGCAGCAGTGCCTGGGTGGAGTAGAGGAGCGCGAAGGTCGCGAGTCCGGCGGCGAAGAGCGCGAGGCTCATCCGGCGGTAGCCGGGGCGGCCGGGCTCCCGGCCCTGGGGCGCGGGGCCCTGGGCTGCGGAGTCCTGGGCGGGCGTGGGCGGGAACGACGGGGTGGAGGCACCCGGGATGACGGGTGCCCCGGTATGAGCGGGAGGCATACGTCGACGGTAGGCCCGGCTTTTTGATGCGTCCAATGCATGGAATCGCGATAATCGATCCATCAGTGCATCACCACAGCTCAGGGCGGCGTATGTCAATGAACCGTTACGAAGAAGACATGGCCGTGACATCCCTGCTGGCCCCGCGCCTCGCGTACTTCGCCGCGGTCGCCCGGCACGAGCACGTCACCCGCGCCGCGCAGGAACTGGGCGTTCCGCAGTCCACCCTCTCCCGGGCCATGGTCCGCCTCGAACACGACCTCGGCGTCACGCTGTTCGCCCGCAGGGGCCGCACCGTCGCCCTCACCACCGCGGGCCGCACCTTCCTGGCCTCGGTCGGACCGGCCCTGGACGGGATCGCCCGCGCCGCCGAGTCCGTCCAGCACGACGCCGACCCCGCCTCCGGCAAGGTGGCCTTCGGCTTCCTGCACACCCTGGGCTCCGAGACCGTGCCCGGACTGATCCGGGCCTTCCGCGCCGACCACCCCCGGGTGCGCTTCTCCCTCGTCCAGAACTACGGCGAGGCCATGCTGGAGCGGCTGCGCGCCGGGGAACTCGACCTCTGCCTCACCTCGCCCCTGCCGGTCGCCCCCGACCTGGTGGCCCGCCGTCTCGACGAACAACGGCTGCGCCTGGTCGTCCCCGACGACCACCGCCTCGCCGGCCGCAAGCGCATCCGCCTCGCCGAGGCCGCCGAGGAAACCTTCGTCACCCTGGAACCCGGCTACGGCCTGCGCCGCATCACCGACGACCTGTGCGCGGAGGCGGGCTTCACCCCGCGCGTCGCCTTCGAGGGCGAGGAGGCCGAGACCCTGCGCGGCCTGGTCGCCGCGGGCCTCGGCGTGGCCCTGCTCCCGCCCCCCGCCGTGGCCCGTCCGGGCGTTGTCGAGCTGACGGTCACCGCCCCGCGCGCGGTCCGCGAGATCGGCGTGGCCTGGCTCGACGGCCACCCCGACACCCCGCCGGTGGCGGAGTTCAAGCGCTTCCTGCTCTCCCGCCGGGGCCGGCTGATCCCCGAACTGGAGGTTGCCTAGGCCCTGTCGTGGGGGGGGGGGCGGGGCGGCGCCGCCCCATCCCCGCCGGGGGGGGGGGGGGGGGGGCCGGGCCCCCCGGGGGGGATAACCCACAAAGAGGGGCCGCGGGAGGGG
>NZ_JBHXRK010000026.1:31897-118244 GCF_042716875.1 Streptomyces sp. NPDC058646 | reverse complement strand
CCCGGACCCCGCGCCTCAATCGCCGGCGGGGCTGGGTCGGGCTTCGGCGGGGCCGTGGGCTCGGTCGGGGTCGGTGGGGGAAGGGGGCGGGCCCGGGCCGGGGGCTCGGGCCCGCGGGGGGTCAGAGGTACGGGCCGGAGCGGATCGCGCCGTGGCCGCCGTCCTCGTCCTCGTGGGAGGCGCCGGGCGGAAGGGCTCGGCGCATCTGCTCCAGCTGGGCCCGAGCCGCCATCTGCTGCGCGAACAGGGCCGTTTGGATGCCGTGGAAGAGACCTTCCAGCCAGCCCACCAACTGCGCCTGGGCGATGCGCAGTTCCGCCTCGGAGGGAATGGCCTCCTCGGTGAAGGGCAGGGACAGGCGCTCCAGTTCCTCCACCAGCTCCGGGGCCAGACCGTCCTCCAGCTCCTTCACGGAGGCGGCGTGGATGTCCTTGAGCCGGACCCGGCTCGCCTCGTCGAGAGGCGCGGCGCGTACCTCTTCCAGGAGTTGCTTGATCATGCTGCCGATCCGCATGACCTTGGCAGGCTGTTCGACCATCTCCGTCACCGGGACCTCGCGCGACTCGTCATCGGCGCCGCCGACCGCCGTCCCGTCCTGTCCCACGATCAGGACGTTCGGGGGGCTGTCCTGCGACCGTTCACTCCTCGGCATCTCCATGCCGCCATTGTCTCGCACACCTTCGTACTCACACGGTGTGCCCCCGTACAGGCGTGATCCACCCTGTACGGGGGCACGAGGATGTGCCCGGTGCCGGTCAGCCCGCCGCCCGCCGCGCCAGCGCTCCGCTGGACCGGGTGACCAGGGCGGCCAGCAGGGCCGCACCCAGCGGGACGACGACCAGCAGGGCCCCGAGGGTCTCCCACGGCACCGCGATCGGTACGTAGACCTCGGCGTCCGGGTTCCCGTACCCCATCGAGGCGGCCCGCTCGACGAATCGTTCCGCCTCGCGGCCCGCGGCGAGCCGCAGGCCCACCGCGGGCAGGATGCCCGCCGCCGAGCCCAGGACGACCCCCATCAGGGCGATCACCCCGCACTGGAAGCCGCTGAGCGTGCGCCGCACCCGCGGGGGTGCGCCGACCGCGGCCAGCGTCTTCAGGTCGGCCTCGGCGTCCGCCTGGGCGAGCCCGGTGGCGATGCCGGCCGCGCCGATGGTGACCAGGCCCGCGAAGATGGTCAGGGCGAGCATCTCGATGCTGTTGTCGCCCTGGTAGCCCTGCTCGATCTTGATGACGGCGTCCACGCCCATCTGGTCGAAGGCGCCGTCCAGCCGCTGGCGCTGCTCGCTGCCGGGCGCTCCGTCGAGCGCGAAGAACGAGCCGTACGCGGCCGTCGCCAGCCCTGCGGACCGGACCGCCGAGGGCGGCAGGATCAGCTCGATGCCCCAGCCCTCGACGCTGTCGGGTGCCTGATAGACCGGCAGGACCTTGTCCTCGCCGGGTGCCTCCTGCCCCTTGCTGCGTGCCGCGTCGGCCGCATCTGGGTCGGTGACGAGCCGGAGGGTGACCTTGCCGTCCTTCACGTTCTGCTTCGCGAAGGAGACGGCCTTGCCCGACTTCAGCGCCGAGGAGGCGCCGGGGTCGGTCACGGCGAGCGCGGTCAGCAGCTTCTCGTCGGAGACGACCACCGGGTTCTCCACGTAGTGGTCGGGCCGCTTGCAGCGCCAGTCCTTGCCCAGCTCCTCGACCTGCTCGCGGGTGAAGTCGGCCGGCCCGCCCGGGGAGTCGGACAGCGGGCAGCGCTGTTCCTTGGGCGTGACGAGCTCGGCGCGACCGCAGCCCGTGTCGACGGAGTACGTGTCACAGCCCGCCCTGCCGACCACGAGCCGGTCCACGTCGGCGCGTACGGTCAGCGAGAACTCCCTGGACAGGGCTTCCCGTACGGCGGGGACGTCCTTGTGGTCGCTGTTGTCGGAGAGCATGACCCTGCCGTGCAGGCCGGGCAGTTCCGCGGTGTACTCGTGGCGCGACTGGATGTCCTGGCTGTGCTGGTACGTCGCCACCGCGACGGTGCCGGCCACGGCGGCCAGCACGGCGGCCACGGCGGGCGCCGTACGCCCGCGGTTGCGCACGGCGTCGCGCAGGGCGAGCCGCGGCGACAGCGGCATCCAGCGTCCGATCCGCCCGAACAGGCCGACCAGGACCGGGGTCAGGGCGACGACGCCCAGCTCCGCGAGGGCGCTGCCGCCCGCGACGACCAGGGTGCCGGTGTCGGACACGGTGCCGTACAGGGCGATGGCGGCGCCGCCCGCGACGGCGATCAGGCCGATGACCGGCAGCACCCGGTTGGCGCGCCGGATGCCGCGGCGGCCGGTGAGCGAGGCCAGTACGGTCTGCCGCGAGGCGGTGACCGCGGGGGCGATGGCGGCGAGCAGGCCGGTGACCACGGCGAGCAGGGCGATGGCCAGCAGCTCCAGCGGCCGGACCTCGAAGCCGCCCCAGCGCAGGCCGAGGAACTCCTCCAGCAGCGGCCGGAGGCCCAGGGTGAGGGCGGTGCCGAGCAGGGTCCCGACGACGGCGGCCGCGGCGCCGATGACCAGGCCGCCGGAGAGCACGATGGCCCGGATGTGGCGCCGGTCGCCGCCGTTGGCGCCGACGAGCCCGAGCTGGCGGCGCGAGCGCCGGGCACCGACCGCGAAGGCGGGGCCCGCGAGCAGGCAGATCTCCAGCATGGCGAGGCCGACGACGGTGGCCAGGATCGCCATCTCCATGGTCCTGGACCCGCTCGGGAACGCGTTCTGCGGCTCCTGTGCGTACAGCGGCACGTCGGAGTCGGCGGGCTTGTCGAGGACGACGGCGCGGGAGAGGACCAGTGCGCCCTTGGCGTTGGCCTCCTTGACCATGTTCCACGTGAAACCGTTGCCGCCGACCGTCACCAGGTACGTGGTCTCGGCCCGCACACCGGGTACGTCGATGGCCCGCAGGGCCTTGTCGAGCGGCGTGAGCAGGGTCCCGGGCTGGGCGATGACCTGCACGGCCTTGAGTTCGTTCGGCAGTTCGTAGGCGCCGACGATCCGGTACGAGGTGTCGACGCCGCGGGCGGATACGCGGGAGCCGACGAAGTAGCCCGACTGCTTCAGGAAGGCGTTGGTGGCGATGATCTCGCCCGGTGCCTGCGGCAGCCGGCCGCGGTCGAGCGTGAACCGGCCCTTCACCAGCGGGCTGTGCGTGTCGATTTCGCGCAGGGCGGTCTCCAGGAGACCGTGCGTGGTGCGGAGCTTGGTGTGGCCGGTGCTGTCCTTGACGATCTGGGTGCCGGCCGGGAGCGCGCCCGGGATGTCCGGCTGCTCCCTCTCGGCGGGCCGTTCGTACGTCTTGTAGCCGCCGACCGGCGCGTAGTTCTCGCTGTCGGGGCTCTGGAGGATCGGCACGCCCAGCGGGGAGATGCTGATTTCGGCGTCGGCGGTGCCGAGGCGGCGTTCGAGGTCCTGTGCGGGGGTGAGCTGGGCGCTGCGCATGGTGAGGTCGGCGGCGCTCACGCCGACGATCGGCAGGGCGATCATCGCGAGGACGAGGATGCTGCGGCCTTTGGCGCGCCAGGCGTCGCGGCGGGCGATGCGGATGGCCGCGATCCAGGAGTGGTACCAGGAGATCACTGACCGGCCGCCTGCCCCGAGAGCAGGGAGTCGGCGTGGCTGCGCAGGGTCTCGTCGACCACACTGCCGTCGCGCAGGAAGACCACGCGGTCCGCCCATGCGGCGAAGCGCGGTTCGTGCGTGACGAGGACCCCGGCCGCGCCGGCGTCGCAGCGGGAGCGGAGCAGGGCGAGGACGGACTCGCCGGTCTCCGAGTCGAGGGCGCCGGTGGGCTCGTCGGCGAGGACCAGGCGGCGGTCCCCGACGAGGGCGCGGGCGATGGCGACGCGCTGCTGCTGGCCGCCGGACATCTCGTCGGGGAAGCGGTCGGCGAGCAGGCCCAGGTTCATCTCGTCCAGGGCGGCGAGCGCGGCGGCGCGGGCCTTGCGGGCGGAGGTGCCGTCGAGTTCCAGCGGCAGGGCCACGTTCTCGGCGGCGGTGAGGGCGGGTATCAGGTTGTAGTCCTGGAAGACGTAACCGATGCTGCGGCGGCGCAGCGCGGCGAGCTGCTTGCGGCCGGCCGTGGTGATGTCGGTGCCTTCGACGGCGACCCGGCCGCTGGTGGGGGTGTCCAGCCCGCCGGCCAGGGTGAGCAGCGTGGACTTGCCCGAGCCGGAGGGGCCCATGACGGCGACGAGTTCGCCGGGGTGGACGGAGAGGTTGATGCCGCGCAGGGCGTGCACCTCGGTGGCACCGCTGCCGTGGGTGCGGACGAGCTGGTCCAACTGCAGTACGGGTTGCTGGGCGTGGCGCTGGTCAGGCATGAGGGGTCCCCCCTGGAAAGGCGGTTCAGCCCCGCCGCGTGCGGGCGGCGCGGGGTCGGTCGGCGGTGGTCCGGGCCGGTACGGGGTCGTCGGCAGCGGGTCCGGCTCCGGCGGCCTGCGGCTGTGCGGGATCGGCTCTCCGGTCGGCCGGCAGGGAGAGCCGGACGAGCCGGGCTTCGCAGTGGTCGAGCCAGCGGACCTCGGCCTCGGTCTGGAAGATCAGCTGTTCCAGGACCAGCAGCCAGGCCACGTCGTCGCGTTCGCGGCTCCGGCCGCTCTCGATCGCGGCGAGGGCCTGGGCCTTGAGCCGGGTGTAGTCCTGCATCGCCTTGATCGTGGCGTGCCGCTGGGACTGGATGACGGCGCGGATGTCCACGCCGGGGGCGCCCACGGCCATGGCGAGCTTGATGGACAGCTCGTCACGGGGCGGGTCGGTGCGGTCGACGGGGCGCTCGTACCACTGGTGGAGTTCGGCGCGTCCGTGGTCGGTGATGGCGTAGAGGGTGTGCCCGGCGGGGTCCTCGCCTCCGGGCGCGACGAGCCCGTCCCGCTCCAGGCGGGCGAGGGTGGTGTACACCTGCCCGACGTTGAGGAGCCAGGTGGAACCGGTGCGGGATTCGAACTCGGTGCGCAGCTGGGAGCCGTACCGAGGGCCCCGTTCCAGCAGGGCGAGAAGGCCGTGGCGGATCGACATACTCAGTATGTATACCGAGTATGTAGGAGATGGCAACCGCCCTGGGGCGTACATCCCGCGGGGGAGGGGGGCGTTGAGGTCCGCCGTGGGAAGGGTTCCGAGGCGGTTGCGGTGCCCGGCCGGACGCCGGGTCAGAGGCCCTGGCGCAGCCGCACCCCGAGGTAGCCCAGCCCGACTCCCATCAGGGCGAATCCGGTACCGAGGGGCAGTATGTGCGCGGCCAGGTCGGCGGCCCGCTCGTTCGGTCCGGTGCCGAGGGCGCGCACCGCGTGGGGCGAGGCGGTGGCGGTGGCGGTGGCGGTGGCGGTGGCGGTGGCGGTGGGCACGGCCGTCGCCGCGGGCGCCGGGGACCGCGGCGGGGTCTCGGGCTCGGTGCGCGGGCGGGGCCGCAGCGGCCGGGCGGCGACCACCGCCTCCGGGTTCGCGGCCGCGGCCGCGGGCCGGCCGGGCCGCTCCCGTCCTACTCCGGCGGGGCTGCCGGCCAGTTCGGGGTGCCCGTCGTCGTCCTCGCGCACCTCGGCGGAGGGGGCGGCGGCCACGGCGGACGCGGCCGAGGCGGCGGGTGCGAGCGCGGCGGCCGCCAGTACGGCGCAGGCCAGCCAGCGCGGCGGGCGGAAGCCTTGGATCACGGGGAGCCCTTCCCGTTCCGAGCGGCCGGGTACCCGCTGGGGCAGCGGTACGTGCTCAGATTTACATAAGGGTCAAAAAGCGGCATCCCGGGCACTCCATGAGAGTGCCCGGGATGCCGGTCTGGCCCAGTCGGCGGCTCCCGCCGCGCCGGGAGGCCCGCAGGCGCGGCAGCCGTCTAGCCGGGGTTGCCCGTCGAGACGGTCAGCGTGTACTCCGTGCCCTCTTTCTCGATCTTCTCGCCGGGCCCGGGCAGCTGCTCCAGCACCGTGTCCTGGCCGTACACCGCCTCGTCCTTGGGGACGATCTTGTACTTGCCGCCGGAGGCCTGGATGCAGGCCTTCACGGACAGCAGGTTCTTGTAGCGGAGGTCCGGCGCCTGGTACTTGCCCGCGTCGCTGTAGTGCTTCGTCGGCTCCTTGCACTTGGCGGAGTCGATGGTGCGCGAGGTGTCCGGCCCCTTGTGGCCGGCCTGGGCCGAGCCGGAGGAGGACGCCGAGGCCGACGGGGTGGCGTTCCCCTTGTCCTTGTCGCCGCCGCTCAGCGAGATCGCGGCGATCAGACCGCCGACGGCCAGCAGCGCCACCGCGATCGCGCCCACGACCACCGGCGTGTTCCGCCGCGAGCCCTGGCCCCCGCCGGCGGAGCCGTGCCCGGCCGGGGAGATCACGTACGGCGGCGGGGTCTGCGGCGCGTACTGCTGCTGCGGCGCGGGCGTGTGCTGCTGCGGGTAGGCGTACCCGCCCTGGGCGTGGCTGTGCGGCGGAGGCGTCGGAGCCGGCGCGTACGGGGACGGCGCCGGGGTCTGCTGAGCCTGGTACGGCTGCTGGAGCGACTGCTGCGGCGGCGCCTGGAAACCGGAGTCCACCGGCGGGAACACGGCCGAGGCCACGCCCGCTCCGCTGCTCACCGGCCCGATGCCCTGGACGATGGCCGGAGCGCCCGTCTGCCCGGCCGACATCACCCGCGCGACCTCGTCGCGCATGGCCGCGGCCGTGGGGAAGCGCTCGTTCGGGTTCTTCCGCAGGGCCCGCGCCACCAGCGCGTCCATCGCCGGGGTCACCGACCGGTTGATGGAGGACGGCGGGACCGGCTCCTCCTGCACGTGCGCGTAGGCGATGGCCAGCGGCGAGTCGGCGTCGAAGGGGATCCGGCCCGTCAGCAGCTGGAAGAGCATGATGCCGACCGAGTACAGGTCGGAGCGGGCGTCCACGCCGCGTCCCAGCGCCTGCTCGGGCGAGAGGTACTGCGGGGTGCCGACGACCATGCCGGTCTGGGTCATCGAGGTGACCCCGGACTGCATGGCGCGGGCGATGCCGAAGTCCATCACCTTGACCACGCCGCGCTTGGTCATCATGACGTTGCCCGGCTTGATGTCGCGGTGGACGAGCCCCATCTCGTGGCTCGTGTCCAGCGCGGCCAGCACGTCGGCCGTCACCTTCAGGGCCTTCTCGGCGGGCATCGCACCGTACTGCCGGATGTCCGACTGGAGCACCGAGCCGAGCGGCTGGCCCTCCACGTACTCCATCACGATGTACGGCATGACCGAGCCGTCGAACTCGTCCTCGCCCGTATCGAAGACCGAGACGATGTTGGTGTGCGACAGTTTGGCTACAGCCTGGGCCTCGCGGCGGAAACGCTCGCGGAAGGACTGCTCGCGGCCCAGTTCGGTGTGCAGGGTTTTGATCGCTACCTGACGGTCGAGCGCGGTGTCGTACGCGAGGTACACGGCGGCCATGCCGCCCTCACCGAGCAAATCCCGCAGCTGGTAGCGGCCACGGGCCAGGGAACCGCCTGCGTACCGGCCCTGAGTGCCGTCCTGGCTCATGACTCTTGCTTCCCCTCGCCATGCTTATGTCGGGCCCAGTCTGCCGGAGGGCAAGCACACGTCAAGCCAGGTGCCCGTTCCGTGACCGCAGGGCCACGGGGCGTCCGGTCCGAACGGCGAGCGGTTCCGAGGCTGTAGCGTTCGTCGGAGCATCACGAAGAGGTCTACCGCTGAGCGGCGGCCGAGAGAGACGACGGCGAGGACTGATGGCACCCGAACCCGAGGCAGGCGGCGCCGGGATGGCCGAGGACCCCTCGCACTGGGGCGCAGGCGGCCTGGTGGGCGACGGCCGGTACCGGCTGACCCACCGGCTGGGCCGCGGCGGCATGGCCGAGGTGTTCGCCGCCGAGGACGTACGCCTGGGCCGGACCGTCGCCGTGAAGCTGCTGCGCGCCGATCTGGCCGAGGACCCCGTCTCCAAGGCGCGCTTCACCCGCGAGGCACAGTCCGTCGCCGGGCTGAACCACCACGCCGTCGTCGCCGTGTACGACTCGGGCGAGGACCGGGTCGGCCCCAACACGGTGCCGTACATCGTGATGGAGCTGGTCGAGGGCCGCACCATCCGCGAACTACTGGTCAGCGCCGAGGCCCCGGGCCCCGAGCAGGCACTGATCATCGTCTCCGGCGTGCTGGAGGCCCTCGCGTACTCGCACCAGCACGGCATCGTGCACCGTGACATCAAGCCGGCGAACGTCATCATCACCGAGACCGGCGCCGTCAAGGTCATGGACTTCGGCATCGCCCGTGCCCTGCACGGCGTGCAGTCGACGATGACTCAGACCGGCATGGTCATGGGCACCCCGCAGTACCTGTCGCCCGAACAGGCCCTCGGCAAGGCCGTCGACCACCGTTCCGACCTGTACGCGACCGGCTGCCTGCTGTACGAACTCCTCGCGCTGCGGCCTCCGTTCACCGGTGAGACCCCGCTGTCGGTGGTCTACCAGCACGTCCAGGACGCCCCCGTCCCGCCCTCGCAGCTGCCCGAGGGCCACCACATCCCGAAGGAGCTCGACGGCCTGGTCATGCGCTCCCTCGCGAAGGACCCGGACGACCGGTTCCAGAGCGCCGAGGAGATGCGCGGGCTGGTCCAGTACGCGCTCCAGATGCTGCACGACCAGGGGCCGAACACGGGCACCTGGAACACCGGCCCGGTCGCCATGACCCTGCCGAACGGCCGCGGGCCGGCGACGACCTCGGCCATGCCCGCGGGCGGGTCGGGCGGGCAGCAGCAGTTCCCCGCGCACGCCACGACCTCGCAGTTCCAGCAGCCGATGGTGCCGCCGCTGAACCCGGACGACGGCTCGGCCTTCCCCGGCGGCGGCGGCCACGGCGGCCCGGGCGGCGGCGGCCGCGGCAGCGGCAGCGGCGGGTACGAGGGCTACGACGAGCGGGGCGGCAGCAGCCGCTGGAAGATGTGGCTGTTCGCGCTGCTGGCGGTCGTCGCGGTCGCGGGCGGCGCGGCCTACGCCATCAGCAACGGGGGCGGAGGCGGTGGCGGCAAGGATAAGGACCCCGTCCCTCCGCCCGTCACCCAGAGCGCCCCCAGCGAACAGCCGAGCACCCCCGGGACCCCGGAGACCACGCCGCCGCCCCGTACCCAGGACAACAACACCCCGCCGTCGAACGACACGCCCAGCACGGCGACCCCCCGTACCCGGACGGCGAGCCCCACCCCGTCGGCCACGCCGTCGACGACGCCGTCCACCTCGCCGACACCTTCGACGTCGTCCACCTCGTCGCCGAGGCCCTCGGGGTCGACGTCGCCGAAGCCTTCTGCGAGCCCGGTGAAACCGACGCCTCCGGAGCAGCCCGTGACCCTTTCCGGAGACTGAGGCGGCGGACACGGCACGACGGGCCCGGCGGAATTCATTCCGCCGGGCCCGTTCTCGTACGCGCGTCCGTTTATTTCTTCCTTATGTCGGAGGGCCTCAGAGTGCGTGCTGGTACTCCCGGTCCGGATTCCGGGCGAGGGAGTGCACCGTGACGAACTGCGGTTCGATGCGCATGTGGACGGGGTCGAAGAGCGCTCCGTCCACGAAATGCGGACCCGGCCCGAAAAGTTCCAGTTCGGCGGTGGTCGGCTCTACGATCCGGGCCGTTCCGGTGAACTGCACCGACCACAGCCGCTCGTCCCGGGAGTTCGAGTTGTCGGCCCCGTAGGCCACGACGCTGCCGTTGCAGGCCTGGTGGTAGCCGAATCCGGCGTGCATGCGCAGGACGACCTTGCCGTCCACCACGATGTGGCGGGCGAGGGCGAGGAACGGCAGCGCGCGCATGCTCGTGGCCACCCGGCCGTACGGCACCCCGCGCAGCAGTTCGATGGCGTGGAGTTCCTCTGGGGACATGCCCTCCACTCTCGGGTACCGACACGGCGCCGGGAAAGAGGAGCCCGCCCCGGTGATCGGGGACGTTGGTCCCGAATGGAACGCTTCGCGGCGGGACGCGGTGCGCGCGGTCCCGTCACCCCTGCGGGGCCCGCAGACGCCGCCGCGGCTAGCGCCTCTCGGCCTGGAGGCGGGCCACGTAGGCGGCGGCCTGCGAGCGCCGCTCCATGCCCAGCTTGGAGAGCAGGCTGGAGACGTAGTTCTTGATGGTCTTCTCCGCCAGGTGCAGCCGCTCGCCGATCACGCGGTTGGTCAGGCCCTCGCCGATCAGGTCGAGGATCTTCCGCTCCTGCTCGGTGAGGTGGGAGAGGCGGTCGTCGCCCTTGCCGTTCTTGCCGTCCCGCAGCCGCTCCAGCACCCGGGCGGTGGCCACCGGGTCCAGCAGGGACTTGCCGGCCGCGACGTCACGCACGGCGCTGAGCAGCTCGTTCCCGCGGATCGCCTTGAGGACGTACCCCGAGGCGCCGGCCATGATCGCGTCGAACAGGGCCTCGTCGTCGGCGAACGAGGTCAGCATCAGGCACTTGACGTCCTCGTTCTGGGAGCGCACCTCGCGGCAGACCTCCACACCGCTGCCGTCCGGCAGCCGCACGTCGAGGACCGCGACGTCGGGGCGGGTGGCCGGGATGCGGACGAGGGCGTCGGCCGCGGTACCCGCCTCACCGACGATCTCGATGTCCTCTTCGACCGACAACAGCTCGTGGACGCCCCGACGTACCACTTCGTGGTCGTCCAGGAGGAATACCTTGATTTTTCCGTCTTCGCGCACGAAGTCAGTTTCACACACTCACCCCTTCCCTGCCGGAGTTACCCGGGATAACGTGCCGTTGTTCCCGGCCCCTGCAAGGCTGTGACCAGTGGTTGTTCCCGTTGCCGCGGATTTACTTGGAAATCCAAGCAAAAACGCAGGTCAAACGGGGTTTCGCAGTTATGCGGCGCACTGGGTAACGTGCATTGCGCAGGGCACTCGCCGGGGCACCTGTCACGCCTGAATCCCGAACGCGACGCGCACCCACCCCGTGCGCTCGTCACGGATGCAGGTGAGCCGCACTGGACCCCGGAGAACCCGGGTGCCGGACCGACGGAGGAGCACACGTGACCGTGGAGAGCACTGCCGCGCGCAAGCCGCGACGCAGCAGCGGCACCAAGCGGGCGGCAGGCGCGGCGAGCGCCCGCAAGTCCGCCGCTGCCACCGCGCAGACGCAGGACGCCGTACCTCAGCTCGTACAGCTGCTGACGCCCGAAGGGGAGCGGGTGGAGAACGCGGAGAACGCGGAATTCGCCCCCTACGTCGCCGACATCACCACAGAGGACCTGCGCGGGCTGTACCGCGACATGGTCCTGACCCGCCGCTTCGACGGCGAGGCGACCGCCCTCCAGCGCCAGGGCGAGCTGGGCCTGTGGGCCTCGCTGCTCGGCCAGGAGGCCGCCCAGATCGGCTCCGGCCGCGCCCTGAACGACGACGACTACGTCTTCCCGACCTACCGCGAACACGGTGTGGCCTGGTGCCGCGGGGTCGACCCGACGAACCTGCTGGGCATGTTCCGCGGCGTGAACCACGGCGGCTGGGATCCCACGACCAACAACTTCCACCTGTACACGATCGTCATCGGCTCGCAGACGCTGCACGCGACCGGTTACGCGATGGGCGTGGCCAAGGACGGCGCCGACAGCGCCGTCATCGCCTACTTCGGCGACGGCGCGTCCAGCCAGGGCGACGTGGCCGAGGCGTTCACCTTCTCGGCGGTCTACAACTCCCCCGTGGTGTTCTTCTGCCAGAACAACCAGTGGGCGATCTCCGAGCCCACCGAGCGCCAGATGCGCGTGCCGCTCTACCAGCGCGCGCAGGGCTTCGGCTTCCCGGGCGTCCGCGTCGACGGCAACGACGTGCTGGCCTGCCTGGCCGTGACCCGCTGGGCCCTGGACCGGGCGCGCCGCGGCGATGGCCCGACCCTGGTCGAGGCGTTCACGTACCGCATGGGTGCCCACACCACCTCCGACGACCCGACGAAGTACCGGCGGGACGAGGAGACGGCGGCCTGGGAGGCGAAGGACCCGATCCTGCGCCTGAAGGCCCACCTGCTGGCCACCGGGGGCGCCGACGAGGCGTTCTTCGCGGAGCTGGAGGCGGAGAGCGAGACGCTGGGCAAGCGGGTGCGCGAGGTCGTGCGCGCCATGCCCGACCCGGACACCATGGCGATCTTCGAGAACGTCTACGCGGACGGGCACGCGCTCGTCGACGAGGAGCGCGCGCAGTTCGCCGCCTACCTCGCGTCCTTCGAAGGCGGGGAGTGACCGTCATGGCCGTTCAGAAGCTGACCATCGCGAAGGCCCTCAACGACTCGCTGCGCAAGGCCCTGGAGACGGACCCCAAGGTCCTGATCATGGGCGAGGACGTCGGCAAGCTCGGCGGCGTCTTCCGCATCACCGACGGGCTCCAGAAGGACTTCGGCGAGGAGCGGGTCATCGACACCCCGCTCGCGGAGTCGGGCATCGTCGGCACCGCCATCGGCCTGGCCCTGCGCGGCTACCGGCCGGTCGTCGAGATCCAGTTCGACGGGTTCGTCTTCCCCGCGTACGACCAGATCGTCACGCAGCTCGCGAAGATGCACGCGCGTTCCCTCGGCAAGATCAAGCTCCCGGTCGTCGTCCGCATCCCGTACGCGGGCGGCATCGGCGCGGTCGAGCACCACAGCGAGTCCCCGGAGACGCTGTTCGCGCACGTACCGGGCCTGAAGGTGGTCTCGCCGTCGAACGCGAGCGACGCGTACTGGATGCTCCAGCAGGCGATCCTCAGCGACGACCCGGTGATCTTCTTCGAGCCGAAGCGCCGCTACTGGGACAAGGGCGAGGTCGACGTCGAGGCCATCCCGGACGCACTGCACGCCTCGCGCGTCGCGCGGGAGGGCTCCGACGTCACCCTGGCCGCCTACGGCCCGATGGTGAAGGTCTGCCTGGAGGCGGCGGCCGCCGCGGCCGAGGAGGGCAAGTCGGTGGAGGTCGTCGACCTGCGCTCGATGTCCCCGGTCGACTTCGACGGGATCCAGGCGTCGGTGGAGAAGACCCGCCGGCTCGTGGTCGTCCACGAGGCGCCGGTCTTCCTCGGCGTGGGCTCGGAGATCGCCGCCCGGATCACGGAGCGGTGCTTCTACCACCTGGAGGCGCCGGTGCTGCGCGTGGGCGGTTTCCACGCCCCGTACCCGCCGGCCCGCCTGGAGGACGAGTACCTGCCGGGCCTGGACCGGGTGCTCGACGCCGTCGACCGCTCGCTGGCGTACTGAGGAGCCACGTTCATGACGATCCGCGAATTCAAGATGCCCGACGTGGGCGAGGGCCTCACCGAGGCCGAGATCCTCAAGTGGTACGTCCAGCCGGGTGACACCGTCACCGACGGCCAGGTCGTCTGCGAGGTGGAGACGGCCAAGGCGGCGGTGGAGCTCCCGATCCCCTTCGACGGCGTCGTGCACGCGCTCCTCTTCGAGGAGGGCACCACGGTCGACGTCGGGCAGGTCATCATTTCGGTGGAGACCGCGGCGGGTTCCCCCGCCGAGGCCGCGCCGGTGCAGGAGGCCGCCCCGGCCGCCGCCGCCCCGGCCGCCGCCGCGCCGGCCGCCGAGGCCGCCCCCGAGGCCCGCCAGCCGGTGCTGGTCGGCTACGGGGTCTCGACGGCCTCCACGAAGCGCCGCCCGCGCAAGGCCCCGGCGGGCACGGCCGGGCAGAACGGCACGTCGGCCCCGGCGGTTCCGGCCGCCCCCGCGGTCCCCGCGCAGCAGAACGGGAACGGGCCGGTCACCGGGGAGCGCCCGCTGGCCAAGCCGCCGGTGCGCAAGCTCGCCAAGGACCTCGGCATCGACCTGGCCTCGGTGGTCCCCACCGGTGACGGCGGGGTCGTGACCCGGGAGGACGTCCACGCGGCGGCCGCCGCGGCGCTCACCCCGCAGGCCCCGCAGGCCGTCGCGGCCGCCACACCGGCGCCGGCGCAGGCCGCGCCCGCACCCGCCGAGGCCCCGGCCGCCGAGCCGTCGGCGCGGGAGACCCGCATCCCGGTCAAGGGCGTCCGCAAGGTCACCGCCCAGGCCATGGTCGGCTCCGCCTTCACCGCGCCGCACGTCACCGAGTTCATCACCTTCGACGTGACCCGCACGATGAAGCTGGTCCAGGAGCTCAAGGCCGACCCGGACCTCGCGGGGCTGCGCATCAACCCGCTGCTGCTCATCGCGAAGGCCGTGCTCGTGGCCGTCCGCCGCAACCCGGACGTCAACGCGTCCTGGGACGAGGCGGCCCAGGAGATCGTGCTCAAGCACTACGTCAACCTGGGCATCGCCGCGGCCACCCCGCGGGGGCTGATCGTCCCGAACATCAAGGACGCGCACGCCAAGACCCTGCCCGAGCTGTCCGAGGCCCTGTCCTCGCTGGTCGCCACGGCCCGCGACGGCAAGACCTCCCCGGCCGACATGCAGAACGGCACCCTCACCATCACCAACGTCGGCGTCTTCGGCGTCGACACCGGTACGCCCATCCTGAACCCCGGCGAGTCCGCGATCCTCGCGGTCGGTGCGATCAAGCTCCAGCCGTGGGTCCACAAGGGCAAGGTGAAGCCCCGCCAGGTCACCACCCTGGCCCTGTCGTTCGACCACCGCCTCATCGACGGGGAGCTCGGCTCCCGGTTCCTGGCCGACATCGCCGCGGTCCTGGAACACCCGCGCCGCCTGATCACCTGGTCCTGACGGGCATCGACGCACCCTCCGACGGCCGGCCCCGCACCACGGGGCCGGCCGTCGGCCGTCGCCCGGCCTCCCTTGAAATCCCTGGCCAGGGGTTCGGCCCCGTGTGATCCTCGCCGGATGCGCTTCCGCCCTGCCGCCGCAGACCCCGCAGCCCCCGACCGCGCCGTCGCCTACCCGGCCGACGGCCCCGTCGCCGCCCTGCCCGCCGAGAAGGTCCGCGAGGAGTTCGCCGCCGGCCGGTTCCGCCCCGAGTGGACCTGGTTCGCCGAGGACGACGAAGGCGAGGTCCTGGCCCGCGCCCTGTGGTGGGGCCGGGCCGACAGCGAGCGGCCCATCGCCCTCGACTGCCTCCAGGTACGGGCCTCCGTGGCCGACCCGGCCGCCGTCGCCGCCGGGCTCCTCGCCGCCGGGCACGCCGCCTTCGGCACGCTCCCGCTCTACAACCTGTCCCTGCCCCGCGACTGGCGGACCCGCCCCGGCCTGGCCGAGGCCGTCGCCTGGCGCCGGGAGGCCGCGCACCGGACCGGCCTGACCCGCGAGATCGAGCGCCTGCGCTACGAGTGGACCCCGGCCGCCGGAGCCCCCGCGCCCACCGGGCGGCTCGTCTTCCGCGAGGGCACCGACGAGGAGTTCCTGGAGGCCTTCGTCCTGCTGTCCCGGGGCAGCCTCGACGAGCACACCGTGACCGAGCTGCGGACGACGGACGCCGGGGAACTGGCCCGCGACGACATCGCCTTCTACCGCGACTGCCCCGGCGAGCGCTCCTGGTGGCGCCTCGCCCACCTGCCCGACGGCACCCTCGCCGGCCTGGCCCTGCCCTCCGCGACCCCCTACCACCGGAACGTCGGCTACCTGGGCGTCGTACCGGACCAGCGCGGCAAGGGTCTGATCGACGAGGTCCTCGCCGAGATCACCCGCTTCCACGCCGCCGAGGGCGCCGAACGGATCACGGCGACCACGGACACCGTCAACCGCCCCATGGCCGCCGCCTTCGACCGGGCCGGCTACGAGGTCACCGAGATCCGCCTGGTACTGGAGGAACCGGCCGGTGCGTGAACCGGAGCCGCGCGGACGGTAGCCTCCCCGCCGGGGAAGGGGGACCGGGTGTCCATCGCCGAATTGCAGGTGTACTCCGTCGAGGAGGCCGACGTCACGGGCGGCGTCTGCGTGGTCCGCTGCGTCGGCGGGGTGGCGCGGACCGGACAGGTCTACGCCGTCGGTGAGCTCCGGCTCGGCCTGCGCGGCATAGAGCGGTACGGGAGTCCCGTCGGCTCCTTCGGCGCCGGCCACATCGCGAAGGTCCGGCTCGCGGGCCCCGTGGCCGCGCTGCTCACCCGCGGGCAGGTGCTGACCTCGGTGCCCCCGGACGGGCACGCCCTGGAGGACCTGGAGGCCTGGCTGGCCACCGGGCCGCCGCTGCTGGACGAACCCCGGCCGCGGACCCTGCGCGTGCTGGCCGCGGCCCGGATGCAGGACGACCGGCTGCCCGAAGGGATACGGCTGCGCTGGGGCGGGGTGGCGCTGGCCGCGACCCACCGCTGCGCCCGGGCCGAGGAGGCCCCGGACCTGGTCCGCGGGGCCGAGCTGGCCTCCGTACGCGGCTACCTGCTGCGGACCTTCGGCCCCGGCCGGGGCGGTGACCCGGCGGCCCTGTGCCGGGAGCTGCTCGCGCTGATCGACCTGACCCCGGAGCAGGCCGCGGCGCAGGCGGCCGTCTGGCGCGAGCTCCCGCCCCCGCACATCCTGCACCTGCGCCGCATCAAGAGCCTGATCCCCTGGATGGCCCCGGCCCGCCCGCACCTCCCGGACGACGGCCCCCTGGCGGAGGCGGCCGACGCCTGGGCCGCGGTCAGGCCCCGTCTCCCCTGACACGGCGGCCGCGGCCGCGGTCAGCGGGCGGCGTCGCCCAGGACCCGGGTCGGCCGCCCCGCCGACTCCCCGAGGTCCGCTATTTCCAGCTGATGTTGAGCCAGGGACTGGCGGGCGCCGTGGTCAGCGTGAGGTGGGCTTCGAGGGCGCTCCCGTACCACTCGCCGAACTCCTCCTCGTCGAAGTGCAGGCACCGGCCGAGGACGTACCCGGCGGAGAACTCCGCCCAGGACCGGTACGTCTGGCGGGCGGACTCCCCGGCGCGCAGGACCGCCCGCTCCGCCTCGTGGAGGGTGCCGTAACGGGTGCCGAGGCCCCAGCGGGCCATCTGGGAGGCCCGGCCGTGGTCCCAGCCCTCCACCGAGCGGACCCAGCCGTCGCCGGGGAGCAGGCCGTCGGCCCGGAAGCGCTGTTCGTAGCGGGCGATGCGGCCGATGAGGCGCTTGACCCCGGCTATCTCGCCCTCCACCTCGGCGGTGGGGCGCGGCTCGGCGAGGGTGACCCCGTCGGGGGTGAGCTGCGGCTCCGCGGAGCGTTCGGCGTTGCGGCGCAGGCTGGCCTCGGCCGCGTGCCGCCAGTGCTCGATGTCGACGGGCCCCGCGAAGTCGGAGGCGAGGACGCGGCGGACGCGGAGCGCGTACTCCCAGACGGGGCTGACCATCCCGGCGTTCAGCAGCTGCTCCAGCGTGGCGAGCCAGCCGGGCCGGTCGGTGATGCCCCAGCCCTTGTGGAGGCGCCGGCGTTCGTGGTGGTAGCCGGAGCCGTGGTAGGCGAGGGAGTTCCAGAACTCCCCGTTGGTCACGGCGAGATGGGCGCCCACCGCGAGCCCGTGGGCGATGGGCCCGTGGAGCGGGCCGCCGGTGAAGAGGGCGTGGACCTGCCCCCGGGGCAGCCCGCGGCAGGTCTCGTCCCCGTCCTGCGCGCGCCAGCGGGCCAGGTCGGCGGGGGTGGTGGTGAGGTAGGCCTCGGCGGGCGTGCCCGGGTTCACGGCGAGGAAGGCGGGATCGGCGGCGGTCCACACCTTGCCGAACCAGCCCAGGCTCTGGGACTCGTAGACCGTCTCCGGTACGGGGGTGGGCAGCATCCCGGCGGTGTGGACGACCAAGGCGTTGCCCGCGGTGGGGTAGAAGCGCACGGTGTCGGGGTCGGCGTCGGCCTGGACGCGTGGCTGCGCCAGGAAGAGCCGGGTCCGGGCGAGGGCGCCGAGGTACGCGGACCAGTCGCCGGCGTTCCTGGCCTCGTACAGCTCTCTCTCGATGGCGCTCGGTGCGATCCAGGTCCCCATGTGGGGACCTTATACGGGCGGCGCGGCGGGCCGTCCGCCGACCGGACATCCGGTGCGGGCCCGCCCCGCGGCGGCCCCCGGCCTCCCCGTCGCGGGGCGCCGGGCCGCTCTGCCGCCCCCGGTGTCCCCCGGTCCTCCCGGGTGCCGGGAGGGGCGTACGCCCCCGTGCCACCGCGCGACCGCCCGGACCCCCTTGACGGGTCCCACCGCCGGGGAGACGCTCCCGGCTCGGAAGCGAACGGTTGCAGCTGGGGGGCCGCCATGCCGGAGGAGTCTGTCCAGACCGCGGGGGAGCTGAGGGCGCGGCTCGCGGCGCTCGGGGCGCGGTGGTCGGTGCTGGAGCACCTGGCCGACGGGGAGCCGCTGCCGCGGCCCTCGCTCGGTCTGGAGCCCGGGACGAGCCTGACGCCCGCCGCCGCGGCCGGCCCGGCCGACCTGTGGGCGCTCCTGGGGCAGGAGGGCGCCGCCCATCCGCACCTCACCCGGCGCCGCGCGGCGTACGGCTTCCAGCCCGGGGCGGCCCCGGCCGGGAGGCGCCGCCCGCCCGCCGGGGCCCGCCCGGCGGCCGTGGACTGGCGCGACCGCTGGGGCCTGCCCTGGCTCACCAAGGTGAAGGACCAGAACCCGTGCGGGTCGTGCTGGGCCTTCGCCGCCGCCGCCCTCGTGGAGTCCATGGCCCGCATCGAGCACGGCGTCTGGGCGAAGCGGTCCGAGGGGGACCTGCAGGACGGGACGAAGACGGCCTGCGGGCAGGGCGGCGACCCGGAGTCCGCGCTGGACTGGATCAGGACCAACGGGGGCCTCGCCGACCCGGACTGCTGGCCGTACGGCACCCCGCCCGCCGGGCTGCCCGCCGCGCGCCGCGAGGCCTGGCGCGCCGAGTACACGCCCAGCTGGGACCGTTCGGGACGCACCGTGCGGATCACCGACTACGTGCGGCTCGGCGACGTGGAGCAGCAGAAGGTGTGGCTGGACACGGTCGGTCCGCTGACCGCCTGCTTCGACGTGTACGAGGACTTCTTCGGCCTCGGCGCCGGGGTCTACCACCGCACCGGGGGCCGGCTCGTGGGCGGCCACTGCGTGCTGGTCGTCGGTTACGACGACGCCGCCGGCTGCTGGCTGTTCAAGAACTCGTGGGGGACGGGCCACCACGTCGGCGGCTACGGGCGGATCGCCTACGGCGAGGCGAACATCGACCACTGGGCCAAGTGCGGCCTGCGCGGCACCAACCCCGACCCGTGGAGCAAGCGCCGCCTGCACGCGGGCAACGTCTACGAAAGCGGCAACGGCCGCGCCCACCGCAACTTCGAGCTGCTCGCCACCACCGGCGGGGGCCGCCTCCGGCACTGGTGGCGCGACGGCGACGCCCCCTTCGCCTGGAGCCGCGCCCGCGCCTTCGCGCACGACGCCTCCGGCCAGCCCGCCTTCACCGGCTCCACCTACAACCGGAACATGGAGTCCCTGCACGTCACCACCGGCGGCCGGCTGCGCCACTGGTACTACGAGCAGTCCGGCGGCGCCTGGCGCGACGGAGGCGCCTTCGGGCCGGGTGACGCGGCGGTCGGCTCGACCCCGGCCCTCATCCAGAGCGACTACGGCAAGCCGGGCCACTTCGAGGTGGTCGTCCGGACCGCGGACGGGCGCCTGAACCACTGGTGGCGCATCAACGGCGCCCCCTGGACCTGGAACGACGGAGGCCGGTTCGCCTCGGGCATCGCCCATTACGGTCCCGCCCTGGTGCAGACCCGCAGCCGCCGCCTCGACCTCGTCGCCGCCCGTACGGACGGCCGCATGCAGCTGTGGTGGCGCGACGACGCGGACGGCTTCGCCTGGCGCGCCGGGGAGGTCTTCGGCAGCGAGGCCGCCGCCACCTCCGCGCCCTGCCTGATCGAGTCGCAGCACGGCGCCGCGGACGAGGACACCGCCGGGAACTACGAACTGTGCGTGGCCGTCGACGGAGGGCGGGTCGAGCACTGGTGGCGGGGGAACGCCTCCGGCTCCGCCTGGAGCCGCGGGGCCGTCTTCGGACACGACGTGCTCGCGGTCACCGGGATGCTCCAGGGCAGCTTCGGGTTCAACCTGGAAGTCGTCGTCCTGCGCACCGACCGCCGGCTCCAGCACTGGTGGCGTGACCGCGCGGGCTGGCACGAGGGGCCGGTCATCGGCCCCGTCTGAGGGACTCGGCGCGAGAGCGGGCGGTGGCCGGGTGCGTACGACGGGTTCGTGCTGGACGTGGAGGTCCGGGTCAGCGCCGGGCCGGGCGCGGGCCCGCCCTGAGGACCCGCTGCTGCACGGATTCCAGCGGGCCCCGGTCGAAGCGGCGCAGCCACAGCCCGGAGCCGGCCACCAGCGCCAGGCTCACGGCCGCCCACAGGCCCATCACCCACCAGGGGCCGGAGCCGTCCAGCCGCCGGGTCAGGCCCAGCCCGATGCCGTAGCAGACCAGCATGCAGACGAGGTTCTGGGCGACGTAGCAGGACAGGGCGGTGCGGCCGACGGAACCGAGGGCCGCGGTGACGCGGCGCGGGATCCACAGCCGGTCGAGGGCGAGGCCGATCAGGCCCAGGTACCCGACGGCGAGCAGCGGCGCGCAGCCGTACCGGCCGAGGACGAAGAAGTCCGCGCCCCCGAGGGCGGTGGCGGCGTTCAGGGGCAGCCCGAGGCCGATGCCCCAGGCGGCCGCCCTGGCCCGGATGCGCCGGCCGCCGGGGGTGGGGGCGAAGGCGCCGGCGCGGTGGAGCCGGACGCCGAGGAGGAAGAGGAAGACCAGCAGCCCGAAGGAGAAGACCGGCTCGATGCGCAGGAGGGCGAAGTTCTCCAGCCGGAAGGCGATCTGGGCGGCGTAGCGGCCCTGGTCCCCGTACAGCTCGGCGGCGGCCGGGTCCGGGGACTTCGGCGGGCCCTCGGGCGTACTCAGCGCGGCCAGCGTCACCAGGGAGACGAGCACCAGGTGCACCCCGCCGGCCGTCCACATGGCCCGGCGCCGCACCTTCTCCGAGCGGGCCAGCAGCCAGGCGACGAGGAGGGCGGTGACGGCGTACCCCATCAGCACGTCCCAGGCGAAGACGAGCACGAAGTGGACGGTGCCCTCCAGGAAGAGGAAGGCGGCCCGACGCCAGTAGCGGCCGGGCCAGGGCGCCCCGCGGCGGGCGGCGGAGTCGTACTGGATGGCCAGGCCCGCCCCGAACAGGACGGTCAGCAGGGCCAGGAACTTGCCGTCCGCGAGGAAGCGGAAGACGCTCTCGGCGACGGTGGCGGCGGAGGGGTCGGCGACCGGGTCGGGGAGGGCGAGCCCGCCCTGGAGCACGCTCCACTCCGAGCCGGGCGAGGCGAAGATCCAGACGTTGGTCATCAGCGTGCCGAGGACGGCGGCGCCGCGCAGGACGTCGAGGAGGGGCAGCCGGGCCGTTCGCGCGGCCACAGCGGGGGTGAGGACGGTGTCGGCCATGACTTCAGCCTCCCGGCCCGCGGGGGCGTCCACGTCGTGCGGGTGGACGAAGCCGCAGTACATCCTTCGGTGCAGCGGCCGCGGGTGCGGGTCCGCATCCCGGACGGCCCCGCGCTTGCACCCCTCTTGTATCTATGCTGTGTCCATGCCGGCCGTCACCCGTACCGCAACCGCCGCCGACCGCGTGTACCAGCACGTCAAGGAGGGCGTCCTCGACCGCCGCTACGAAGGCGGCACCCTCCTCACCGAAGGCGAACTCGCCGACGCGGTGGGGGTGTCCCGCACACCGGTCCGCGAGGCCCTGCTGCGCCTGGAGACCGAGGGGCTGCTGAAGCTGTACCCGAAGAAGGGCGCGCTGGTGCTGCCGGTCTCCGCGCAGGAGATCGACGACGTGCTGGAAACCCGGCTGCTGGTCGAGGAGTTCACCGTGCGCAGGGCCGTGCCCGCCCCGCCCGCACTGCTCGACCGGCTCGCCGTCCTGGTCGAGGAGCAGCGCCGGCACGCCGCCGCGGGCGACCTCGCCGCCATGACGGCCGCCGACCGGGCCTTCCACGCCGAGATCGTGCGCGCCGCCGGGAACCAGATCCTGTGCCGCCTCTACGACCAGCTCCGCGACCGGCAGCTGCGCATGGGCGTGGCCCTGCTGCACGGCCACCCCGACCGGGTCGAGCGGACCCTGGCCGGGCACACCGAGATCCTGGACGCGCTGCGGGCCGGGGACCGGGAGGCGGCGGCCGCCGCCGTACGCGGGCACATCGGGCGGGTCGAGGCGCTGGTCCGGGGACCGGGCCGATGACCGGGGCGCCGGCCGCGACCGTGGCCCAGGACCCTCCGGGCGGGCGCAGGGCCGTCGCCGTCTGGGGCATCGGCGTCGCCGTCTACTTCGTGGCGGTGATCTTCCGCACCAGCCTGGGCGTGGCCGGACTCGACGCCGCCGACCGCTTCCACGTCAACGCCTCGGCGCTGGCGACCTTCTCCCTGCTCCAGCTGCTGGTCTACGCGGGCATGCAGATACCCGTGGGGCTGATGGTGGACCGGCTCGGCACCAAGAAGGTGCTCACGCTGGGGGCGGTGCTCTTCACCGCCGGCCAGCTCGGCTTCGCCCTCTCCCCCTCGTACGGGATGGCCCTGGCCGCCCGCGCGCTGCTCGGCTGCGGCGACGCGATGACCTTCATCTCGGTGCTGCGGCTCGGCACCCGCTGGTTCCCGGCCCGGCGCGGGCCGCTCATGGCCCAGCTGGCCGGGCTCGTCGGCATGGCCGGCAACCTCGTCTCCACGCTGGTGCTCGCTCCCGTGCTGCACGGGGCCGGCTGGACGGCGGCCTTCGCCGGCAGCGCGGCGGCCGGGCTGGTCGTCCTCGTCCCCCTGGTGCTGTTCCTGCGCGACCACCCGCAGGGGCACGAGCCGCCCGCCCCGCCGCGGGGCGGGGGAGGCTTCGTACGCCGCCAGATCAGGGAGTCCTGGAGCGAACCCGGCACCCGCCTCGGGCTGTGGGTGCACTTCACGACGCAGTTCCCGGCGATGGTGTTCCTGCTGCTGTGGGGGATGCCCTTCCTGGTCGAGGACCAGGGACTGCCGCGGAGCACCGCGGGCGGGCTGCTGACGCTGGTGGTCGCCTCCAACATGGCCCTCGGACTGGTCTACGGCCAGATCGTCGGCCGCCGCCAGTCCTCCCGGATCCCGCTCGCGCTCGGTACGGTCGGGCTGACCGCCCTGCTGTGGGCGGCGGTCCTGGTCCACCCGGGCGACCGGGCCCCGATGTGGCTGCTGGTCACGCTGTGCCTGGTCCTCGGCTCGTGCGGACCGGCCTCGATGATCGGCTTCGACTTCGCCCGCCCGGCCAACCCGCCCGGACGGCAGGGCACCGCGTCCGGGATCACGAACATGGGCGGCTTCCTCGCCTCGATGACCACCCTGCTGGTGGTGGGCATCCTGCTCGACGCCACCGGCGACAACTACCGCATCGCCTTCTCCACGGTGTTCGTGCTGGAGGCCCTCGGAATCACCCAGATCCTCCGCCTGCGGGGCCGGGCCCTGGCACGGGAAAGGGACCGGGAACGGGACCGGGAACGGGAACGGCCGGTCCCCGCCCCGGTGGCGGCATCGGCCGAATCCAGCCCCGCCGGAGTCTGAGGCCCGGGCCCGGGTGAGCACGGGACCCCGGCGGGGCCCGTGCTCACCCGCCCGGCCGGCGCTACGGCGTCACGGCGAACCCCGCCAGGATGGCCCCGGCCAGCTCCGCGTCGCCCTCCACCTTGACCCGGTCCGCCACGGCGTGCGGGCGGACCCGCCCCGCCGCGAGGCGGACGTACGTCTCCCAGTCCAGGGTCAGCGTCACCGCCGGCCCCAGCGACGGGGCCTTGTCCAGCGTCCCGCGCCCCGCCGCGTCCACCCGTACCGTCCGCATGAACTCCAGCGGCCCGTGCACGTCCACGACCACCGCCGAATTCGCGGGGGCCCCGGCGACCTTCGCCACCACCTTCGGCAGCCCGGCCAGCAGGAGGTCGCGCGCCACGTACGCCCCCGGCGAGTCCCAGTTGCCCGGGGCGCCCAGCGCGGAGCGGAGGTCCTGCTCGTGGACCCACACGTCGAACGCCCGCAGCCGCAGCGCCTGCTCCAGCGTCACCTGGTCACCCAGCGGACCCCGCACCATCGTGGCCGGATCCCGCTTCTCGTTCCGCAGCTGCCGGGCCCGGCGGATGACCGTGTACTCCAGCTCCGAGGTCATCTCCGGGGCGGTGTGGTGACGCCGTACGTCGACCTGCACCTCCATGTACCGGCTGAACTCGTCCACCACGTGCCGCAGGTCCCGCGCGACGGTGTGGATCGGCCGCGGGTCGCCGAGCTGCTCGCATTCGATGCCGATGATGTGTGACACCACATCACGAACCGACCAGCCGGGGCACGGGGTCGCCCGGTTCCACTCGCCCTCCGTCAGCGGGAGGACCAGCTCGGATATCGCCTCGATGGAGTGCGTCCACGCGTCGGCATAGGGCTGAAGGCTGGGATGGACGGTCAACGGGACCCCTCGCGGTGCTGTTCAGTGGCGCGTTCTGGAAGCCTGGACAACGGACTCGGCTTCAAAACTACGCTGCCGGTGAGCACCCCGGCAGTGCTTTCGTGTGACGATCGTAGGCCCGAGTTGACGGCTTGAATGCCAGGACGGTGGTACTGTGCGCGCCTCGCTGATCCAAATCGCTGTGAACGAGGGCGAGTCGGTGGTTTCCCGACGCGCCCGCGCGGCCGATCTCGTACGGGAGCAGGCCGGCTCCGACCTCGTGGTCCTGCCCGAGCTGTGGACCGTCGGCGCCTTCGCCTACGAGCAGTTCGAGACCGAGGCGGAACCCCTCGACGGCCCCACCTACGAGGCCATGTCCAAGGCCGCGAGCGACGCCGGGGTCTGGCTGCACGCGGGCTCGGTCGTCGAGCGCGCCGGCGACGGCTCGCTCTACAACACCGCCCTCGTGCTCTCCCCGACGGGCGAGCTGGCCGCCACCTACCGCAAGATCCACCGCTTCGGCTTCGACCAGGGCGAGGCGGTGCTCATGTCGCCCGGCGAGTCCCTGACCACGGTCACGCTGCCGGAGCAGACCCTCGGCATCGCCACCTGCTACGACCTGCGCTTCCCCGAGCTTTTCCGCGGCTTGGTCGACGCCGGGGCCACCACGATGGTGATCGCGGCGGGCTGGCCCGCCCGCCGCAGGTCCCACTGGACCCTCCTGAGCCGGGCGCGCGCGGTGGAGAACCAGTCGTACGTCCTCGCGTGCAGCCTGGCCGGCACCCATGCCGGAGTCGAACAGGCCGGGCACAGCCTGGTGGTGGACCCCTGGGGCGAGGTCCTGGCCGAGGCGGGCCCGGACGAGGACGTCCTGACCGTGGACCTCGACCCGGCGAAGGTCGCCGACACCCGCGAACAGTTCCCCGCCCTCAAGGACCGCCGCCTGGGCCACCCGTAGCAGGCGCCCGGACACACCGTGGGCGCGTCGGGCGACGGGAAGGGGCGTCTCGGCCGCCGCCGCGTCCGCGGCTGAGACGCCTCTTTGACGACAGGGCCTAGAGCCCGTCCTCCCGCTCCTTCTCCGCCATCCGGATCACGCACACGGCCACCGCGACCAGCAGCGCCGCGTCCGCATCCTCGCGGATCACGTCCACGGCGTACGTCTCCCGGATCCGGTACCACTGCCGCGAGACCAGCGCGAGCAGCTCCCCGTCGTACTCGACCTTGAACTCCCGGTCCAGGATCCGGCCGCTGACATCGACCTCGGTGCCTTCGGACAGGGTGACGCGGAAGTGGTTGCGCAGCAGCGAGAACCGCTTCCTGCGGATCACCGCGAGCCGCAGGCCGTCCCGTTCCAGGGTCATCGCGTCGCGGAAGCTGAACGCCTTCTCGCGCAGGGTGATCAGGATCCGGCCGTCCGAATCCTTGAGCTCCAGGGTGTCCCGGAAGCGCAGCGCCTTCCCGTCGACGAGGAAGGCGTGGCGGCCCGCCTCGTCCTCGATCCAGTAGTCGTCCCCGATGGCCAGCACTTTGTCCCGAACGAGGTATTTCATGCGCTGATCGTTGCCCGCGATAGGTTGCCGTCATGCCCCTGCTCTACGTGACCGACCTGGCGTACCCGGCGCGCGGCCGCCGCTACTGCGACGAGGACATATTCCTCACCTCGCGCCTGCGGGCGCACTTCGACCTGGCCCTGTGCCACCCCGGCGACGCCCAGGCCCTGATGCCCGGCTTCGACGCCGTCATCGTCCGCAACAGCGGCCCGGTCCTGCACTACCAGGAGGCCTACGACGCCTTCCGCGCGGCCGCCCTCGCCGCCGGGACCCGCGTGTACAACCCGCTGACCGGCCGCGCCGACATGGCGGGCAAGCAGTACCTCGTCGACCTGACCGACGCCGGCTACCCGGTCATCCCCACGATCGACGACCCGGCCCGCCTCGCACGGCTGCCGCAGGTGCCGCTGTACGCGGTCAAGCCGAAGCAGGGCGCCGACTCCATCGGCCTCACCTTCACCGCGGACCCCTCGGGCGCGGCGGGTGAGGTCCTCGTCCAGCCGCGCGTGGACTTCGCGTACGAGGTCTCCTTCTACTTCGTCGACGACGCCTTCCAGTACGCCCTGTACGCCCCGGACCCCGCCCGCCGCTGGGACCTCCAGCCGTACGAGCCGACCGGGGCGGACCTGGCCTTCGCCCGCACCTTCATCGCCTGGAACACCCTCGACCACGGCATCCAGCGCGTCGACGCCTGCCGCGCCCCGTCCGGCGAACTCCTGCTGGTGGAGCTGGAGGACCTCAACCCCTACCTGTCCCTGGACCTCCTCCCGGCCGGCGTGCAGGACGCCTTCGTCACAGCACTCGCCGGATCCCTCCACTCCTTCCTCACCTGATGTCGGACCCGGATGCCAGGCTCGGATCATGGACAAGCAGACCTTCTGGAAGCTGATCGAGACGGCCCGTGAGCAGGTGGAGGCGGACCAGGTGGCGGAGCGCGCCGCAATGCTGCTCTCGGCCCTGCCGGTGACGGAGGTGGCCGCGGCCCAGCAGGTGCTGTGGGACCTGCTGGCCGAGTCGTACAGCAGCCCGCTCTGGGCCGCGGCGTACCTGATCAACGGCGGCTGCTCCGACGACGGCTTCGACTACTTCCGCGGCTGGCTCCTCACCCAGGGCCGGGAGGTCTTCGAGGCCGCCCTGGCCGACCCGGACTCGCTGGCCGCCCATCCGGCGGTGCGCGAGGCGGCCGAGGAGGGCCTGGAGCTGTGGGACGAGGAGGCCCTCTCGATAGCCTGGAGCGCGTACGAGGCGGCCACCGGCCACCCGCTCCCCGCGGACTCCTTCACGATCAGCTACCCGCCGCTGGACCCCGCCTGGGACTTCGACTTCGACGACGCGGCCGAAACCGCCCGCCGCCTCCCCCGCCTGACCGCCCTCCTCGGCTAGAGCCCGCCGGTGTCCAGCTCGATCCCGAACGGCTCCGGCAGCCGGACCGGCGTGCCGAAGGCATGCGGCCCGTCCACCTCGGTGCAGCCGAGCCGTCCGGGACCGGCGAAGAGGGTGCGGCCTTCTCCATCCGGTCGACCAGCAGGCAGAGCGGCGCCCCGTACTCGGCGTACCGCTGGGGCTTGACGACGCGCGGTCGCGCCGGCGTTGCGAAGGTGCACCAACACCCGTGGACGTTCCGGTTGCAGAACGTCAGCCGCAAGGGGTTCGGTGCGGCGATCACAGCAGCCACGGCCGGCGTCGTGGGCGTTCTGATCCTCCGGAAGCTCGACCGCATGTCCCGCAAGGGCATCGGGGAGGTCGGCAACGCGGACTGTGCACCGACATGTGCATCCAGCACACCGGCCGGACCGGTCATATGACCTTCCTCCGGGAGTTCTCGGACGTCGCCGGGGTGGAGCGCATGCCCTGAGCAGGCGTTTCGTACGGGCGTGACCCTGCGTTCACAGGTGGATGGCAAGCTTGAAGGATGAACGATGCTGCCCCGGCGCCCACCCCTGCGCCCGCGCCCCGCCGTGCCCGTGTCCGTGCCCCCGAGCTGATCGGCAAGGGAGGCTGGCTCAACACCGGCGGCAAAGATCTCACTCTCGCCGACCTGCGAGGTAAGTGCGTTGTCGTTGATTTTTGGACCTTCTGCTGCATCAACTGCCTGCACGTGCTCGACGAGCTGCGCGAGCTGGAGGAGAAGCACCGGGACACCCTCGTGATCATCGGTGTGCACTCGCCGAAGTTCGTGCACGAGGCCGAGCACGCCGCCGTCGTCGACGCCGTCGAGCGGTACGGGGTGCACCACCCGGTGCTGGACGATCCCGAGCTGGCGACCTGGAAGCAGTACGCCGTGCGCGCCTGGCCCACGCTCGTCGTGATCGACCCCGAGGGCTACATCGTGGCGCAGCACGCCGGTGAGGGGCACGCGCACGCCCTCGCGCGGCTCGTCGAGGAGCTGGAGGCCGAGCACGGGGCCAAGGGGACCCTGCGGCGCGGCGACGGGCCGTACGTGGCGCCCGAGCCGGTCGCGACCGACCTGCGGTTCCCCGGGAAGGCGCTCGCGCTGCCCGGAGGGACCTTCCTGGTGTCGGACTCGACGCGGCACCAGCTCGTGGAGCTGGCCGCCGACGGGGAGAGCGTCGTACGGCGCATCGGCAGCGGCGTGCGCGGGTTCACCGCGGACAGTTTCAGCGAACCTCAGGGGCTGGCGCTGCTGCCCGACGGCAGTGTCGTCGTGGCCGACACCGTCAATCACGCGCTGCGCCGCTTCGACCCCGCCACCGGCGCCGTCGAGACGGTCGCCGGGACGGGGCGGCAGTGGTGGCAGGGGTCGCCGGCCTCCGGGCCCGCGCTGGAGGTGGACCTGTCCTCGCCGTGGGACGTGGCCTGGTGGGAGGGCCGGATGTGGATCGCCATGGCCGGTGTCCACCAGCTGTGGACCTGGGACCCGGAGGCGGGCACGGTCGAGGTCGCGGCCGGGACGACCGGCGAGGGGCTGCTGGACGGGCCGGCCGCCGAGGCCTGGTTCGCCCAGCCGTCGGGGCTCGCGGCGGCCGGGGACCGGCTGTGGGTGGCGGACTCCGAGACGAGCGCCCTGCGGTACGTCCACGCCACCGGGGAGGGCTACGCCGTCACCTCCGTCGTCGGGACCGGGCTGTTCGACTTCGGCCACCGGGACGGGGACGCCGGCCAGGCCCTGCTCCAGCACCCGCTCGGGGTGACCGCCCTGCCCGACGGCTCGGTCGCGGTGTGCGACACGTACAACCACGCCCTGCGCCGCTACGACCCCGCCACCGGTGAGGTCTCGACCCTGGCGACCGATCTGCGCGAGCCGAGCGACGCCGTGCTGGTGGGCGAGGACATCGTGGTCGTCGAGTCCGCACGGCACCGGCTGACCCGGCTGCGGCTCCCGGAGGAGGCGGTACGGGTGGACTCGGTGGCGCACCGGACCCAGCGGGCCGCGACCGAGGTGGCGCCGGGCTCGCTCCGGCTGGACGTGGTGTTCCAGGCTCCGGGCGGGCAGAAGCTCGACACCCGGTACGGGCCGTCGACGCGGCTGCTGGTGTCCTCGACCCCGCCGGAGCTGCTCGTGGCCGGGGAGGGCGCCGGGACGGACCTGTTCCGGGAGCTGGCGCTGAATCCGGAGGTCACCGAGGGCGTGCTGCACGTCTCGGCGATGGCGGCGTCCTGCGACGACGACCCGGCGAACGAGTACCCGGCCTGCCACGTCCACCAGCAGGACTGGGGCGTCCCGGTGACGGTGACCGCCGCCGGCGCGAGCCGCCTGCCGCTCGTCCTCGCGGGGCTGGACGCCGACGGGTAGGGGACGGGGCCGGTGCAACGCAAGGACCCCGCCCCGGAACACCGTCCGGGGCGGGGTCCTCGCGTCCGGGCCGGGCTCAGCCCTCCAGGAAGGCGACCAGGGCGTTGGCCAGCAGGAACGGGTCGTCCGCGCCGCACAGTTCGCGCGCGCTGTGCATGGAGAGGATCGCGACGCCGATGTCCACGGTCTGGATGCCGTGCCGGGCGGCGGTGATCGGGCCGATCGTCGTGCCGCACGGCATCGCGTTGTTGGAGACGAAGGTCTGCCACGGCACGCCGGCCCGCTCGCAGGCGTGGGCGAAGACCGCGCGCCCGCTGCCGTCCGTCGCGTACCGCTGGTTGACGTTGACCTTCAGGATGGGTCCGCCGTTGGCCCGCGGGTGGTGCGAGGGGTCGTGCCGCTCGGCGTAGTTGGGGTGCACGGCGTGCCCGGTGTCCGAGGACAGGCAGACGGTGCCGGCGAAGGCCCGCGCGCGGTCCTCGTACGTGCCGCCGCGCGAGAAGACTGAACGTTCCAGCACGTTGCCCAGCAGGGGGCCGTCCGCGCCGGTGTCCGACTGGGAGCCGTTCTCCTCGTGGTCGAAGGCGGCCAGCACCGGGATGTGGTCGAGCTTCCCGGCCGCGGCGCCGGTCGCGACAGCGGCCAGGGCGGCGACCCCGGCGTGCACCGACAGCAGGTTGTCCATGCGGGGGCCGGCCACCAGCTCGCGGTCGCGGCCGAGGTAGGCGGGCGGCTCGATGGAGTGGACCATCAGGTCCCAGCCGGCCACCGACCCCTGGGGCAGGCCCTCTTCCTCCTCCAGGAAGGCGATCAGGTCGCCCTCCTGGACGTCGCCCAGGCCCCAGATCGGCTGCATGTGCCGCTGCTTGTCCAGCTTGAGGCCCTCGCTGTTCACCGACCGGTCCAGGTGGACGGCCAGCTGAGGGACGCGCAGCAGGGCGCGGTCCACGTTGACCAGGCGTTCGGTGCCGTCCCGCAGGGTGAGCCGGCCCGCCAGGCCGAGGTCCCGGTCGAGCCAGGTGTTGAGCAGGGTGCCGCCGTAGATCTCGACGGCGATCTGGCGCCAGCCCTGCGAACCCGTGTCGGGCAGCGGCTTCACGCGCAGGTTGGGGGAGTCGGTGTGCGCTCCGACGATCCGGAAGGGGGTGTGCGCGGTCGCGCCCTCGGGCACGTACCAGGCGATGAGTGCGCCGCCGCGGAGCACGAAGCGGCCCCCGGTTCCCGCATCCCAGGCGTCCGTTTCCGACAACTGCCTGAAGCCTGCCTTCTCCAGCCGCTCGGCCGCATTGGCCACGGCGTGGTACGGCGACGGACTGGCTGTCAAAAAGGTCATCAGATCGTCGGTGTGGCCGCGGTCGAAGCGGGCGGGAGAGCTCATGTGGTTCACCTTAACGACGGTCGTGTTCGTCATGCCGGACTGCGGCGGATGGCCGGAGCCGGTCCCGCGGGGGTGTGATCTGCGGTCCTGTGGACCTCAGCCCGGCGGACGCTCGAACCTGCGCTGCAGCTGTCGGCGCTCGCCCCGGCGGATGCGCGGGAGCATCTCCGGGGTCTGCGGAGAGCGCTGCGCGCGCCTCTTGCGTCCGGCGCAGAAGATACAGGCCTCACCGGGGGGCGCGTCCGGGTCGATGGGCGCCCCGGGGTGCTCGGAGCATCCGGAGGCGTTGCGGGGGCGGGAGAGTTCGCGGGCGACGATGAAGGCGCGGTGCAGGTCGTCGGCGATGCGGACGAAGTCCTCGGCGGGCGAGGACAGGCTGAGGTGGAAGCGCTGGTCCTCGACGGTGCGCAGCCAGGTGCGCAGGACGTCGAGGGTGTACGGGGGATCCGGCACGGGGTAGCCGAGCCGGCGCTGTTCCCCGGGGGCCGGGGCGGCGGCCTTGCGGGCGCTGTGGCCGCGCAGTCCGAGGCGGCGCCGGTCGTTGCACAGGAGGCAGCGGCCCCAGCCGTCGGGGGCCTCGGGGTCGAGGGCTCCGTCGGGGTGCTGGGGGCAGCCGGTGTAGCTCCTGGCGGGAGCGAGCCCGGCGGCGGTCCGGAAGGCCACGTAGAGGGCGTCGGCGATCCCGTCGTACTCGGCGGGGTGGGCGCCGTCGTACAGCTCCCGCAGGTGGTCGCCGAGGCTGCCCAGGCTCGCCTGCAGCTCCTTGAGGGCGTACGGCCGCCCGGTGGGGACGGAGTACCCCCTGCTGCCGTGCTGATCCTGTGGACTCATGCGTACGAGCGTCCCATGAACGGCTGACAACGGGGAAAGGCGCAGTACAGGGGCTTGTACGTCAGCGGCCGGGCCCCCGTGCGGAGGGCCCGGCCGCTGACGTACGTCCACCGCGTACCGGCGGCGGGGTGGCGCGTGGGCGCAGCCTAGAAGGCGGCCTCGTCGAGCTCCATGAGGGAGTTGTCGACGACCTCGGCCAGCTGGCGCTGGACCGAGACGCCCGGCAGGACCTGCGACGCGAAGAACTTCGCGGCGGCGATCTTGCCGGTGTAGAAGGGCACGTCCTTCGCGGAGGCCGTGGCCAGCTTCTCGGCGGCCACGGCGGCGCCCTTGAGGAGCAGGTATCCGACGACCACGTCCCCGGAGGCCATGAGCAGGCGGGTGGTGTTCTGGCCGACCTTGTAGATGTTCTTCACGTCCTCGCCGGTGGCGGTGAGGTCGACGATCATCTGGCCGACGATGGCCTCCAGGTCGACGGCCGCCTTGGCGAGCGCGTCGCGCGCCGGGGCGAGGTCGTCGCCGCCGGCCGCCTCGGCCAGGAACTTCTTGATCGTCTCGGAGAGGACGTTCAGCGAGGCGCCCTGGTCGCGGACGATCTTCCGGAAGAAGAAGTCCTGGCCCTGGATGGCCGTGGTGCCCTCGTAGAGGGTGTCGATCTTGGCGTCGCGGATGTACTGCTCGATCGGGTATTCCTGGAGGTAACCGGAACCGCCGAAGGTCTGCAGGGACTGCGCGAGCTGCTCGTAGGACTTCTCCGAGCCGTAGCCCTTCACGATCGGCAGGAGCAGGTCGTTGAGGCCGATCTCCGCGGAGGCGTCCTCGCCGGCGGCCTGCTTGACCTGGATCGCGTCCTGGACGGAGGCGGTGTAGAGGACGAGGGCGCGCATGCCCTCGGCGTACGCCTTCTGCGTCATGAGCGAGCGGCGCACGTCGGGGTGGTGCGTGATGGTGACCTTGGGCGCGGTCTTGTCCATGAAGTTCGCCAGGTCGGGGCCCTGCACGCGCTCCTTGGCGTACTCCAGCGCGTTGAGGTAGCCGGTGGAGAGGGTGGCGATGGCCTTCGTGCCGACCATCATCCGGGCGAACTCGATGATCATGAACATCTGGCGGATGCCGTCGTGCTTGTCACCGATCAGCCAGCCCTTGGCGGGGTGCTGGTCGCCGAAGGTCATCTCGCACGTGTTGGAGGCCTTGAGGCCCATCTTGTGCTCGACGTTCGTGGCGTAGACGCCGTTGCGCTCGCCCAGCTCGCCGGTCTCCCAGTCGAAGTGGAACTTCGGGACGAGGAAGAGCGACAGGCCCTTGGTGCCCGGGCCGTGGCCCTCGGGGCGCGCGAGGACGTAGTGGAGGATGTTCTCCTCCATGTCGTGCTCACCGGACGTGATGAAGCGCTTCACGCCCTCGATGTGCCAGGAACCGTCCGCCTGCTGGATCGCCTTGGTGCGGCCGGCGCCGACGTCCGAGCCGGCGTCCGGCTCGGTGAGGACCATGGTGGAGCCCCAGCGCTTCTCGACGGCTATCTGGGCGACCTTCTTCTGCGCCTCGTTGCCCTCTTCGAAGAGGACGCCGGCGAACGCCGGGCCGGAGGAGTACATCCAGACGGCCGGGTTCGAGCCGAGCAGCAGCTCCGCGTAGCTCCAGATCAGGGAGCGGGGCGAGGTGGTGCCGCCGATCTCCTCGGGCAGGCCCAGGCGCCAGTACTCCGAGTCCATGAAGGCCTCGTAGCTCTTCTTGAAGGAGGCCGGGACGGGCGCGGTGTTGGTGGCCGGGTCGAAGACCGGCGGGTTGCGGTCCGCGTCCTCGAAGGAGGCGGCCAGCTCGTTCTCGGCGAGGCGGGCCAGCTCGGACAGGACGCTCTTGGCGGTCTCGGTGTCCATCTCCTCGAAGGGACCGGTGCCGTACAGCTTGTCGCGGCCGAGCACCTCGAAGAGGTTGAACTCGATGTCGCGGAGATTCGACTTGTAGTGCCCCATGGCGACGGCTCCGTTAAGGCTCGGGGAGACAGGTTCCTCGTACATACCAATCGGTAACGTAATGATGCTACCCGCCGGTAATAAGGGCAACCCTTGCCGGGCAACTGTGACCAGGGTCAAGCCTGGCGCGATTGCGTGCCTGCGGGCCGGGGCCGGTCGGTAGGCTTCGGTCCATGTACGGCTACGACCAGAACGTGAGCGCAGGGCAGCAGTACGCGCCCCCGCAGCAGATGGCAGGGGGGTACGGCGAGCAGCCGCTGTACCCCGAGCCCTCGCCGCCGTCGCTCGCCGACGCGGTACGGGCCTTCACCACCGGGTCGCTCTCGGCCGAGGACTTCCAGCAGATCTTCGCGACGTCGAAGGTCTACTGCCCGCGCGGCGACACCCCGGGCTTCCTGGCCCTGCACAACACGCAGCAGCCGGTCATCCCCATGTTCACCACGCTCAAGGAGCTGCGCCGGTACGCCGGCAAGGAGTCCAAGTACTTCGTGATCACCGGCGCCGAGGTGATCGACCTGCTGCCGACCGGGTACGGCTTCGTCCTCGACATGGAGGGCGACCACCGCATGGTCTTCGACGCTAAGGCGGTCGAGCAGATGGTCGACTACGCGATGCGCCGCATGTACGGCTAGACGCCATGTGCTGCGCAGGCGGCCGGACGGCCTCGTCGCGCAGACGGCGGACACCGTTCCCGCGCCGGCGGATGGGCGGGCCCGACGGCGGGGGGTGATGCGTGCTCAGGGTGCACTTCGGTGCGGAGGACCTGCTCGACGTCACCTTCGCCGCGGAACCGCTGCCGCTGCTCGAACCGAGCCTCGCGCTGGTGGCCGGCACGGCACGGCCTTCGCGGTGCCCGGGCCGCCGCACTTCGAGGCCGGACGGGGCGGCCGGGGGCTGGGCGGGCGCCGCCCCGTCCGGCGGCCCTCCCGGCGGGACCGGGTGATCCTTCGGGCAGGGCCGAAAGGGTGACGGGGGTCCCGGCGGCGGGACGCGGCGTACGCGGCGTACGCCGCGTACCTGCGGGCCCTGCCGGTCAGGCGGGGTCCGGCCGGCCGCCGGCGCGGCCGGCGCGGTGGTGGAACCATGCGGCCTGGCCGATCCAGGCCACGGCGGCCAGCAGTGCGACGGCGGCCCCGGCGGCCAGCGGGTCCGGCTCCGGGCGGAAGCCGAGGGCGAGCCGGGTCCCCATGAAGACCAGCAGGAAGCCCGCCCTGCCCGGTGCGTGGACGGGGATCCTCGCCGCGGCCCCGCGCAGCAGCCCGGCCACGACGAGACCGGCGGCGCCGCACGCGGCGAGCAGGGCCCAGGGGGAGCCCGGGGCGGCGCTGGGGATGCCGTACTCGGGGGGTCCCAGGCGGAAGACCGACGCGACCCAGCCGAGGGCGAGCCCGCAGAGGGTGACGCCCAGGGCGTAGAGGGCGTGCCGCCACAGGGGGCCCGACCTGAGGCCTTCCCCCTGCTCCTCGCGGTCCGTCGTGTCGTCTGTTCCGAGCGGGTCGATCACGACGGGTAGGACGCGGGATCGCACGCGGAGGTTGGGTCCGTCCGGGAATTCTCCCGGCACCCGTCCCGTTGAGCGCAGGTGTGGCAGAAAGTTCGAGTTTCAACTAAACTCGTTGCCAGAAGGAGGTCCTGACCATGCCCGCAGTGACTGTTGAGAACCCGTTGACGCTCCCCCGTGTGGCCGAGCCGCAGGCGGTCGTCCCGCGCAAGGTGCTGGCCGTCACCACCGCTCCCGGTGGGTTCGAGGGCGAGGGATTCCCGGTGCGCCGCGCCTTCGCGGGGATCAACTACCAGTACCTCGACCCGTTCATCATGATGGATCAGATGGGTGAGGTGGAGTACGCGCCGGGCGAGCCGAAGGGAACCCCCTGGCACCCGCACCGCGGCTTCGAGACCGTCACCTACCTGATCGACGGCACCTTCGTCCACCAGGACAGCAACGGCGGAGGCGGCGTCATCAACGGCGGTGACACGCAGTGGATGACCGCCGGGTCCGGCCTCCTGCACATCGAGGCCCCGCCGGAGTCCCTCGTCGTGTCCGGCGGCCTCTTCCACGGCCTCCAGCTGTGGGTGAACCTCCCGGCCTCGGACAAGATGATGCCCCCGCGCTACCAGGACATCGGCGGCGGCCAGGTCCAGCTGCTGTCCACCCCGGACGGCGGCGGCCTGCTCCGCGTGATCGCCGGTGAGCTGGACGGCCACCAGGGCCCGGGCATCACCCACACCCCGATCACGATGGTCCACGCCACCGTCACGCCGGGCGCGCAGATCACCCTGCCGTGGCGGGAGGACTTCAACGCCCTGGTGTACGTGCTGGCCGGGCGCGGCTCGGTCGGTGAGGAGCGCAGGCCCCTCCACACCGGGCAGACCGCCGTCTTCGGCGAGGGCGGATCGCTCACGGTACGGGCGGACGCCTCGCAGGACGCGAACACCCCGGACCTGGAGGTCGTCCTCCTCGGCGGGCGTCCGATCCGGGAGCCGATGGCGCACTACGGGCCGTTCGTCATGAACAGCAGGCACGAACTCCAGCAGGCCTTCGACGACTTCCAGGCGGGCCGGCTGGGCACCGTCCCGACCACCGCCCGCGAGCGGACCAAGTCGGCGGAGCAGCACTCCTAGTAGAGCCCCTCCAGGACCGTTCCCGGCGCCCCTCCCGGGACCGTTCCCGGGACCGCTCCGGGGCCGAATCCGTCACCTCCCCCGGAGGCCCCGCCTCCTGCCCGTCGGGCGGCGGGGGGTGCCGCGGGGCGGACGGGTCCCGCCGTCCTGACGGAACGGCTGCGTCCGCGGGCAGGGCCGGGCCACAATCCGAGGAGAGCCCGTCCCGGAACGCCCCGGCCCTGAGGAGCAGTTGGTGTCTGCGCAGGAAGTCGACGTGACGATCACTCCGCAGCAGGCGGCCCACGGGGTGATCCTCACCGTCACGCTCCCGACCGGCCCGGCGCGGCTGCGCATCCCGTCCGGCACCCGGGACGGCGAACTCGTCCGCGTGCGGGCCGGCGGTGGCGAGGTGCCCGTGCGGGTCAGGGTGTCGGCGCCCGCGGCACCGGCACCCGCAGGGCCGACCCCCGCCCGGCCGGAGCCGAGGACCACTCCCCTCCCGGCGGTGACGCCGACGCCCCGGCCGGCGCCGCCGGGCGGTGGCAATCCGTTCGCGACGCCGACGCAGCCGTCGGCTGCCCGGCCGGGCGGCGGCGACCCCTACGCCACGGCGCCGGCCCCGCCGCGCACAGCCCGCGGCGGCAGGCCCGCCGCCGGGTGCCTGGTGGCGGCCGGCATCTGCGCGGCCGTGCTCACCGGCATCTTCGCGTTCGGCTCCGGCGACGGCGCAGACGGCAAGGCGTCCGGCTCGGCGTCACCCACCTGGTCGGCGAGCCCGGAGCCGTCGGACTCGTCCGACAGCCCTTCCTACAGTCCGGCCCCGGCCCCCGCCCCGCCGACCTACAGCGCCCCAGCCGAGGTGCCCGAGCCGACGCAGGAGGCCGCCCCCACCCCGTACGACAGGGGCACCTGCCTCAACGGCACCCTGCCGGACTCGACGACGGCGCAGCGCGTCGACGACGTGGAGGAGGTGCCCTGCTCGGCCGCCGACGCGCACTACCGGGTCATCGGAAGCATCCCGATGACCTCCGACATGGACCGCTGCGATGACTACCCCAAGACGCAGTACGCCTTCTCCCACCGCTACACCCTCAACGGCTCCGTCATCAACGAATACGTGTACTGCCTGGTCGGCCTCGGTTCCTACGCACGCGACTAGGCCGAGGCGCACCGTCAGGAGTCGGGCCGCTTGGAGCGCTCGTAGAGCTCGAACCAGATGGACTTGCCCTCACCGCGCGGGTCCACGCCCCAGGTGTCGGCGAGCATCTCCATGAGCAGGACGCCGCGGCCGCTGGAGGCCATCTCGCCCGGGTGCCGCTTGTGCGGGAGCTCGTCGCTCCCGTCGGCCACCTCGACGCGCAGCCGCCGCTCGCCCAGCTCGCCCACGGCCTCGGCCACCAGCAGGGCGTCGCCGTCCGTGTGCATCAGCACGTTGGTCACCATCTCGGAGACCATGAGCACCGCCGAGTCCACCTGTTCCGCGTCCGCCCAGTCGTGCAGCAGCTCGCGGATCTGCTGCCGGGCGCCCGCGATCCGTGCCGGTTCCGCCTGGGCCACGGTCAGCATGGTGCGGCGGGCCGGCCGGGACGGGTGCTGCGGGGTGCCGCAGCCGCAGTCCTCGCTCTCGCGCCACAGCAGGACCACGGCTATGTCGTCCTCGCGCCGGTCGGCCAGCGGGCCGGTGGTGTGGTGCGAGGAGGGCCCGTGCACGGCCTGGACCAGCAGGTCGGCCAGCTTCTCCAGGTGCCCGGCCCCGGGCCGCGCGGATTCGGCGTGGCCCGGCTCGCCGTGCCCCGGCGCCGGGCTCCCGGCGCCCGGCGGCTGCGACTCCAGGACGGCGCGCAGCCGGGCCCAGCCCGTGTCGAGGTCGTGGCCGCCGGTCTCGATGAGCCCGTCGGTGCACAGCATCATCGTCTCGCCGGGTTCCAGGGTGAACCGAGTCGTCGGGTAGTCGGTGTCCGGGACGATGCCGAGGGGCAGCCCGCCCGAGGTGGGGCGCATCAGGACGGTGCCGTCCGTCATCCGCACCGCGGGGTCGGGGTGGCCGGCCCGGGCCACCTCCAGGACCCCCGTCTGCGGGTCGCACTCCACGTACAGGCACGTCGCGAAGCGCGGGCTCTGGAAGTCCGCGTCCGCCTCGGCGGCCCCGCGTCCGTTCCCGTACGCGTCGCTCTCCTGGGAGGAGCACAGGCCGGCCAGGAAGCGGGAGGCGCGGGAGAGCACCGCGTCGGGCCGGTGGCCCTCCGAGGCGTACGCGCGCACCGCGATCCGCAGCTGCCCCATCAGCCCCGCCGCCCGCACGTCGTGGCCCTGTACGTCGCCGATGACCAGGGCGAACCGGCCGGAGGGCAGCGGGATCATGTCGTACCAGTCGCCACCGACCTGGAGGCCGCCGCCCGTCGGGACGTACCGGGCGGCGATCGTCATGCCGGGGATCTCCGGGCCGAGCTGCGGCATCATCGAGCGCTGCAGGCCGGTGGTCAGCTCCCGCTCGGACTCCGCCACCCCGGCCCGCTGGAGGGCCTGGGCCAGCATCCGGGCCACCGTCGTCAGGACGGAGCGCTCGTCGGGCGAGAAGGACACCGGGTGCTTGAAGGCGGCCATCCAGGCGCCCATGGTCCGCCCGGCCACGATGAGCGGCAGGAAGGCCCAGGAGGCCCGGCCGAAGCGCTGTGCGAGCGGCCAGGTGGCCGGGAAACGCCGTTTGTACTCCTCGGGCGAGGGCAGGTAGATCGCCCGGCCGGTACGGACGACCTCCGTGGCCGGGTAGTCCGTGTCGAGCCGCATCTCCGCGAAGGGCCCCTCGTCCCCGGGGCCGTGCCCGTGGTGCCCGATGAGCGAGAGCCGTTCCCCGGCCACGCCGAAGACGGCCAGCCCGTCGGGGCTGAAGCCGGGCATGGACAGGGAGGCCGCGACCCGCAGCACCTCGGTCGTGGACCGGGCCTCCGCCAGGGCCCGGCCCGCGTCCAGCAGGAAGGCCTCGCGGGAGCGCCGCCAGTCGCCGGTGATCGGGGTGTGCACGGCCGTGGTCCCCGGCTGTGGCTCCGCGATCTCCTGGATCGTGCCGATCAGCTCGTAGTCGACGCGCCCGTCGGCGGTCCGGTTCTCCAGCGGCTTCGAGCGGCTGCGTACGGTCCGCAGGACCCGCCCGTCCTCGTCCATGATCCGCAGCCGTGCCTCGGCGAGGGTGTCCTCGGCCACGGCGAGGGTGACGATGCCGTTGATCTCGTTCCAGTCCACCGGGTGGAAGCGGGAGCGCACGGCGACCTCCGGCAGCACCACGGGCTCCGCGGGCAGCCCGAGCAGCCGGGCGGCCTCGCCGTCGAGGGTGACCGTCCCGGAGGCGTTGTCCCATCGCCACAGGCCGGTCGCGATGGCGGCCAGGACGTCCTCGGTGCGCACCCGGTCATCTTTACAGGTCATCCCCCCGTGGTGCCTCTCCAGCGGGGCCCGGCGGGCGTGCCCGACCGGCCCCCCGCCCGGACGGTAACCTTGTGAGGGTTGAATCCACCCTGGTATCGCGAAGAACTGGATGACTGATGCATCGGTACAGGTCCCACACCTGCGGCGAGCTCCGCGCCTCTGACGTCGGCTCCGACGTCCGGCTGAGCGGCTGGCTGCACAACCGTCGAGACCTGGGCGGCATCCTCTTCATCGATCTGCGTGACCACTACGGCATCACGCAGCTCGTCGCCCGGCCCGGCACCCCGGCCGCCGAGGCGCTGGACAAGCTCTCCAAGGAGACCGTCGTCCGCATCGACGGCAAGGTCGTCTCCCGCGGCGCCGAGAACATCAACCCCGAGCTGCCCACCGGCGAGATCGAGATCGAGGCCGCCTCGGTCGAGGTCCTCGGCGCGGCCGCCCCGCTGCCCTTCACGATCAACACCGACGACGGTGTGAACGAGGAGCGGCGTCTGGAGTACCGCTTCCTGGACCTGCGCCGCGAGCGCATGCACCGCAACATCATGCTGCGGTCCGCCGTCATCGCCTCCATCCGCTCCAAGATGGTGGCCCTCGGCTTCAACGAGATGGCGACCCCGATCCTCACCGCGACCTCCCCCGAGGGCGCCCGTGACTTCGTGGTCCCGTCCCGTCTGAACCCGGGCAAGTTCTACGCCCTGCCGCAGGCCCCGCAGCAGTTCAAGCAGCTGCTGATGATCTCCGGCTTCGACCGGTACTTCCAGATCGCGCCCTGCTTCCGCGACGAGGACGCCCGCGCCGACCGGTCGCCGGGCGAGTTCTACCAGCTCGACGTGGAGATGTCCTTCGTCGAGCAGGAGGACGTCTTCCAGCCGATCGAGCGCCTGATGACCGAGCTCTTCACCGAGTTCGGCAACGGCCGCGAGGTCACCTCCCCCTTCCCGCGGATCCCCTTCCGCGAGTCGATGCTCAAGTACGGCAACGACAAGCCGGACCTGCGCGCCAAGCTGGAACTCGTCGACATCACCGACGTGTTCGAGGGCTCGGAGTTCAAGGCGTTCGCCGGAAAGCACGTCCGCGCGCTGGCCGTCCCGGACACCGCCGGGCAGCCGCGCAAGTTCTTCGACGGCCTCGGCGAGTACGCGATCTCGCTCGGCGCGAAGGGCCTGGCCTGGGTCCGCGTCGGCGAGGACGGCGCCCTGACCGGCCCGATCGCCAAGTTCCTCACCGAGGAGAACGTCAAGGTCCTCACCGAGCGTCTGGGCCTGGTCCCCGGGCACGCCGTCTTCTTCGGCGCGGGCGAGTTCGACGAGGTCTCCAAGATCATGGGCCCGGTCCGGGTCGAGGCCGCCAAGCGCGCCGGCCACTTCGAGGAGAACGTCTTCCGCTTCTGCTGGATCGTCGACTTCCCGATGTACGAGAAGGACGAGGACACCGGCAAGATCGACTTCTCCCACAACCCCTTCTCCATGCCGCAGGGCGGGATGAAGGACCTGGAGGAGAAGGACCCGCTCGACATCCTGGCCTGGCAGTACGACATCGTCTGCAACGGCATCGAGCTGTCCTCCGGTGCCATCCGGAACCACGAGCCCGAGGTCATGCTCAAGGCGTTCGCGATCGCCGGTTACGAGGCCGAGACCGTCGAGCGCGAATTCGCGGGCATGCTGCGCGCGTTCCGCCTCGGCGCCCCGCCGCACGGCGGCATCGCCCCGGGCGTGGACCGCATCGTGATGCTGCTGGCCGACGAGCCGAACATCCGCGAGACCATCGCCTTCCCGCTCAACGGCAACGCGCAGGACCTGATGATGGGCGCGCCGACGGTGCTCGAGGAGACCCGCCTGCGCGAGCTGAACATCGCCCTGCGCAAGCCGGTGGAGACGAAGGCGTCGGACGCCAAGCCGGTCGCCGAGGCCGTCCACCCGGACGCCGCGCGCTAGACGCCCCGGTCGTGACGAAGGGCCCGGGATCCTGTGGATCCCGGGCCCTTCGTCCGTGTCCGGACTAGAACCGCTCCAGGATGCCCTTGAGGAGGGCGGCGGAGGTCAGTTCGGCCGGGGCGGGGCCGGCGTGGAAGAAGCCGGCGTTGTCGGCGTCCAGCTTGCGCAGGAAGTCGAAGGCCTTGGCGTCGTGGTCGCCGAAGGCGACGAACTGCCAGTGGATGCCGGGGGCGGCGGTCGCCGCCTCGGCCAGGGCCGCCTTGGCGGGCTGGCGGTTGTCGGGGGCGCCGTCGGTCTGGAAGACGACCAGGGCCGGACCCTCGCCGCCGTCCTTGCGGTAGCGCTCGACGACCGCTTCCACGGCCACGTGGTAGCTGGTGCGGCCCATGCGGCCGAGTTCGGCGTGGCGGACCTCGACCCAGGCGGCGTCGTGGCCGCCGAGCGTCAGGTCGGCGGTGCCGTCCAGCTCCGTGGAGAAGAACACCGTGTGGACGGTGGCCTGCTCGTCGAGGTGCGCGGCCAGGGCGAGGGCGTGGTCGGCGAGGTACTGGGCGCTGCCGTCCTTGTAGAACCCGCGCATGGAACCCGACCGGTCCAGGACGAGGTACACCTTGGCCCGCGCCCCGGCCCTGTCCTTGGCCCGCAGCACCTGCCCGGCGGCCTTGTAGGCCCCCGCCACCCCGGGAGCCTCCCGCTTCACCAGGGCCAGCGCGTGCGCCGGCCCGGCCCCGGCGGCGACGGGCTCCGGCTCGGCGACCGGCTCGGCCTCGGCCACGACGGCCTCCGGCTCGGCCACCTCGACGGCCACGGCCGCGACTTCGGCCTCCACGGCGACGGGCTCAGCCTCGACGACCGCAACGGGCTCGGCCACTGCGACGGGCTCAGCCTCGACGACCGCAACGGCCTCATCCGCGACCACGGCAACGGGCTCGGCCTCAGCGACCACGGCGACGGGCTCGGCCTCAGCCTCGACCGCCACGGGCTGGGCTTCGACCACGGCAACCGGCTCGGGCTCGGCCTCAGCGACGACGGCCACGGGCTCGGCCTCAGCGACCACGGCGACGGGTTCGGCCTCAGCCTCGACCGCCACGGGCTGGGCTTCGACCACGGCAACCGGCTCGGGCTCCGCCTCGGCGACGACGGCCACGGGCTCGGCCTCAGCGACCACGGCGACGGGTTCGGCCTCAGCCTCGACCGCCACGGGCTGGGCTTCGACCACGGCCCCGGGCTCCGCCTCGGCCACGGCAACCGGCTCCGCCTCGGCCACAGCGGCCGGCTCGGGCTCCGCAGCGGGGGCCTCGGAGGCCGGCTGCGGGGCGGGGTCGGCGACGGGCTCCGCCGCGGGGGCCGGGGCGGGCTTCGCCGCGGGGGCGCGGCGGGCCTCCGGGACCGTCGGGTCCGCGGTCGCGGCGGGGGCCGGGGCCGTCAGGACCGTACCCGGCTCACGGTCCCGCGGAGCGGACTGCGGCGGAACGGTCGGGTTGTCGAAGGACGCCGCCACCAGTTCGGCGGCCGCGTCCAGCGGGGTGCGGTCCGCCTGGCTCGGCAGACCCGCGGAAGGGGCGTCCGAAGTCTCCGGAACCGGTTCCGGAGACCGTCCGAACACCTTGCGCAACAAGCTCCGAATACCCATGGGCCAGGCCTTTCGCATGAGTGCGTGAGTCATTTGTCCGTGCTGCGCGGATGATCCCTGCCCAGAGTGGACACGTAAGGTTATCGGCCGCCTGGCTGGATCTTCGGCAGGGGCACCTTTCGTGGCGTCCGGCTCCCGAACACCCTCACAGCAGGCCCGCACCGTCTCCCGAACTGTCGCTCCGACGTGCCGGGTTCACCGATCGTTCATCCCCGCGCCGCCGCTTCGGCGCAACCCGCGCCTACCGTCACGGCTGGATCGTTCCGACACGTTGTCGGCGCCCAACGCAGCTACTCGGAGGACATTCGTGCGCAAGCTCCTGCCGCTCATCGGCAACCCGCATGGGGGCGGCCGTTCCGCCCTCACCTGTCGCTACCGCTGTGGCGACGCCTGCTTCCACGAGGTGCCCAACACCAGCGACAACGAGTACGCCGGTGACGTCATAGCCCGCGCCTACTCCCGTCGCTCGATGCTGCGCTCGGCCGCCGTCGTCACGGTCGCCACGGCCGCGGGCACCGCCGTCACCCTCGGCGCCGCGGGCGGCGGGCAGACCGCCGTGGCCACCGAGCCGGCCGGGGGCACCAAGGACGCGGGCCAGGCGGCCCGCGGCCTGCGCTTCAAGCCGGTCGCGCCGAACACCGACGACAAGGTCACCGTCCCCGAGGGCCACGAGCAGAACGTGGTGATCCGCTGGGGCGACCCGATCGTGAAGGGCGCCCCGGGCTTCGACCCCGACCGGCAGACCGCCGCCGCCCAGGCCGGTCAGTTCGGCTACAACAACGACTTCCTCAGCCTGCTCCCGCTCGGCGACGGCTACGAGCGCCAACAGCTGCTCGTGGCCAACCACGAGTACACGGACGAGCAGCTGATGTTCAAGGCGTACGACCCGGCCAACCCGACCCGCGAGCAGGTCGAGATCGCCTGGGCCGCGCACGGCCTGTCCGTGGTCGTCGTGCAGGAGGACCACCGCAGCGGCAAGCTGACCGCGGTCTCCCGCCACCAGCTCAACCGCCGGCTGACCGCCACCAGCGAGTTCCGGATGACGGGCCCGGCCGCGGGCGGCGCCCTGCTGAAGACCTCGGTGGACCCCACGGGCACCAAGGTGCTCGGTACCCTCAACAACTGCGCCGGCGGCACCACTCCGTGGGGAACGACCCTCCACGGCGAGGAGAACTTCAACCAGTACTTCGCCAACGCCGGCCAGGTCACCGACCCGGCGCAGGCGGCCCGTCTGAAGCGCTACGGAGTGAGCGCCGGGGCCACCGAGCGCAAGTGGGAGCGGTTCGACAAGCGCTTCGACGTGGCGCAGGAGCCGAACGAGTCCCACCGCCACGGCTGGGTCGTCGAACTGGACCCGTACGACGTGAACTCCGTCCCGCGCAAGCGCACCGCGCTCGGCCGCTTCAAGCACGAGGCCGCCCAGCCCCGCCTGACCGAGGACGGCCGTCCGGTCGTCTACATGGGCGACGACGAGCGCTTCGACTACTTCTACAAGTTCGTCTCGTCGAAGCAGATGAAGAAGGGCAGCTCGCGGGCGGCGAAGGAGCACAACCTGACGCTGCTCGACGAGGGAACCCTGTACGTCGCCAAGCTGACCGGTGACTCCCCGGCCGCGGCCCTCGACGGTTCGGGCAAGCTGCCCGACGACGGCGAGTTCGACGGTTCCGGTGTGTGGATCAAGCTGGCCACCGGCAACGTCTCGCACGTCGAGGGCATGACCGCCGAGGAGGTGTACGTCTTCACGCGCCTGGCCGCCGACAAGGTGGGCGCCACGAAGATGGACCGTCCCGAGGACGTCGAGCCCTCCCCGCGCACCGGCCGCGTCTACGTCGCGCTGACCAACAACACCGACCGCGGCAAGCCGGGCAAGGAAGGCGCCACCGAGGCCAACCCGCGCAACCTGAACAAGCACGGCCAGATCCTGGAGCTCGCCGAGAACTTCGACGACCCGGCCGGCGACGGGTTCGCCTGGCGGCTGTTCCTGGTGGCCGGTGACCCGAACGACCCGGCGACCTACTTCGCGGGCTTCCCGAAGGACAAGGTCAGCCCGATCTCCTGCCCGGACAACGTGGCCTTCGACCCGCACGGCAACCTGTGGATCTCCACGGACGGCAACCAGCTCGGCTCCCACGACGGCCTGTTCGGCGTCGCGACCGCCGGTGAGCGCCGCGGTGAGCTGAAGCAGTTCCTGACCGTCCCGCGGGGCGCCGAGACCTGCGGCCCGATCATCCAGGACAAGCGCGTGCTGGTGGCCGTGCAGCATCCGGGCGAGCTGGACGGGGCGTCCGTGGAGAAGCCGCAGTCCGTGTGGCCCGACGGCCCCGGCAAGATCGTCCGTCCGGCGGTCGTGTCCGTCTGGCGCAAGGACGGCCGCAACATCGGAGTCTGACGGGTCAGGTCCCGGATCGGCTCCCGCTGACCGGTCCCCACTGACCGTCCGCACCGCCTTCCGGCGGGCCGTGTCCCGCGTGTACCCCGTGTCACGCGGGACACGGCCCGCCGCGGTGCGCGGCCCCCGGCCGAGGCGGTTCACTGCGCGTCCGGCAGACGCCCGACGGGCAGCCGGAGCGTGGTCACGGCGCCCCCGCCGGGGGCGTTCGCGAAGTCGAGGGCGATCTCCAGGACCGCGGCCTGTCCGGCCACGATCGTCAGGCCCAGCCCGTGGCCGCGCCCGCGTCCGGGATCGCCCGTACGGAACCGCTGCGGTCCCTGTTCGATGAGCTCGGGCGGGTAGCCGGGGCCGTGGTCGCGGACGACCACCACCGGCCCCTCCACGGTCACCTCGACGGGCGGTCCGCCGTGTTTGTCCGCGTTGACCAGCAGGTTGGTCAGGATCCGGTCCAGGCGCCGCCGGTCGGTGAGCACCACCGCGTCCCGGACCACCCGTACGGAGGCGGCCACCCGGGTTCCCCCGACGGCCCGTTCCACCGCCCGTCCGAGCTCCACGCGGGCCAGGTCGGCCTGCTCCACGCCCGCGTCGAGCCGGGACATCTCCAGCAGGTCCTCGGTGAGCAGGTGCAGGGCCCTGAGCCGGTCGTTGATCATCTCCTTGGGGCGGCCCTCGGGCAGCAGCGCGGCCGCGGCCAGTGAGCCCGTGAGCGGGGTGCGCAGTTCGTGCGCGACGTCCGCGGTGAAGCGCTTCTCGGCCTCCAGCCGCTCCTGGAGGGAGCCGGCCATCGAGTCGAGCGCCCGCGCCACGTCCCGTACCTCGTCCCGGGACGGGGACGGCCCGTCGGGCCCGTCCGGCGGGTCGGCGGCGTCGGCCGGGAAGTCCACCCGTGCGTCGAGGTCCCCGGCGGTGATCCGGCGGGCCACGGCGGCGGTGGCCGTCAGGCGCCGGCTGATCCGGTTGGCCAGGAAGAGCCCGGCCAGCGCCACCACTCCGGCGGCGACGGCCGCCGAGGCGAGGATCGCGGTGTCGATCTCCCGGAGCCGCGCCCGGGTGTCCCCGTACGGGATCCGCACGGCGAGGGCCTCGTCGTCGGCGGGTCCGGCCGCCCACATGACGGGTTCGCCGCCGTGTTCGCCGACCATGCTGCCGGTCATCCCGCGGGCGACGAGCTCGCGGAGCCGGCGCGGCAGGCCGGGCGGGTCGAGTGCGGCGTCCACGTCGCCGTGCGCGGTGCCGTACTCGTAGTGGCCCAGGGCGTGGTCCAGTTCCGTCTGCGCCTCCTTGCGGACCTCTCCGACGATCTGCCGGGCGACCACGTTGTGCACCAGGATCCCCAGCACGGCGGCGACCGTGCAGCAGACCAGGGTGGTGGTCAGGGCGATCTTCCAGCGGAGGCTGCTCAGCGCGCGCACGGCGACCGGTCCGCACTCAGGGGGGAGTCCGGCAGGGCCCGGCAGTCGTCGAGCGTCAGCTGTTCCAGGTTCATGCTCCCGGTCTCCGGGTCCCACACGTAGTCGGCGACGGCGACGTACTTCGGGTTCGAGGACGGCTCGCGGACGGCCAGGTGCTCGGCGGCCACCTCCACCCCTTCCAGTACGGCGCGCCGGGACAGGATCCGGACGATGCTGCCGTCGTCGCGGGCGGTGTAGACGCGCAGCTCGCTGAGCCGGCCGTCGATGTCCAGAGCGGTGATCAGCTCCTCCCGGCCGTCGCCCGTCAGGTCGTGCAGCACGCGGGGGCGCACGGGGCAGCCGGGGCCGCCGTCCACAGCCTGTGTGCACAGGGCGAGCCGCTGGACCGCCCGGGGGTCGACGAGCCGCCCGGTCCCGCCGTCCTGGGCGGCGGCCGCGGTCACGTCGGCCCGTACGACGTCCAGGGCGTCCACGCCCCGCATGGACCGCTGCGCGACCGCGGGGAGCCCCGGCACGACGGCGGCGGTCCCGGGCTGCTGGCCCCGTTCGGGCGGGGCGGGGCGGAGGTTCTTCCACAGGGTCCGCGGGGCGTGCACCGTGCCGAGGTCGCCCTCGCTCTGCAGCCCCTCCACGTCGGCGCACCCGGTGGCCGGGGCCGCCAGAACGGCGGTGAGGAGGACCACGGCCGGGGTGCGGTGCATGTACCGATGCTCTCCCGCGGGGACGCGCCCGGCCCGGGCACGGGGCCGTCCGGGTGACCCGCGGCGCCCGCCCCCGGGGCGTCCTGCCGGTCGGGGCACCGGCCCCGGGTCAGACCTCCGGGTGGACGACCGCGCGGGCCGCCGCGACCTCCTGGCACACGCGGGCGAGCACGCCGGACCCGTCCACCGGAAGCGCCGCCGCCCGTACCGGGGACGGGCGGCCGTCGCGCACCGCCGCGGCCAGGGCGCGCAGCTGCCGGGTGAGCCCGTCGACCTCGGCCGCCGCGGGCGCCGGCGCCCCGTGGTCGACCCGGACCCGGGCGGCGGTGGTCGCGTCCACGATCCGCTCGACGGCGACCACCAGCGGCCACCAGGCGGCGGCCCGGGCCCCGGTCGGCGGCGGTTCGGTCAGCGCCCGCTGGAACTCGCTGCGTACGCCCGACAGCTCCCGGTAGATCCGCCGCCGGGCCTGGAGGCGGGCGGTGCGCGCCGCGAGGCGGTCGGCTTCGCCGGCGACGGGGGCGAAGGCCCGTTCGAGGTAGTGGGCGGCGTCGTCCACGGTGTCGGCGAGGCGGTCGCCGATGCGGGTGCGCCAGCTCTCCGGCCACAGCAGGTAGCCCGCGACGAGGGCGATGGCGCAGCCGATCAGGCTGTCCAGGAGGCGGGGCCGGATCAGGTCGAAGCCCTGGTGGTTGAGCTGGTCCGACAGCAGCAGGATCACCGGGGTGATCGCGGCGGTCTGGAAGGCGTACCCCTTCGCCGAGAAGGCCGGGATCAGCGCGGCGAGGGCCGCCAGCACGGGCACGTCCCACCAGCCGCGCGGTACCTCGGCGAGGACGGCGGCGGCGAGGACCAGCCCGGCGGCGGTGCCCAGCGCGCGCAGCACGGCCCGGGAGAACACCGAGCCGAAGTCGGGCTTGAGGACGAAGGTGACCGTCAGGGCGACCCAGTAGGACCGCTCGACCTCGATCAGCGAGACCAGCGACTGCGCCATCCCGATGCACACGGCGAGCCGCAGCCCGTACCGCCAGGAGGCCGAGGACAGGACCATCTCGCGCAGTGCGCGGCGGGCCCGGACCCGCAGTGCGGCGGGCCGGCCGAGCTTGTCGTCGACGGCGTCGTTTCCCACTCGGTACACGTCCTGCTCGGTGAGGTGCACGACGGCTGCCGCGTGCCGCAGGGCGGAGTCCATGGCACGCTCCGCCGGGGTCTGCGGCGCGGGCAGGTCGAGGTCGGGGGTGCCGGTGCGGCCCTCCTCGACGGCCGCGGCCAGATCCCGCACGGCGGCCGGGATCTCGGGCGGCAGGGGCCCGCCCCGCAGGTGCAGGGCGGGCGCGGCCTCCACCAGCGGGATCACCACGTTGAGCTGGGCCAGCATCCGCACCAGCGAGCGGCTGCGCCCGTGTTCCCGGGCCCGCCGGCCCAGCACCAGGTCGTAGGCCTGGTTCAGGGACTGGGTGACCTGGCGGCGGCGCTCGTCGTACGCGGGTTCGCCGGCGGCCTGGAGGGCGTCGGCCAGGGCCCGGTAGGTGGCGGCGACGGCGGTGCGCTCGGGACGCCGGCCGCGCAGGGGCCAGCCCAGCAGGGTCAGCGCCAGGACGAAGAGCCCGCCCGCGCTCATCAGCAGGGGGGCCGTCCACCAGGGCTGGGGCAGCGGCAGTCCTGCGCCGATCACGGCGTTGAGCAGGAGCAGCAGTCCGGAGACGGAGGCGATCGTGCCGATGGAGGAGATCATCCCGGAGAGCAGGGCGATGAGGGCGAGGGCGCCGACGGCCAGCCAGCCGTGTCCGAAGACCAGGGTGCCCAGGGTGACGCCCACGGCGCCGAAGAACTGCGGTACGGCGATGTTCAGGATCCGCATCCGGTAGGCGTCGGCGGTGTCGCCGATGACCCCGGACAGGGCGCCCATCGAGACGAGCGCGCCGTACTGGGGCTCGTCCAGGGCGAAGCCGACGGCGAGCGGCGCGGACAGGGCGACGGCGGCGCGCGCCACGGCGGCCCAGGGGATCGGGGCGGTGGCCGGCCGGAGCCCGTTGAGCAGCCAGGAAGGTGGGGCCAGCGGACGGTGCCGGGAGCGCCGGGCCGTCTGTTCGGTGCGTTCGGTGCTCATTCCGCTTCCGTGCCGCCGCTTGCGAATCGGTTCTGCTGGGTTGTTCTGCGTCGTTCTGCCTACGTTGGATACCTTCCGAGCTTATGGGGTGCGGCGTAGCCGCCCGGTCAGCCAGGCGGCGAGTGCGGCCACCAGCCCGGCCGCCAGGATCACCCGGGCGGTGGTGCGCAGGAACGCGGTGAGCGCGTCGTACACCGCTCCGGCGGCCGCCCGGTCGATGTCGGCCGGCAGGTCGTCGAGGGTGAGGCGGCGGCACAGGGCCACCGCGATCCACAGCAGCACGGCCCCGACGGCGAGCCCCAGTCCGGTGGCCACCACGGCGCGCCGCCGGCGGACGGCGACGGCGATGGCCGTCGCGGCCAGGACCAGGGTCAGCAGGGGGAGCCAGACGCCGGCGACCTGGAGCATGCGGAAGCCCTTCCTGAGCGCGCCGAGGCCGTCGTACTCCATCACCTTCACGGAGAGATGGGTCTCCGGGATGCGGTCGGCGAAGGGCACGCCGTCGGCGACGAGGTCGCCCTTGACCGAGGCGATGACGGGGGCGAGGTCGATGGTGACGGCGTCGCCGTGGCCGGTGGTGAGCGCGTCGAGGAAGGCGGCGTGGGCGGCGCGGTTGGCCGCCTCCCAGGCCGTCCGGTAGGCGGGGGTCCCGGTGAAGGAGCGCATGGCCTCGCCCAGGAGCACCTCCACCCCGCCCTGGAAGGGGCCCGCGTCGATCTGCCCGGCGAGGGCCCGGGTGACCTGGGTGACGACCACGCCCTGGACGGCGGGGTCGGAGGCGAGCGGGGACATGGCGGCGGTGTAGCGGTCCGCGTCGCCCAGCTCGCGGTCGGCCCAGTACGCGACGGCGCTCGCGGGCACCAGCAGGGCCACGAGGACGATGAGTACCGCCGACAGGATGGTGCGCACGTCACCAGGGAAAGGGTCCGGGGAACAGGGCGCGAGCGCGGCTGCTGCGTGCGGGTGCGCCGGTTCCCCCGTGCGGGCGAGATCCAGCCCGGGGGGCCGGGGCCGGCCGGGGCCGGACGGGTGATCCACTTGCTGGTCGGGAGCGGCGGGTGTGCCCTGGATGATGGGAGAGAGGAGCCCGTCATGGCACATGCGGCACCCACCGCCTCCCGGCGGCACCACTACCGCTCGACGGCGGACACCGGCCACACCGTCAGGAACGCCCTGACGCGGGCGTTGCTCGCCGGACTCGTCTACGGAGTCTGGGCCGCCTTCATCAAGCGCCAGATGGGCCCGGTCGACGCCGGGAACGTCTTCTACGGGATCCTGTGCGGTGCTCTCTTCGCCGCCTGCATGTTCGTGCTGGGCCGTGTCGGGCCCCGGCTGAAGCGGGAGGTGCACGCCGCCGCCTACGGCGTCTTCGCGGGTATCGCCGCAGGGTACCTGCACAGCCTCACCCACTCGTCCGTGCTGCGGGCCACCGTCATCGGCCTCTTCGTGGGCATCGGCGTCGGCGCGGCCGCCTTCTACCGCTACTACACGCGCGAGGACTGAGCCGCCGGAGCGGTGCCCGGCCGTACTTCCGGCCGGGCAGACTCCGTCCCTCCGGCCGGGGCGGCAGGGCCCTGCGGGGCGGACACTGACAGGGGCGCCGGTTCCCGTGCTCGGTGGTCGTACTTCACGTGACCACAACTCCGTTGCCGAGGGCATGGGAACCGGAGCCTCTTCCACCCCATGGGGAGCGGCTAGTTGGCCGGCTCGGCCGCGGCCCGCTGCGGTTCGCTGTCCGACTCGGCGGAGGCCGCAACCTTCTTCGCGGCGGCGGGCTCGGCCTGGCGGGCCGGCGGGGTGAAGCGGGCGGCCTCGGCGCGGAGCATGGCGTTCAGGGCGGCGTAGGGGTCGATGGGCATGACGGAACCTCACGGTGCTCGGGGGTGTGGGGTACGTGCTGCGGAGCCCGGCGGGGAGCCGGGGCCGGACCCGTCAGCAGCGCAGAACCACACTCCGTACCGCCCGCGGTGACGGCACCGGCCAGGGCGTCCCGAACGGCGTCCGGCAGGCGGGCACGGCCTCGTGTTTCACGTGAAACACCGGCAGGGGCCTCTGCCGTACGCCCGGCACCCCGCGCGCGGCCGGCCGTACGGCGGTCCGCGCCTCGGGGTCCGTCGCCGGATCCGACTGCCCTTCCGTGGGTTCCGCGGGCGCCGTGGAACCCGCACGGGGCTCGGCGGCCGTCGCGCCCGCGGGGCCGGCGCCGAACACGCACAGCAGCAGGACGCAGGCCACGGTCAGGGCCCGGGTCAGCACCGGCCGTGCCGTCCGTGTCGACGTCCGCACGCATCGCGTCGCGCTCATGCCGGGGGTGTGCCCCGACACGCCGGGGCGTTCCCCGAAGCGCCCGCAGAAGCCTCCGACCGGGGGACGAAGACACCCCCGCACGGCAGACACCGCGGGGGCGCGGCAGGGTCCGCCCGCAGGTCACCGGGGTGGGAGACGGGCCGGGGAGGAGCGGGGGCCGGGGCTCAGACCACCACGAGAGTGGCGGCCGCCGCGCCCATCAGCGCGGCGGCGAGGTGGATGGCCGGGTGCCCGTAGTCACCGAACCACAGGTGGCGGGCCAGCCCGCCCAGAGCGGCCAGGGCGGTGATGACGCCCATCTGGGCGAGGAGGGTGACGGCGGTGAAAGGGGCCAGGAGCAGCAGGACGGAGTTCAGCCAGAACGGTGCCGCGCCCGTCCAGCCCCGCCACCGCCAGATCGCCGTCGGCATGTGCTATCGGCCCCTTCATCGTCAACTCATCGGCTGCACAGCCTCCTTGGCTCCGGAGGCGGGCACAAGGGAGCGTTCGGCTAGATAACCGGAGGCCAGGCCGAAAGTCGCCCACAGGGCGGTCTGATGAGGAGACGGCGACCGCGCCACGAAGCCCGCACCGGCGACGGTGCCGGCGTTCCAGTTGCCCACGCGCGGCGCGAGGCGCCGGCCCAGGATCAGCCGGCCCGCGGCCGGTGCCGATGGCCTCGCCGTGGTCGTGGCCGTGCGCGGCGGCCTCCTCGATGGCGATGACCGCGTCCACCTTCGGCTCTCCGAGGAGGTGGGCGACGAGGAAGGCGGCCGGCCGAACCTGCTCGTGGGACGGCCGGACACGGACCGCGGCTGACCGCACGCCTCCGGCCCGGCCGCCTGCCGGGTCTCCGCCCCCCGTTGCCGCACACCGCAACGGACCGCGAACGTTCGTACGGAGAACCGGCGGCTCCGGCTGTTGCGGACGCCTGAACCCGTTCGGCGCAGCGGCGGAGGGCGGCAGGGGTGCCGACGACGGCGGGCGCGAGGCCCGCCGGCCGCGGTCCTGCCACGGGTGCCACGCCCTCGCCCGCCCGCCCTCGTCAACACGGATTGACCGGTGGCCTCCGCAAGGGAGCGTTACGGATATGTCCGGATAAGGCAACACGGGCCGAATTGGCGGCGTTTGAGGATGGTTGGGCGCCAGAGTGTGGCTTCCCGGCAGGACGCCGGGACCGTTCGGAGCCCCCCGGTGCGCACGCGGACCGGGCCGGGCCGACTGTTGAAGGGGTCACGCTCTTGTCTGCTTCTCCCACCCTCCGTCGCGCTCTCGCCGCAGTCCTGGCCGCCGGCGCCCTGGTCGGCGCGACCGCCCTGCCCGCCGTCGCCGACGACCACCGGCGGGGCCACCGGTCCGCGCACTCCCCGCTCGTCATCGGTGACGTCCAGTACGACAGCCCCCGCGGGAACGACCGGTCCAACCGTGCGCTGAACCGCGAATGGGTCGAGGTCAAGAACACCGGCCGCCGCGCCGTCGAGCTGCGCGGCTTCACCCTCACCGACCGTCAGGGCAACCGCTACCGCTTCTCCGGCTTCCGCCTGGACGGCCGCTCCAGCGTCAAGGTCCACACCGGCCAGGGCCGCGACACCCGTCGCGACGTCTACCAGGACCGCCGCCACCAGATCTGGGACGAGCGCGACAGCGCCACCCTCCGCGACCAGCGCGGCAACGTCGTCGACACCGAGTCCTGGGGCCGCCGCGGGCCCCGCTAGGGACCGACGGCAGGCAGGGCAACGGCCCGGACCCCGTGAGGGGGCCGGGCCGCGGTCGTCGGCGGGAGCCGTGCGCTACGCGACGATCCAGTCGGAGGTCGCGATCACCGGCTGCACCCCGTCGCGGTGGATGGTGCCCTCGATCAGGCCGTACATCCGGTCCGCAGCGAAGTAGACCTCGTTGTCGTTCTTCAGCCCGAAGGGCTCCAGGTCGACGAGGAAGTGGTGCTTGTTGGGGAGGTTGAGGCGCACCTCGTTGACCTTGGGGCAGTTGTCGAGCACCCGCTCGGCCATCTGGTTCAGGGTCTGCTGGAGCGAGTACGAGTAGGTCTCCGCGAAGGCTTCCAGCATGTGCTTGCGGACCTTCTTGTACGACTGGTCCCAGTCGTACGAGGCGTCGTCGGCAGCGAGCGCCGAGTGGGCCCAGCGGGCGGTGACCTTGGTCGCCAGGATGCGGTCGTACGCCTCCTGGAGGGTCGTGTACTTGTCCTTGATGTAGCCGTGGAACTCCGAGTTGGTCGAGTTCATCACCGTCAGGTCCTTCAGGCCCGAGATGACCTGGAGCCCGGTGGTCTCGCTGTAGGTGATCTGCGCCGTGCGCACCTCCTGGCCCTTGCGGACGAAGGAGTGCTGCTCCTTGCGCGTCGGGACCGGGATGCGGTCCCACACGTACTCCTCGATGCGGATCTGCGCCTCGCGGATCGGCTGCTGCGAGGAGACGAAGTGCTTGGCGAGCAGGATGCCGAAGGCCTCGGGGGAGTCGATCCCGTGTTCCTTGCCGAAGGCGTACACCGTGTTCTTGGTGGTGTCGGTCGGCAGGCAGTTGCCGTTGTCGCCGCTCAGGTGGACGTCGCGGAACTCGCCGCGGAGCGCGACCGAGACGTTGAGGTCGCGGATCTCGTGCCAGGAACCGTCGTTGCCCTTGCGGGTGACCTTGACGATGCGGTTCTCGGCCTTGCCGTACTGGTTCTGCGCCAGGACGTGCTTGCTCATGCTGTCTTCCTTCGGGTACTCGGGAACACGGAGTCCGGTCGTCTGGATCCCGTACGCCCGGCGTCCAGCGGTCGGCCCGCTCCCCGCCGTTCGGTCCCGGAGGACCGCCCCGGGACTGACGTGCATCCCGGTCCGTAGGTGCTTGGTGCTGGCCTGCGGTTGTTCGTACAGGCCTGCACGGATTGCAGCATGTGTGCGGGGGGTTGACCACCGCACCGATCGTCCGAACACCCGCACCCACGGATTGGGCGACCGTACAGATGTGCAGGTCAGACCGTGTGCGCGTCCGCCACCGAGAGGGCCTCGTCGAGGATCTCCAGCCCCTTGGCGACGTCCTGCGGCGCGATGTTGCAGGCCGGCGCGACGTGGAGGCGGTTCCCGGCGACGAGCGGCCACAGCCCGCCCTTCTTGCAGGCGGCCGCGAACTCCGCCATCGGTGCGTTGTCCGCCCCGGAGGCGTTGTAGGGCACGAGCGGCTCCCGCGTCCGGCGGTCCCGGACGAGCTCCAGCGCCCAGAAGGTGCCCAGGCCCCGGACCTCCCCGACGCAGGGGTGCCGCTCGGCGAGCGCGCGCAGGCCGGGTCCGAGGAGCTCCGCGCCGGTACGGGCGGACTGCTCGATGGTGCCCTCCTCCTCCATGACGTTGATCGTCGCCACGGCGGCCGCGCAGGCCAGCACGTGTCCGGAGTACGTCAGCCCGCCCGGGTAGGGCCGGCGGGCGAAGGTGGCGGCGATGTCGGCCGAGATCGCCACCCCGCCGAGGGGGACGTAGCCGCTGGTCACGCCCTTGGCGAAGCAGAGCAGGTCGGGGACGACGTCCCAGTGCTCGGAGGCGAACCACTTGCCGGTGCGCCCGAAGCCGACCATGATCTCGTCCAGGACGAAGACGATGCCGTAGCGGTCGCAGAGCGCCCGCACCCCGGCCAGGTAGCCGTCCGGGTGGACCAGGACGCCCGGCGCGCCGCCGACCGTCTCCAGGATGATCGCGGCGATGGACTGCGGCCCCTCGAAGACGATGGTGTCCTCCAGGTGGCGCAGGGCCCGCTCGCACTCCTCGGCCGCGGTCGCCGCGTAGAAGGGCGAGCGGTAGGCGAAGGGCCCCCAGAAGTGCACGACGCCGGCGGTGGCGGTGTCGTTGCCGAAGCGCCGGGCGTCCCCGGTCAGGTTGATCGCCGTGGAGGTGGCCCCGTGGTACGAGCGGTACGCGGACAGCACCTTGGGGCGTCCGGTGTGCAGCCGGGCCATGCGGACGGCGTTCTCGACCGCCTCGGCGCCCGCGTTCGTGAAGAAGATCTTGTCGAGGTCGCCCGGTGTCCGCTCGGCGATCAGCCGGGCCGCCTCGGAGCGCGCGTCGACGGCGAAGCCGGGGGCGACCGTGCACAGCCTGGCCGCCTGCTCCTGGATGGCCGCGGTGACCTTGGGGTGCTGGTAACCGATGTTGGTGTAGACGAGCGCGCTGGAGAAGTCGAGGTAGCGGTTGCCCTGGTAGTCCCAGAAGTACGAACCCTCGGCCCCGGCGACGGCGAGCGGGTCGATCAGCTCCTGTGCCGACCAGGAATGGAAGACATGCTTCCGGTCGGCGTCTTTCACGGCGGCGAGGTCGTCGGCTGCTGCGTTCATGAAACGAGGGTAGTTGTCCAGGATGTGGACCCCGGGCTGCCTCCGGCGGGGTCGCCGGGGCGCCCGGGACGGCCGTCGCGGGGCCGTGGGCGCGCGGGCGTCAGACGATGTGCCGGCCGCCGTCGACGGTGAGGACGTCGCCCGTCGTGTAGGCGGCGTTGACGAGGTGGAGGGTGGCGTCGGCGACGTCCTCGGGGGTGCCCACGCGGCGCAGCGGGGTGTTCTCGGTGATCCAGTCGCGGGAGCTCGCCCAGACCTGCTCGGCGTCCTCGTACCAGGGGGTGTCGATGAGTCCGGGGGCGACGGCGTTGACGCGGACGGAGGGGCCGAGCTGCGAGGCGAGGAGGCGGGTCATGTGGTTGAACGCCGCCTTGCTCACGGCGTAGGGCACGGAGCTGCCCAGGGCCCGGGTGCCGGCGACCGAGGAGACGTTGACGACGGAGCCGGCCCCGGAGGCGCGCAGGTGGGGTGCGGCGGCGGTGATCATCTGCCAGGCGCCGATCACGTTGACGTCGAAGATCCGGCGCCAGGTGTCGGCGTCCGCCGCCTCCAGGTCGTCCAGCGGGACGAACCGGGTGACGCCGGCGTTGTTGACGAGGATGTCCAGCCGGCCGAAGGCGTCGACGGCGCTCTGGACGACGCGCCGCGCGTCGGCCGCGTCGGAGACGTCGCCCCGCACGTACACCGCGCCGGGCAGCTCCGCGGCCAGTGCCTGCCCGGCGCTCTCGCTGCGGGCGGAGTTCACGACGACGCGGATGCCCTCGTCGCTGAGCCTGCGGGCGATCGCCGCGCCGATTCCCGAGGAAAAACCGGTGATCAGTGCGACGCGGCTCTCGGCCATGGCTCTCCTCCTGGAGTTCTCGATCCCCCTCGGGCGGGGCGAAGAGGACCGGCGGGGCGAACGGGACCGCAACTTACCGCATCGTGGAAGCTGAGTTCCGTTCTATGGAATGCGACGGGAAATCGTCGGGGGCTCGTGGACGTTCCCGGCGTGTCCGGCCCCTAGGATTGGCCTCCTTCGACGGGGGTAGGCGCGGCGCGGAGACAGGAGGCCCTGTGACCGAGCAGACGCGGAGGCTGGTGTTGGGCGGTGCCACCGCCGGGGTCGTGAGCCGGTGCCGGGACTTCACCCGGCAGGCACTGGCCGACTGGCAGTGGCAAGGACGGCCCGAGGCCGTGGAGGACGTGCTCCTCCTGGTCTCCGAGGTGGTCACCAACGCCTGCCTGCACGCGGGCGGGCCGCGCGAGCTGGTGCTGCGGCACGGCCCGGAGGGCCTGCGCGTGGAGGTCAGCGACGACAGCCCCGAGGCTCCCCGCCGCCGCCCGCCCGGCGACCGGGCGCTGCCGGGAGGCCACGGTCTGATCGTGCTGGAACGGCTCGCCCGGAACTGGGGCTCGGTGCCGTCGGCGGACGGGCGGCCCGGCAAGACGGTCTGGCTGGAGGTTGCGGCGCGGAGCCGCCGGCCGGGCGGTCCCCAGGAGCCGGACCCGCAGCCCTAGTCGTCCGGCCGGGAGCCGTTCCGCCGGGGGCCGCCTCGTCCTGGGCCGACGTGCCCTGGACCCTTGCGCCGTGGGTCGTCGCGTCGTGGGCCGTCCGGCCGGTGGCCGCCGTCCCTTCGGGCTGCTCGTCGTCGGTCAGCAGGCCGGTCCGCAGCCGCGTCAGGGTCCGGGTCAGCAGTCGCGAGACGTGCATCTGGGACAGGCCCAGCCGGTCGCCGATCTCGGACTGCGTGAGCTCCTGCCCGAACCGCAGCGCGAGCAGGGTGCGCTCACGGTCGGGGAGCCCGGCCAGTATCGGCTTCAGCGACTCCAGGCACTCGATGCGGTCGTACGCCTCCTCGTCCTCGCCGAGCGAGGGCCGCGCCGAGGAGGCGTCCCGGTCGGTTCCGTCGTCCTGCACCGGTGCGTCCAGGGAACGCGCGGAGTACGCGTGCGCCGCCTTCCGGCCCTCCGCCAGCTCGGCGGGGGTGACCTGCAGGTGTTCCGCCAGCTCGGCGTCCGTCGGCTCGCGGCCGAGGTCCTGCTCCAGGGCGTCGTGCGCCTTGGCCGCGTCGATGCGCAGCTCCTGGAGCCGGCGGGGGACCTTCACGGCCCAGCTGGTGTCCCGGAAGAACCGCTTGATCTCGCCGCTGATCGTCGGCAGTGCGAAGGAGGTGAACTCCACCCCGCGGGCCGGGTCGAACCGGTTGATCGCCTTGATCAGACCGACCGTCCCGACCTGGACGATGTCCTCCATGGGCTCGCTCCGGCCGCGGAACCGGCGGGCCGCGTACTTCACCAGGCTCAGGTTCAGCTCGACGAGGGTGTTGCGGACGTACGAGTACTCCGCGCTGCCCTCCTCCAGCTCGGCCAGTCTCCGGAACAGGGACACGGACAGGGTCCTGGCCTCGTGGGTTGCGACGTCTGTGAGTTCTGTACGGTGCATGGCCTGCGCTCCTCGGACGGCGGAGCCCCGGCGGTGCCGGGTTGCGTCGTCGCGCTGTCCCAGGGGATATACCCGGACGAACCACCTGGTACCCATGCAAACCTCCAGCCCGCCCGGACCGCCGGACGGGCCGTTCAGGTCAGGGCGTCCCCGTACAGGCGGAACAGCCGCGGGCCTCCGGCGGGGGCGGCGGCCCGGAGCCCCGCCCAGGCCCGCGCGGCGGCCTCCCGGGCCACCGTCCCGGCCCACGGCTGCGGCAGCAGCTCCGGCGGGAGCAGGGGATCCGGAACCATCGCCTCGGACAGCGCGGCCGCCAGCGCCACGGCCCGCGCCACCACGGCCCCGCCCGCGCCGGAGCCGCCCTCGGCCGGGCCGCAGCCGCCCGCCGCCGAGGGGTCCGGCCGGCGCTCGGCGAGGGCGCGCAGGGCCTCGTACCGCTCCGCGATCTCGGCCAGCGGCCACAGCCGAGCCGCCAGGGCGACCGGGCCGGCGGTCCCGCCCACCACGAGGTCGCGGGTGCTGAGGCAGCTCAGCGCCTGCGCGACCCCCAGTTCCGCCGCCCGCGCCCGTACGTACGGCCCGATCGCGTTCGGCGTCACGTACAGCCCGCCCTGCACCGGGGCCGCCCCGAGCCCTGTCAGCGTGTCCCGCAGGGCGTCGCGCGCGCCCCGGGCGGACTCCGGGACCGCGAAGGCGAAGGCGTGCCAGACCCCGTCCCACGGCTCCAGGCCCCTGTCCTGCCGGTAGGCGAGGCGTACGAACTCCACCGCCTCCGGCACGGACGCCGGGTCCGCGCCGGCCGACCCGGCTCCGGCAGGGACGTCCGCGGGCCGCAGGACGGACCTCCGGCCGCGTCCCTCCAGCCGGAAGCGGCCCTCCGCCACCAGCCGCTTGACGCACAGCCGCACCTGCTGGTCGGTCATGCCGAGGAGCCCCGCGACCTCGTACAGCTCGGCCCCGTCCACCGTGCCGTCCTCCCGGACCAGCGCGTGCACGACCATCCGTGTGGGGACCGCCGGAGCTGCCGGGGCTGCCGGGGCTGCCAGGGCTGCGGGGGTCGCCGGGGCAGCCGGGCGGGCCGGGGACGTCGGCGCCGTTCCGTCCGCCGGGGTGGTCGCGTTCACCGCCGCACCGCCTTGTGCATCGTCGTCACGGCCCCGATCCCCAGCACGTCCCGCAGCCACGGCGTCCGCCGCACCTGGACCGCCCGGAACCCGTGCCGTTCGTACAGGGCCTGCGCGCGCGGGTTCTCGGCGACCACGTCCAGCCGGATCCGCCGGCAGCCCTGTTCCCCGGCGATGGCGTCGATCTCCCGCAGCAGCAGGCCGCCGATGCCGCGGCCCCGCTCGGCGGGGTCCACCGCGATGCCGTCCATGACCAGTTCGCCCCGGGCCGGGGTCCGCTCCAGCAGGGCCAGCAGGAACACCCGGTACAGGCCCCTGACCCGCCCGTACGCGGCCCTGACCGCCGCCGCGTCCCCACCGACCAGGCCGCGCCCGGCGAGCTGGTAGCCCGCCACGCCCAGGACCCGGCCGTCCGGGCCGCCGGAGAGCGCGGTCACGGCCCGGTCCGGGTTCAGGTGCCCCGCCAGGAACCGGCGGCCGGCCTCCGCGGGGCCGAGCGCGGCGCCCAGCTTGCCCTCGAAGGCCTCCCAGTACAGCTCGGCGACGCGCGCCCCGGCCCCTTCGGGCACCCCGCGTCGCAGCTCCACGCTCTCTGTCGTCATACGCACAAGCATAATACGTTCATCGACGATACGATCGTTTTTGAAACGAGCGAAATGGGAGTCCTGCATGACCGAGCCCCGCCGCACAGCCCGCCCCCTGCGTACCGCCCTCCTCCTCGGTCTCACGACCGTCCTCCTGCTGGCCGCCGCGCTCACCGGCGTCGTCCTGTGGCAGCACACCTACGACCTGGACGAGCGGCGGGTCACCGTCCCGGCGGCCGGCCGCACCCTTGCCGGCGTTCTCGCCACCCCCGCCGGAAAGGGGCCGGGGCCCTTCCCGCTCGTGGTCTTCGTGCACGGGGACGGCGAGGTCGACGCCACCCACGACGGCTTCTACCGGCCCTACTGGGAGGCCTTCGCCCGCGCCGGGTACGCCTCGCTCTCCCTCGACAAACCCGCCGACTGGCTCGCCCAGTCCATGGACGACCGGGCCCGCGAGACCGCGGACGCCGTCGCCTGGGCCCGGACCCGGCCCGGAATCGACGCCGGCCGGATCGGCCTGTGGGGTGCCAGCCAGGCCGGATGGGTGATGCCCAAGGTGGTGTCGCGGGTCCCCGCCCCCGGCATCCGCTTCGTCATCGCGGTCGGTACCGCGGTCAACTGGGAGCGCCAGGGGGAGTACCACCTGCGCGCCGGACTCCGCGCGGACGGGGCCGACGCCGACCGCACGGCAGCCGCCCTGCGCGTGCGGGAGGCCGGCCTGGCCCTGCTGAGGCGCGGAGCCCCGTACGAGGAGTACCGCGCGAGCCCGGGCGCCGACCCGGAGATCGGCCCGGAGCGCTGGTCGTTCATCAGTCGCAACCACACAGCGGACGCGACCGCGGACCTGGAGGCGATGCCCCCGGTGCCGGTGCTGCTGATCTCGGGCGCCGACGACCTGAACGTGGACGGGGCCGAGACGGAGGCCGTCTACCGGACCCTGCTCGCGCCCGGCACGCTCACCGTCCGCCGCTACCCCGCCGCGACGCACGCCCTGCTCCGCACGGATGTCGAGCGCTCCTCGTGGCGGCTGCCCCTGACGGCCGTGTTCGCCCCGCGCGCGGTCTTTCCTCCGGGTCTCCTCGCCGATCAGCGGGCCTTCCTCGAAGGACTGTCGTAGGGGCCCGGCGGTACCCCTGCGGGAGCGGCCGGCGGACCGGAGACGCGGCTCTCACACCGGGTGGGGGGCCGTGGGCGAGCCGGTCCGGCGAGGCAGTCACGTGTCCGCACGACGGCGACGCCACGGTCAACTGGACGCCCGAGCCGGGTGTTTCACGTGAAACACCGCTCCGGGGGACCGCTCGCCGGTCAGCTGTCGAGGGTGACCCGGGCGAGCTTGCGCAGGCTCCGGTTCCCGCCGCGCCCCGTCGTACCGTCGACCCTGTGGGCCCGGGTACTCCGGGAACTCCGGGTACGCCTCACCGAGGGCGGCGCGCGTGCTGCCCCTCCACCCGCCGTGCGTGGACAGGTCCGGCCCGCCCCGGTCCGCGGCGCCGACCAGCGTCCATGCGACGGCCGGCGCGTGCACCGTGCCCAGCGCGCGCCCCCCGCTTCGGCGCGGGGGCCCGGGAGGCGTGCGTCCCACCTCCGCTCGGCCGCGTCGAGACGGCCGAACGAGCCCAGCGCCATCGCCTCGAAGGCCGGATGGACCGCTACGTCCTGGAGGGCCTCACGAGCCAGGGCGGGTTCGGCCCGGGCCTCGGCCGGCTCCCCTCGCCGGCGCGCCGGTTCGGCCTGGCCGTGGGCGCGCCACAGCGCCCGCGCCTCCCGCAGGGTCCGCGCGGCGGTGGCGGTGTCACCGGCCGGCGAGGCGTGCCGGGCCGAGGCGAGCGGACCAGGTCCACGTCCTCGGGCCGGCCGCAGGCCGGTACCCCGCGGGATGCGACGCGACGTCCACGGCGGGCAGGGCCCGCCGCAGCCGTGAGCCAGGGCCTGCGGGGTGTCGGCCGTGCGGGCCGGGCTACTTGTCGGAGTAGCTGAAGTCCCCGACGGTCCAGGCGCTCACGTCCCTGACGGCGATCCGGTACATCCCGCCGGTCTCCGGGATCCCCAGGGTGCCCTGGAGGATGCGGGCGACGTGGAAGTGCAGGTGGGAGGGGGGCCCCGCCGCGGGCCGGTCCGGGCCTCCCTGTTCGGTGTCCCGGAAGATCCCGGCGAACGGGCCCAGTTGTTCGGAGTCCCGGAGGACCTCGGCCACGCGCTGGCGCCACACGCTCTCGGGGGCCAGCCGGCCGGTGACGACGGCGCCGTGCACGACGACGGTCAGGGACATCTGAGTGGTCTGCTCCGACTCGACCATGGAGGCGATGTCGAGGAGCAGGTCGTCAGGAATGGACATGGGCAGTGACTCTAGCAAGTGGTGCCGGGTGTCAGCCCGGAACGCGACGAGCCGGGGCCCGCACCCTGAAGGTGCGGACCCCGGCCCCTGTGCGCGTCGGCGTCAGGCGGGAACGATGTTCTCGGCCTGCGGGCCCTTCTGGCCCTGCGTGACGTCGAAGGTGACCTTCTGGCCTTCCTGAAGCTCACGGAAGCCGGAAGAGGCGATGTTCGAGTAGTGGGCGAACACGTCCGCGCCGCCACCCTCCTGCTCGATGAAGCCGAAGCCCTTTTCCGCGTTGAACCACTTCACGGTGCCAGATGCCATATGAATTCTCCTTCGGGGCATTGCCCGGAATCGCACCGTGCGATTCCGGAGTCGCTGAGATGTCGCCCCGGCCGGAAATGCACCGGCAAATAAAAAGTGCGCCCACCTGAAATCAGGTGAGAGCACTTGTAAGTTTTTTGGGAACCACAACTGCAACTGGGATCAGAGTAGCACGGGGGCAACCGGTCGGCGCGGGAACTTTCGCGCTCCGGATCCCGGCGCGTCATGAAATTTCTCGGCGCGGCACCGGTAATTCTGTCGCCGCGACGACAGATATGGACGTCGGAAAGTCGTACGAATGAGCCGTCCGTTGGCATGCGGGGGACGCCGGTCCGGTGGTGGTGCGGGCCGTCCCTTCGGCTGGACGGGTGGACGGCCTGCCCCGGTCGGCCGACGGGGGAGGCGCCGCTGCGCGGATCCAGTCAGGTATGCATATTTTGTCGGTTGCGCCCGAAAGATCCTGTGCGTCAGTCTCTGTCCCGTTGAGGAAGGCCCTTCCATGAAGCGATTCCCGGTGATCGGTGTGTTCTGCGTCAGCGCGGTGTTCGGTCTCTCCGCGTGCTCCGACGACAGCTCGCCCGCCGAGGAGGCCACCCAGGCCGCCGCCGATGTGTGCACCGACCTCGGCGCACTCAAGGCCGACAACGCGAAGCTGAGGGCCCTCGATCCGGCCGTAGCGACCAAGGACCAGGTCAAGGACGCGTACGAGGCCGTCCAGAAGGACTGGGACGGGGTCAAGGACAACCTGTCCAAGCTGAGGGAAGCGGAGCAGGCCGCGGTCAAGGCGGCGGCCGAGGACCTGAAGAAGGGGTACGAGGGTCTGCCGGGCGACACCACCGGCCAGGACGCGCTCACGAAGCTCCAGCCGCAGATCATGAAGCTGGACGAGACCACGGCCGCCGCGTCCACCGGCCTCAAGTGCTGACAGGCCCTGCCGCGGCCGGGGCTACGGAACCCTGGCCGCGGTCTTCGCCGCGCGCCCGGGCGGCAGCAGCTCGCTGACGACGAAGGCGACCACGGCCGCCAGGATCACCACGGGCATCATGGCGGAGCTGCCGAGGACCAGCGTCACGAGGACCACGCTGCTCACCGGCAGCCGCATCACGGCGGCGAGCGCCGCGGCCATGCCCGCCGCGAAGCCGGGTACGACACCCAGTCCCGGCAGGGGCGACAGGAGCACGCCGGCCGCCGCCCCGAGGAAGAGCGCCGGGAAGATGGGTCCGCCGCGCAGGCTGCCGAGGCAGAGCGTGTACGCGGCGCCCTTGAACAGCAGGACGGCGATCAGCGCCCCGATGCCCCAGGAGTGCGGGTCCGTCGCCAGCCCGCCGAGCGCGGCCTGCCCGGAGGAGGCGACCTCGACGGGGGTGCGGCCGGTGGTCAGCGCGTAGAGGGCGGCGCAGGCCGCGGCGCCGAGGGCGCACTGCACGGTGCGGGCCAGCGGCCTGCCGTGGACGTACGAGGCCACCGACCGCGCCCCGGCCAGGACGAAGTGCAGGACCACGGCGAGGGCCACGGCGATGACCAGTGCCCAGAGCACGTCCCCGACGTCCAGAGGGGGGTCGGGGAGGGCCGAACCCAGGGAGAGGTTGCCGGTCGGCAGGCCGGTCCAGTGTCCGAGGCCGGTGAACACCAGCGAGCCGATGCCGCTGGACAGCAGGGCGGGCAGCATGACGGCGAACAGCTGGGGTCCCCCCACGCCCGCCACCTCGATCAGCAGCACCGCGGCGATCAGCGGGTTGCCGAAGATGGCGGCGATGGCGGCCGCCGCCCCCGCCGCGCCGAGGAGGGCGGTGCTCTGCGCGGTCGCAGGCGCCTGCGCCAGGTCCCGGAACAGCAGGGCCAGGCCGCCGCCCAGCGCGATCAGCGGAGCCTCCGGACCCAGCACCGCGCCGAAGGGCAGGGCGGCCAGCGCCGCGACGATCACCCCGGGCAGGGCGGCCGGGGACGCGCCGCCGGTGTGGAGTCCGGCGGCGGGGACGTGCCCGCCCGCCCCGGGCAGGTGGGCGACGACCAGCCCCACGACGGTTCCGGCGACGAGCAGCAGCGGCAGCGGCCACCACCAGGGCGGTGCGTCCCAGCCCAGCGCCTCCGGGAGGTCCGCCCACAGGACGTGCTCCAGTTCGTGCAGCACGACGAGGAACCAGAAGGCGGCGAGGGAGACCGGGATGCCGATCAGCCCGCACAAGACGAGCACCTTGAGGTAGCCGGGCCCGCGGAGCACGTCCCGCAGGACGACCGCTTCCTGTGGCCCGGCCCCGCTGACGGGCGGGGGATCGGATCGAGGGCGCGGCTCCGTCATGGGCACCTCCCTTTCCTCACGATGTTCCACCCGGACGGGTGCCTTTGCCGCCGGGGCGGGCGGGGCGGAGGGGGCCGTTCACGGTTCGTCCTCCCCGGGCGGGGGAGGGGTGCCGCGCCTGCGCATCCCGACCCGGACCGCTCCGAAGAGGGCCTTGCCGATGAGGCCCACCACGATCAGGTCGGCGGCCATCTGCACGGTGGCCAGCGCCCGGCCCGTCTGCGTGAGGGGCACGATGTCCCCGAATCCGACGGTCGCGAACACCGTGACGGTGAAGTACAGCGCGTCGGTCCGGTCGAGGGGCTCGGAGAAGGTCTGCGGAACCGCCTCGGCCAGCAGGAAGTACGTCGCGGCGAACAGCACCAGGAACAGCGGGACGGCGGTGGCCAGTGCCTCGACGGCACGCAGCCTCGGATACTCCGCCCGGGTGATGGCCAGGGCCTGGAGGGCGACCGCCGCGCCGAAGACCAGCAGGCCGAGCAGGAGCAGGACGACCGTGAGGACGCCGAACCCGCCGTCCAGCGGGGCGAGGTAGAAGAGCGCGGTCAGCAGGACGACCGAGGCGGTCGAGCGGAGCAGGCATCCCACGACCGCGGCCCGGCGGCCGCGGGCCGCCGGGCCGGCCGGGGCTCCCCGTCCGGGTGCTGTGGGATCCATGGCTTCAGAAGAAGGCGGCGGGCCGCATTGCGCGACCGGAGACCCGGTTTCCGGGCCGCGGCGGGCGCCGGCTCGGAATGCGTACCCCTTGCACCGGCGGTATGAAGGAAGGACCGCCGTCATGATCGGAGCCGGGCATGGACGATTACCCCCTTCTCAACCTCTTCTGGACGATGTTGTGGCTCTTCCTGTGGATCATGTGGTTCTTCCTGCTCTTCAAAGTCGTCACGGACGTCTTCCGCGACCACGAACTCGGAGGCTGGGGGAAGGCGGGCTGGCTCGTTCTCGTCCTCCTGCTGCCGTACCTGGGCGTGCTCGTGTACCTCATCGTGCGCGGCAAGAGCATGGGCCTGCGGGAGGCGAAACAGGCCAAGGAGCACGAGGCGGCCTTCAAGGCGTACGTCCAGCAGGCGGCCGGGGGCGGCGGCGGTTCGGCGGACGAGCTGCACAAACTCTCCGCCCTGAAGGACAAGGGTGATATCACCCAGGAGGAATTCGACCGGGCCAAGGCCAAAATCCTGGCCTGAATTCCCGACCCGGGAGCCGCGGGCCCCGTCCTGTCCGGGCGGGGCCCGTTCCGGTGCCGCGGCGGCCGGGCGCAGGATCCCGTACGGACGCATACTGGGCCATATGAGGCCTGATCGTACGGTGTTGGTCTGCGTCGCCGCCCTTCTGGCCACGGTCTTCCCGGCCGGGGCGGCCACCGCCGTTCCGTCCGCTGCCGTTCCGTCCGCCGCCGTTCCCGCCGGGCCGGCGGGAACGTACGCAGCCCCGCAGGACTGCGTCAGTTCGCCGGTGCCGGCCCCGGCGGCGGATCAGGGGGCGGCCGGACAGGTGCTCGCCGTCGCCCGGCAGGCCCAGCGCGAACTCGGTCTGAACGCCGTGGTCCTGCGCGTCGAGTCCGGTGGGGAGCAGGTCCTCACCGCCGCACTCGGCACGTCGGTGACGGGCGTCCCGGCCCGGCCCGACATGCACTTCCGGTCGGGATCGGTGGCCATCGCGTACATGACGACCGTGCTGCTCCAACTCGTCGACGAGGGGCGGGCGGAGCTGGACGACCCCGTCGCGCGCTGGCTGCCGGACCTTCCGCACGGGTCCGAGATCACCCTGCGCATGCTCGGCAGCTCCACCTCCGGCCTGCGCGACTACGTCACGGACCCGAAGTTCCTCGCCGAGCTCGAAGCGGCCCCCTTCCGCCAGTGGACTCCGGAGCAGGTCACCGGGATGGTCACGGGCCGCCCGCTGCTGTACGAGCCGGGCACCAACTGGAGTTACTCGCACGCCAACTTCCAGTTCCTCGGAGCGGCCCTGGAGAAGATCAGCGGCCGCCCCCTGGGCGAGCTGCTCACCGAACGGGTCATGGGCCCGCTCGGACTGGACCAGACCCGCAACGGCGTCACCCCGGAGATCCCCGTGCCCGCGCTGCACTCCTTCACCTCCGAGCGCGGCCCGTACGAGGAGTCCACCTACTGGAACCCGTCGTGGACCACCGCGCCCGGCGCCGTGCAGACCACCGACATCTGCGACCTGGCCCGCTCCGCGCGGGCCATCGGCACCGGGGAACTGCTCTCCCCCGAGGCGTTCAGGACGCAGCTCGACCCGGGCACCGTCGGACTGGGGACCCCCACGGACGACTGCCCCGCCGCCGTCTGCCTGAAGAACACCGAGGCCCGGCACTTCGGGCTGGGCGTCCTCGTCGTCGACGGCTGGATCCTGCAGAACCCGTCCTTCTCCGGCTACGCGGCCCTGCAGGCCTACCTGCCGGAGCGGCAGCTCTCCCTCGCGGTCACCACGACGGCGGGTCCCGGGAGCCCCGAGGGCAACACGGCCCAGACGGTGGCGGAACGCATCAGCGCGGTCCTCGCCCCCGGGAACGTGCTGAAGATGAAGTGACCCGTCCCGGAGCGGGTGTCAGGCGCCGGCCGGACCCGCGGCGGTGGCCGGGTCGAGGGAGTCGACGTCCTCCATGAAGCCCAGCATCCGGGCGTTGACCAGGTCCGGGTGGTCGATCTGCGGTCCGTGCCCGGTCGCGGCGACGATCTCGGCACGGGCCCCGGGGATCACCCGCGGGATGCGCTCCAACTGCCGCCGGGGGTGCACGAGAAGACTGCGCTTCCCCATGATCAGGTAGAACGGCGTCCGGATCGAGCCCAGTTCGGCGTCCGACAGCGGCAGCGGGGCGGGGCGTCGGATCCGGAAGGCCTTGACGCCCGCCTGGATCCAGGCGCGCAGCTCCGGGACGACGATCACCGGCTGTTCCAGCCACTTGGCGAGGCGGGGACGCCACGCCTTGGGGGCGTAGGTGGCGAAGAGGCTGGCGAAGATCCAGACGAAGAAGCGCAGGCCCACCTTCTCCAAGCCGCCCGGGTCGAGGGCGGTGACGGAGGCGAGCCGGCCGGGGCGCAGGTGCACCTGGTTGATGACGAGCCAGCCGCCGTAGGAGGAGCCGACGAGGTGGACGCGGTCGAGGCCGAGGGCGTCGAGCACCTCGTCCATCCACCGGGCGGCGCGCTCGGGCTGCCACATGGGTGCGCGATGGACGCTGCGGCCGGGGTCACCGGGGGTGTCGAGGGCGTAGACGGGGCGGTCGGCGCTGAGTGCGGGGGTGTTGGGGTACCACTGTGCGGAGCAGCCGCCCGAGCCGTGGATCAGGACGATCGGCGTACGGGACTCCGCGGCGGGGTCCGCGGGCCCGTACCGGTAGACGTGCGTGGTGCCGAAGCTGGTCTCGACGTCCGTCTCGGAGCGGGCGGGCGCACCCATGGCGTAGAGCGCGTCGCAGGCGGCGAAGTAGCGGTCGCGCAGGGTGTCGCTGACGTAGTGGCCGATGTCGCGGCGCACACGGGGCGTGGTCTCGGGCACGGGGCACCTCCGGGAAGATCCGTCTTCGTGATACGACCGTACCATGATGTTGATACGGCGGTACCATGAAAGGGTCCGGGGCAGGCCGGACCGTGAATCCACCACCGACGGGCGGAGACCCGCTTCATGCCCAAGCGCGTTGACCACGAGGAACGGCGCGTCCAGATCGCCGAGGCGCTCATCCGTGTCGCCGGGCGGCGCGGACTGCACGCGGTGGGGATGCGGGACGTGGCGGCCGAGGCGGGCGTGTCGCTCCGGCTCGTCCAGTACTACTTCCAGACCAAGGAGAAGCTGCTCTTCTACGGGCTCCAGCACCTCACCGCCCGCTTCACCGCACGGGTGGGCGCCCGCCTCGCGGCCGCCGGACCGGACCCGGGCCCCCGGGCGACCGTCGAGGCCCTGCTGCTGGCCTCACTGCCGACCGACGAGGAGAGCCGTACCTTCCATCTGCTCTACAGCTCGTACGCGATCCTGTCCGTGACGGACGGGGCGCTCGCCGCCCAGCCCTTCGTCGAGAACCCCGACGCCGCCGAGGACGCCCTGACCGGCCTGTTCGTGCAGGCTCAGGAGTCCGGCCTGGCCGACCCGCGGGCCGAGGCGCGCACGGAGGCGATCAGCCTGCTCGCGATGGCGGCGACCCTGGGGACCAGCATCCTGGTCGGCCAGCGGAGTCCGGAGTCGGCCGTCGCGGTGCTCCGCCACCACCTGGACCGCATCTTCACCCCGCCGTCCTGACGGGGGCGCCCGGCCGGCGGAGGGTGTCCGGCGCCGCGCGTGCGGGTCAGGGGGAGGGGTCGGGCGGTGTGGAGGAGGCCCGGCGGTATGCGGCGTTGAGGCGCTGGGCCTCTTCGAGCTGGTCCTCGAGGATGACGATGCGGCAGGCGGCCTCGACCTGCATGCCCTGGTCGACGAGTTCCCGGGCGCGCGCCGCGATGCGCAGCTGGTAGCGGGAGTAGCGGCGGTGGCCGCCCTCCGAGCGGAGCGGGGTGATCAGACGCGCCTCGCCGATGGCACGGAGGAATCCGGGGGTGGTGCCGAGCAGCTCTGCAGCCCGGCCCATCGTGTAGGCGGGGTAGTCGTCGTCGTCCAGTCGGCCGCCGAGGGCGTCATCCGCTGTCATCTGCACCTCTTCCTGGGGCCCTGATGGAATTCAACACCATCGTCCCGCCCCGGTGCGGCGCCGACCTCCCCTTTGCGCCCCCGGCTCCCCGGGACCCCGTGTGCACCACGCACGGGGAGGGCCCCACCGGCACGTGCCGGTGGGGCCCTCCCTGCTGTTCTTCCGCGGCTGCCGCGCAGCCGGACCTGTTGCTCAGACGGACACGGGGGTGCCCAGCATCGCGGACGCCCGCTGGAGCGGGTCGAGGACGCGGGCGGGTGCGGGGGCCTCGGGCAGGCCGCGCAGCGTGAAGCCGAGCTGGGCCATCGCCCGGACGACCTCGCCGACGCTGAAGTCGCGCCGGTCCTGGCGGGTGATGACCTGCCCGACCTGCTTGACGGGGTAGAGGCGGCGGCCGATGATCACCGACTCGCCCACGACGGGTTCGGGCTTGACGCCCTTCATCGATTCCAGCACGCCGGACTTGGTGAGGTCGAACGGGAAGCGGGCGATGACACAGCGCATGGCACCTCACAGGGAGAGGGGGAGGGGAGCCGGACCGGGGGAGGTGGTCCGGCGGGCCGTCGACGGCGCGGGGAGGGCAGGGGAGCCGGGAGGACGCCGGGCGACGGGAGGACGCGACGCGTCACCGGGGCCGGGAGGCCGCCGGGACGCACCGGGCCCGGGGCCGTTCTAGGCCGCGGCGTCGAAGGTCGACTGCGGCCGGCCGGTGCGGCGCGGGGCCTGCGACGGGCGCCGCCGGCCGCGGGAGGCGGCGCTGCGCTTGGGACGCTCGCTCACCGGCGCCGTGATGACGACCGGGACGCCGGAGGGGGTGCGGGCGCCGGTGATGCGCTGGAGGTCGGCCTCGCCGGAGCGGACCTGGGTGGTCAGGGGGGTGATGCCGGCGGTGGCCATGAGGCGGGTCATGTCGCGCCGCTGGTTGGGGGTGACCAGGGTGACGACGCTGCCGGACTCGCCGGCCCGCGCGGTACGTCCGCCGCGGTGCAGGTAGTCCTTGTGGTCGGTGGGCGGGTCCACGTTGACCACGAGGTCCAGGTTGTCGACGTGGATGCCCCGGGCGGCGACGTTGGTGGCGACCAGCACGGTCACGTGACCGGTCTTGAACTGGGCGAGGGTGCGGGTGCGCTGCGGCTGGGACTTGCCGCCGTGCAGGGCGGCGGCCCGTACGCCGCTGTTCAGCAGGTCCTGGGTCAGCCGGTCGACGGCGTGCTTGGTGTCCAGGAACATGATCACGCGGCCGTCGCGGGCGGCGATCTCCGTCGTCGTGGCGTGCTTGTCGGCGCCCTGGACGTGCAGGACGTGGTGTTCCATCGTGGTCACCGCGCCGGCCGAGGGGTCGACGGAGTGGACGACGGGATCGCTGAGGTAGCGGCGCACGAGCAGGTCGACGTTGCGGTCGAGGGTCGCGGAGAACAGCATGCGCTGCCCGCCCGGACGCACCTGGTCGAGCAGGGCCGTGACCTGGGGCATGAACCCCATGTCGGCCATCTGGTCGGCCTCGTCCAGGACGGTGATGTCCACCTGGTCGAGGCGGCAGTCGCCGCGCTCGATGAGGTCGGCGAGGCGCCCGGGGGTCGCGACGACCACTTCGGCGCCACCGCGGAGCGCGCCGGCCTGCTTGCCGATCGACATCCCTCCCACGACCGTGGCCAGCCGCAGCTTCACGGAGCGGGCGTACGGGGTGAGGGCGTCGGTGACCTGCTGCGCGAGTTCGCGGGTGGGGACGAGCACCAGGGCCAGCGGCTGGCGGGGCTCGGCGCGCCGGCCGGCGGTACGGGCCAGCAGGGCGAGGCCGAAGGCGAGGGTCTTGCCGGACCCGGTGCGCCCGCGACCGAGCACGTCACGGCCCGCGAGGGTGTTCGGCAGGGTCGCGGCCTGGATCGGGAACGGGACGCTCATGCCTTCCGCGCCGAGCGCCGCGAGGAGCTGGCCGGGCATGTCCAGATCGGCGAACGCCTCGGTCGGGGGCAGCGCGGGGGTGACCGTCACGGGCAGGGCGAACTCGCCCTGGACGGAGGAGGGCCGGCGGCCGTAGCCACCGGAGCGGGACTGCCCGCCCGACCGCGGCTGACCGCCCGAGCGGCCGGAGGCCGGGGAGGCATAGCGGTTTCCGCGCCCCGAGGCGGCGGAATAGCTGCCGCCGGCGCGGGGGGAGCGGTTGTTCGTGCGTGTGCGGTTCATGCGGAACCTTCCTCGATGCGGCGCATATCAAGGAATTCCCGCAGCAATGAGCGGCACGGAGAATTGCGAGAATGGGCCGAATGGAATGCAAGAGCGAAACTGGCCGGCGTAAGCAGATGCGGGCACAGGTGGTGTGACGGGTGACACGCTGCGGATGTGTATCCGGGTGTCGGGCGGGATGCGGCCGACAGGCCGCAGAATCCTCGGTCCGTCCCGCAGGTGGACCCACTGCGGGGGAAATGCGTGCAACTGAGGCCCGCACCCCGAGGGATGCGGGCCCCAGCTACGAAGTACGCGTCAGCGTCAGGCGGGAACGATGTTCTCGGCCGTCGGGCCCTTCTGGCCCTGCGCGATGTCGAAGGTGACCTTCTGGCCTTCCTGGAGCTCGCGGAAGCCGGAGGCGGCGATGTTCGAGTAGTGGGCGAACACGTCAGCGCCGCCACCGTCCTGCTCGATGAAGCCGAAGCCCTTTTCTGCGTTGAACCACTTCACGGTACCAGCAGCCATGTTTTTCTCCTTTGGGGCAGTAGACCGTGATCCGCACCGTGCGGACCTCGGGTCGCCGCGATGATTGCCCCGCCGGAAATATGACCGGAAATTCACAAGCCCTCTCAGTGGCGTGAGCCGACTGGGTGCCTGAAGTTTTGGGAACCACAACTGCAACTGAGATCGACAGTAGCACGCCATGACGCCGGGAGTGCGTGCAACATTTCCATCCTCTTCGACACCATAAAAACCCTCAGTGCGCGGCCCGTTAAATTCTCACCCCGCTGGCACAGATATCCGGTCAGCCCGTGAGTGTCGCGTCCGCCGGCCGGCGGGACGTTCTGGATCGAGGAGCTGACCGACGGGTGCGCCCGGCTCACGGGCGTAGCCGGGCCCGGGGAGGGGGCGGGGCGCGGGGAGGGACCGGTCGTCGGCGGCGGGCAGGGACGTCCCCGCCGGTCCGGGCGGGGCGAACAGCCGCTCCCGGAACTGCTGGGCCAGGGGACGGCCGCCCGCCTTCTCGGCGACGAGGCCCAGGAGCACGTCATCGGTGTTGCTGTACTCGTAGGACGCGTCCGGCGCGAAGTCGGGCGGCTGCCGGAAGGCGAGCGCCGGCATCTCCTGTGGGGCCCGGACCTTCCCGGCTCGGCGTCCATGCTCGCCGCGAGCTCGCGGGAGTCGGTGCAGTCGTAGAGCCCGCTGCGCATCTTCAGCAGGTCGGCGACGGTGATGCGGTCGCCGTCGGGCACTCCGCAGACGTACGCGGACGCCGGGTCGTCCAGCCGGACCCTGCCGTCCTGGGCGAGGAGCATGATCAGCGCCGAGGTCATGGTCTTGGTGTTGGAGGCGATCCGGAAGTGGTCGGCGGTGGTGGGCGGTTTCCTGGTGTCCAGTTCGGTCGTGCCGGCGACCGCCCGGAAGGTCCCCTGCGGGGTGCGGAGCAGGACGGCGCCCCCGGCGATCAGCAGGGCGGCGCACGGGGCGAGCAGTGCGGCGCGGCGGGCGGCGCGCGATGCCGCGGAACGGCCGTCCCCGTGGTGCGCCCGGTGCGGGGCGCCGTCAGTGGGTGCCTTCCCCCTGCCGGCCTCACGGCCCTCGTGATCGGCGGCCCGGCGTCGCGGCCAGGGGTGCAGCGGCGGCACCGAGCCCGTAAAAGATGACAAGCCAGCCCATTTCACCTCTCCACCCCTCCCGTGCCCCGGCTGGTGAAGCCTCGGCAACGGTCGCGAGCGGGTGTCCGGGGCGGGTGAGCCGGCGGCCGGTCCGACGGTGCGGGGAGCACGTGTGCGGCGGGGCGCGGCAATGGCGCGAAAGTGTTGTCCGAAAGTCAGAAGCATGGCCGTGGAACGATCACCGCACTATCATCCGATTTTGCTTGGGCTTGACCAGAAGCCCAGGTGAAAGCGATGCGGGGGAATCACATGCATCACGACCGATTGGTTCGGCTCGGAGTAGAAGAAAGGCCGGAACAGGCGTACAGAGGCCTGTTGCGCTGCACACGCGCCACGCCCCACACCCTGGCGGTTCATCTCGGTGGCGACGACACCGAGGCCGTGGAATCCGTGTTGAAGACACTCGTAGCCATGGGCATGGCCACCGTCGACGGGACCGAGGTCTACCGGCCGGTCGCCCCGAGCACGGTGGTCGCCCGGCTCGTGGAGCGGCGGCTCAAGGCCCTCCACGAGGAAATGCGGTATGTCTCGGAGACCCGGGACCTGCTCGAATCCCTGCTGCGCGAGCAGGAATTCGAGAACAAGGGCCTGTACCCCGACTCCCAGGCCGAGGCGCCGCTCATCGAACGGCTCGAAGGGGTGGGCAAGGTCCGGGAGAAACTCGACGAGTTGTCGTTCTTCTGCCGGACCGAACTGCTCTCCACCCAGCCGGGCGGGCCGATGACGAAGGACAACATCACTGCCGCCCGGCCGCTCACCGAGCAGTTGCTGCGGCGCGGGGTCGCGATGCGCACCATCGTGGAGAGCGGCGCCGTCGCCGACCTGGCCACCGCCGCCTACCTGCAGGAACTCACCACCAAGGGGGTCAGGGTCCGGGTCGTGGAGCGGACCGCCGAACGGCTGCTGATCTTCGACCGGCAGACCGCGCTGGCACCCATCGACCCGAACGACTCGACGCAGGGAGCGGTGGCCGTCCGCGAGCCGGGGCTGGTCGGCGGCATGATCTCGCTCTTCGACCGGATCTGGGCCGAGAGCCGCGAGCTGGACGAGGTCGTCGGCAGCCCCGTGGAGGGGGAGGGCGCCGGGGGCGGGCTGTCCGAACTGGAACGGCAGATCCTGGCCACCATGCAGATGGTCGACAAGGACGAGATCGGCGCCCGCGAGGTCGGCGTCTCCGTCCGCACCTACCGCAAGTACGTGGCCGCGCTCATGGGCCGGCTGGAAGCGGCCAACCGCTTCCAGGCGGCGCTGCTGGCCCGCGACCGCGGCTGGATCTGACGGCAGCGGGATCCGGCGACGGCGGAACGCCGACGACGGCCGGATCCCGCGAGGCCGGGGACGCCCGGGTGCCGCGTCAGCGGCCCGGGCTGTCCTCGGGGTCGAGCAGCCACTCCCACCCGGCCAGCCCCGGGTCCTGCCACAGCTTCCGCAGCTCAGCGGTGACCGTGGCGGCGGCCGTCGCCTCCGGCAGGACGACGGCCAGCGAGAAGCCCACCGCGAAGAACTGCACCGTGCCGCGCCATCCCGGCGGCAGCAGGGACGCCACCCGCACCGCCGTGGTCTCCGGCGCCCCGGGCCGCGCGCGGCCGGGCGCGGGCGCCGCCCCCGGGGACGGCATCACCAGGACGCGCAGGAAGGTCAGCGCACCGGCGTCCCGCGGTGCGGACTCGTGAGGGCTGTCCGTCATGCCGCCCGACCGCCCGTCAGTTCCCTCGCCACCGCGTCCGTGCTCCCCGCGTCCGTGCTCCCCGCGTCCGTCCGTACGGCCAGGGCCGTCAGCGGCCGCTCCGCGAACATCCGTACGGCGGCACCGGAGACGTCGGCGAGCGGCGCCTCGCGCAGCGCCCGGGGCAGGCGCATGAGCCAGGTCGCGTCGTGCCCGTAGGCGGCGGTCTGGCACAGCATGTCCGCGAGCGTCTCCTGCGTGTCGAACACACTCAGCACCTGGCCCGCGCAGAAGACCCGCGTGGCGTCCGCCTCGGCCGCCGTGAACGGCTCGCCCGCCAGCCGGCGCACCCGCTCGCGCAACTCCCGTACGGTGTCGGGCCGGTGGGGCCCGGCGTACCAGGCCCGCAGGTAGGCGCGGTGTCCCGCCGCGGCCGTGTCGCGGCCGGTGATCACCGTCAGTCCGGGGGTACGGCCGACCGCGAGCCGGGACCCGAACCAGCCGCCCAGCGCGGCCGTTGCCAGGTAGTCCGCGGCCTCGGTCGCGGTGCTCATCGCCGCGGGCGCGCACAGGGTCACGTGCGCCTCGGCGGCACCCGGCCGGTGCAGGGTCAGCAAGATGTCCTCTCCGTACGCGTTTGCGGTCCCCGGCGCCGCCCCCTCGGCCGTGCCGGCGTCGGCGGCGCTCCACCCGGCGAGGGTACGGGTCACCCACTCGGCCGTGGCGTCCGGGTCTCCGGGACCCGTCACGACGACCACGGCGCCCGCGGGTCCGGGCAGCGCGGCAGCGCCCCCGGCCGCCGGGAGCAGCCGCAGCCGCAGCGCGGCGTCGGCGGTCCGCTGGAGCGCGGTCGAGGCCGGGGCGGGGAACGCCGCCTCCGCAGGCCCGTCCGGCCCGCCGGTTCCGCCGGTACCCGCGGCCAGGACCGTCCCGACGACCGTCCGCAGCCAGTCACCGGCCCGCTCGGCCGGTGCGTGACCGGTCACTTCCAGCCACTGGTCGTCCGTGGTCACCTGGACCGCGCCGAAGTGGCCCGTGGCCCGCCAGGCCGCGCCCGCGCGCAGCTGGGCCTCGTACGCCAGCCGCCGGACCGGGCCCGGGGCCCGCCAGCCGCGCGGGCCGAGCGGCGCCTTGATCCGCAGCTCGGCCAGCGGCGTCCGGTCGTCCCGGTAGCAGACCACGCGGGTGCCCGCCGGGGTGAGGGACTCGGCCCACGCGGGTACGACCGGTTCGCCCGCGGCGCGGGAGGACCGGACCGGGGCGGCGGCCGGGGCCTCGTACGGCGCCGGGCGCGTGCGCTCCGGGCCCGGGGTCAGCACCAGCACGGCCCGCGCCGCCCCGCGCAGTGCCCGCGCGGCCCCGGCCACCTCGGCGGCCCCGACGCCGGCCAGCAGGCCGGGCAGCTCGGCGAGGAGTCCGGGGCGGCCGAACAGCAGCTCCAGCCGGCCCAGCGCGCGGGCTCGGGTCTGGAGGTCGTCGTGCCGGCGCACGTGGTCCAGCGCCAGGTCGCGGACGGCGGCGCGGACCGCTTCGCCGTGGCCCGGCGCGCCCGGCTCCGCCCAGTGGGCCAGCCCCGCCTCGACCCGTTCCACGAACCGCTCGGGCGCGGCGTCCGGCGCAAGCAGACCGGTGACCACCAGGGTCTCGGGGGCCAGGGCGTCGAGCGGGCCGAAGAAGCCGCAGCTCGTCTCGACGGGACCGCCGCCCTGCGGACCGGTGGCGCGCAGCAGCCGGGCCAGCACGGTGTGGGCGAGGTACCCGGCCAGGTCGGATGCGGGGTCCGGCAGCCGGTAGCCGAGCGCCACGGCGGTCGCGGGTACGCCCGGCTCGGTGCCGTACGCCCACCGGTCGGCCTCGGGCGCCTCCTCGCGCAGGTCCGGGCGGGCGGGCACGGGCCGTCCCGGGATGTCCCCGAAGTGCCGTTCGACCAGCGCCCGGGCCTCGGCCGGGTCGAACCCGCCGACGAGCGTCAGCACGGCGTTGCCGGGCGCGTAGTGCTCGGCGAAGAAGGCGCGGCAGTCGGCGACGGTGGCCTCGCGCAGCCGCTCCGCGTCCCCGTACCCGTCGTGCGCGTTGGCGTACGAGCGGTAGAGCACGGCGGGCATCAGCGGCCAGGGGAAGCCGCCGTACGGGCGCTCCACCGTCGTCCCGTGTATCTCCAGGGCGACGCCCTCCAGCTGTTCCGCGAGGGCCTCCTCGGTGAACAGCGGCGCCCGCATCCGGTCGGCTTCCGCGAACAGCGCCCCGTCGAGGGCGGAGGCGGGCACGGCCTGGTAGTAGTCCGTGTAGTCCTGGTGCGTGGTGCCGTTCGCGGTGCCGCCGAGCCGGTGGATCCGGTCGTAGAACTCGCCGCCGGTCAGCTGCTCGCTGCCCTGGAACATGAGGTGCTCGAAGAGGTGCGCGAAGCCTTCGCGGCCGGGGGGTTCGGACCGGAACCCGACCCCGTAGTGCACCGCCACCGCCACCCGGGGGTGGCGGTGGTCGGGGGCGAGCAGCACCCGGAGCCCGTTGGGCAGGGTGAACCGGTGCATCAGTGGTCTCCTGGTGCGGTGGGACCGCCGAGTCCGGTGAGGTAGCCGAGGAAGCCGGCGAAGCGTTCGACGGTCTCCGGCTGCCAGCCGACGTAGGCGGTGTAGTCGTGCAGGTGCAGGGCGATGCGCAGGGCCGCCAGCCGCGGCCGCAGCGGGCCGAGGGGACGCCCGTACCCCTCCTCGACGGCGTCGACGAGGCGCTGCCAGGCCTCGCTGTCGCCGCCGAGCTGCCAGGCGAGCTCGGTGAGTTCGCCGACGGCCCAGCCGACGTCGGAGTACCAGGGGGCGAGGCAGACGTCCTCGCCGGTCAGCAGCTCGACGGGGCCGCCGCCGGGGTCGGCGACGAGCGAGCCGAGGCCGGGCGCGCCGTGGGAGACGACGCCGGCGGAGTCGGCGGCGAGTGCGGCGGTCCAGTCGCGCAGCCGGTGCCAGCGCTCGGCGCCGAGCCGCTCGCGCACCACGGACGCGGCCTGTGCGGCCCAGACCTCCGGCGCCCGGCCGGCGAGCCACGCGTCGAGCCGGTCCCAGCCGCGCGAGGCGGTACGCAGGGCCGGCGCGCCGGCCGGGACCGGGGCGGTGTGCAGCGCGGCGAGGGCGCGGCCGAGGGCGTGCAGGGCCGGGCGCAGGCCGGGGTGCGGGCCGTGCCGCAGCAGGTGGCCCGCCACGGACTCGTCCCCGGACAGGCCCCGGTAGGCGCGCGCGCCGCCGGGCAGTTCCTCCCCGTGCACCAGGCGCACGCCCGGGGTCCGGGGGATCTCGGAGACGGTGGCCGGGAGCGGGTGGAAGGCGGCGGGCGCGAGGGGGCCGGGCTCCCGGACCCACAGGCCGCCGTGGACGGTCGTGCGCAGCAGCCCGGTCCCGAAGCGGACAGGGCCGGCGGCGACGGCCTCGGTGGCGGCGGCGGTGGTGGTGGCGGCGGTGGTGGCGGTCACAGGGTGCTCCCGGGCGGCGGGAGGGGCGAGGCCGCTGCGGCGGCCGCGGCGGCCGCCAGTTCCCTGCGGCGCTGCTCGACCATCGCGAGGGCGTCCGGCAGCGGCGCGGGCGCCCAGGCGTCCTCGCGGCCCGTGGTCATGGAGAGCCCGGGACGCGGCGGCAGCACGGCCACGTTGGGCCGGGCGGCCAGGGCCGCGTGGTGGGCGCGGTAGGCGGCGCTGTGCAGTCCGCCCGGCGGCAGCGCGGGCAGCAGCACCACCGGGGCGGTGGTGCACTGCGCGGCCAGCAGCGCGGGGCTGTCGGCCAGCCCGAGGGCCAGGCGCGCCAGGAAGTGCAGGGTGGCGGGGGCGACGACCACGGCCTCGGCCCACTCGGTCCACAGCACGTGCCGCGCGTGCACCTCGTCCTCGGCCCACCGGTCCGGCAGCACCTCGGCACCGCTGTGCCCGGCGAGCGTGACCCGGCTGACGAACCGTTCGGCGCTCGCGGTCACCCCGATCCGCAGCTCCAGGGCGGGGTAGGTGCTGCGCAGCCAGCCGAGCCAGTACGGCAGTTCGGCGGCGGCGACGGCCCCGGTCACCACGAGCAGCAGCCGCGAGATGCCGAGCGGGGGTGCCGGTACGGCGGCCACGGAGGCTGCAGCGGGGGCGGACGAAGCGGACGGTGCCGACGGGGCGGACAGTACGGACGGTGCGGACGGTGCGGGCTGAGCCACCGGACCAGCCGTCGGTGCAGCTGCCGGAGCAGCGACCGGAGCAGCCGTCGGAACGGCCGGAACGGCCGCCGGGGCCGGCGCGACGGCGGTCGCGACGGCCGGCGTGCCGGCGCTCACCGGGTCAGCTCCGGCAGCATCGCCCGCAGGTCGGCCAGCGCAGAGGGCAGGCCCTCCACCTGGCACACGCCGGTCAGGTTCAGGGCGATCTCGTCGACGCCCACCGCCGCGTACTCCACGAGCCGGTCCCGGACCTCGCTGATGTCGCCGTGGACGAACGCGCCGCCCTCGATGACGTTCTTCGCGACGGCCGTGGGGTCGGGCTGGTCCACGTCGATGCCCGAGCGGCGCAGCATGTCCTGGTAGTGCGGCATCGACAGGTGCCCCGTGTTGCCCGCCAGGACCAGCTTCGCCGGGTCCCGGCCGGGCGCGGTCAGCGCCACCGGCACCATCGCCACCAGGCGCGGCATCGGCCGGCCCGCGGCCTCCGCGCCCGCCCGCAGCTCGGGGACGATGACGTCCCGCAGGTACTTCGGCGGGGTCAGCCACGTGATGGCCACGTCCGCCACCTCACCGGCCAGCCGGGCCATCTTCGGCCGCAGCACCCCGGCGCCGAGCTCGACGCGCGGCCCCGGCAGCGACGGCAGCCCGATGCGGCAGTCGAAGTACTCGCCCCGCAGCTCGACCTCGCGGTCGGCCAGCAGGCCGCCCATGATGGTGAAGTACTCGCGGACCGCGCCCAGCTGGCTGCGGTAGGGGGCGCCCAGCACGTTCTTCTGGAGGATCGCCGCGCCCGGCCCGATGCCCGCGACCACCGGGTGGCCGGTGGTCACCGCGAGCGACTTGGCCTGGAGCGCGGCCTCGATCGGGTGCCGGAAGGGCATCAGCGTGACCGCCGTGCCCACCGGGATCCGGAATCCGGAGGCCGCCGCGTACGTGAAGGTCTGGTACGGCTCGGACATCAGGGCCTGGCCCTGCCACAGCCGGTCCGCGGCGCCGGAGGCGACCAGCGCGGCCAGCGGGAGCGCCTGCTCGTGCCGCGTCGGCATGAACGGCATCATGATCGAGTACTTGGTCATGCCGGGACTTCCTTCGTGGACGGGGCGGCCGGGGCGACGGCACCACTGAGCAACTGGGCGCTGACCAGTTCGAGGTAGGCGGGGCTGGAGTCGAGCAGTTCGTCGTGCGTGCCCTCGGCGATGACCCGGCCGCGGTCCATGACGACGACCTTCGCGGCGTGCCGGACGGTGGACAGGCGGTGGGCGACCACCAGGACCGCCCGGTCCTCGGCGAGGGTGTCGACGATCTGCCGCAGCCGCTGCTCGTTGACGCTGTCGAGCTGCGAGGACGGCTCGTCGAGGAGGAGCAGCCTGCTGTCCGCGAGCACCGCACGGGCCAGGGCGACCCGCTGGCGCTGACCGCCGGAGAGGTCGTGGGCCCCGCCGAGCACGGTGTCCAGGCCGTCGGGCAGGGCCCGTACGGGGGCGTCGAGGCCGACCGCGGCCAGCGCCGCGTACAGCTCCTCGTCGGTCGGCACCGCGGCCAGGCCCAGGCTCAGGTTGGCCCGTACGGTGTCACCGAGCAGGGTGAACGCCTGGTCGACGAAGGCGATCCGGCCGCGCAGTTCGGTCAGCGGCAGGCTCGTGGCCTCCTCGCCGAACAGGTGCACACGGCCCGACTGCGGTTCCATGAAGCGTTCGATGAGGGCCAGCGCGGTGGACTTGCCGGCGCCGGACAGACCGACGACTGCCGTCAGGCCCCGGGCGGGCACCTCGAAGTCCACGCCGCGCAGGACGGGTTCGTCGCCGTAGCCGAAGGTCACGTCCTCGAAGCGGACGGCGGGGGCCGGACCGGGGGTGTTCCGGCCGCCCGCCGTCCCCGCCGGCTCCGCCGTGCCGGGAGACAGGTCCTCCACCGGCAGGGCGAAGACGTCGTTGAACCGCTGCCGGGAGGTGAGCCCGGCCTGGATCTGCGCGGCACCCGAGGCCGCCATGATCAGGGGAGCGGTCAGCTGGAGCAGGTAGAGCAGGAAGGCGACGAAGTCGGGGAGGGCGAGGTCGCCGGAGACGAGCCGGGCACCGCCGCCGAGCAGTACGGTCAGCAGGGCGATCTGCTGGCCCAGGTTGATGACGGGGACGACCAGCGACTCCATGCGCGCCGCGTCCACGCCGAGCTTCTCCAGCCGCCGCGCGTGACCGTCGAGGGTCCGCCCCACGCGCTCCTCCGCCCGGTACGCCTTGATGACGACGAGGGCGTCGAGCGCGGTGATGAACTGGTGGGTCAGCGTGCCGATGTCGTCCTGCATGTTCTGGTACGTGCGCCGCAGGCCGCGGATCACGACGGCGACGATGACCAGGGCGAACACGAACCCGGCCAGGGTGATCAGCAGCAGCACCCAGTCCAGGAGGCCCATGATGACGATGGTGCCGAGGAGGGTGATCGCGGCCATCGGCAGCTGGATCGGCCCGATGTTGATGGCGCCCTTGAGCTGCATGGCGTCGGCGGTCAGCCGGGTGGCGAGGTCGCCGCTGCCCAGCGCCTTGGCGTCGGACAGGCGCATGGCGAGGCCGCGCCGCATCGTGGTGATGCGCAGCCGGCGTACGAGCTGCTCGCCGAGGCGGGACAGCAGGAACGCGGCGAGCGCGCCCGCCAGGGCGGCGCCCAGGCCCGTGCCGATCATCATCAGGGCGGGCCGGGTGAGGCCCTGGCCCTGCTGCACCTGCTGGACCAGCTCGGCGACGACCAGCGGCAGCGCGAGGGTGGCGGCGGCGGAGACCGCCGCGAGCAGGGCGACCGCGGCCATCTGGAGCCGGTTGCCCGGCCGGAACAGCTCGCGCAGGATGCGCAGTTCGCCGTCCCAGGAGTCGGCGGCGCGGTCGGCGGCGGCTCGGGCCGCGGCCTCGGCCGCATCGGTCTCGGTGGTGCCGGTCATGACATTCCCCCCAGTCGGGCGTTGCGCAGGGCGGCCCGCGCCTTGACGATGCCGCCGTGCTGGAGCAGGCCGCCTATGTAGATCCGGCCGCCGACGCGCAGCAGCGCGGCGATCGCACCCAGCAGCAGGACCGCGGCCAGGGCGATCTCCCACCACGGCACGTTCTCGCTCGCCATCCGGACCGGCATCACGGCCGAGGACAGACCCGGCACCAGGGAGAACACCCGGGTGAGGGTGTCGCTGATCCCGGTGAAGGGCGCCAGCGCGGCCATCAGGCTCAGGGTCTGGAGCATGCTGACCGGGCCGGCCGCGTGCTGGAGGTCCTCGGCCCGGGAGGCCAGGGCCCCCGCCACGGCCCACAGGGCGGCGAAGCCCAGGAAGCCGGGGACGAACCAGAGCACCACGGACACGCTGGTGCCGATCGCGTCGGACGGCGCGTCCACCAGGTCGGCGGCGACGGCGACCGTGACGCCGCCTGCTGCCATGGCGCTGATCTGCACGAACGCCACGAGCCCGATGCCGAGCACCTTGCCCGCCAGCAGCTGCCAGGCGTGCACCTTGGCCAGCAGCACCTCCACGATGCGGCTGGACTTCTCCTCCAGGACGCCCTGGGCGATGCCCTGGCCGAACATGAAGGTCAGGAAGAACAGGGCCATCACGCCGATGGCGGCGGTCATGGTCCGCTGGGTCGTGCGGTCCGCGTCCGGGTCGAGCGCGGACACGGTCAGCGGCTGTACGGCCAGGGCCTTCGCGATGGCCGGGTCGGACAGTCCGTCGTCCCGCAGCCGGTCGGTGGTCTGCGCCGTGCGGTGGGCCTCGTACAGCGGGCCGGCCAGCGGTTCCGGGAGCTTCTCGCGGACCAGGACCCGGCCCACGCCGACCAGCGCGGCGTCGGCCTTCTCGTCCCGTACGGCGGCCTCGGCCGCCGCCTCGTCCTCGTAGGAGACGACCTCCACGCCGCCCGCGCCACCGTCGCCGGATGCCCCGGCGGTCTGCGCGCGCAGCGCTTCGGTCAGGTCCCGCTGTTCGCCGACGACGGCGAGGACCGGACGGTCCGCCGCGCCGGTGAACACCTTCTGCAGCCCGAGGGCCCCGCAGAACACCAGGATCATCATGACCAGGGAGGCCCACAGTTCCTTGCGCTGGAACTGCGTGACGATCTCGCGCCAGGCGACGAGCCCGACCAGGGTGAGCGGCCCGTGCGGGGTGGCCGGCGCGGGGCGGGGGCCCCGGGTGCCGGTGCCGGCCGCGCTCGTCGTGTTCTTCGTGTGCGTGCTGCTCTCGGTGGTCTGCATCGCCGTCTCGTTCTCGGTGCTCCGGTTCATGCCGTCACCGCCTCGCGGAAGATCTCGGTCAGGGACGGCTCGCGCCAGGCGAAGTGCACGATGTCCCCGTGGGCCTGGGCGGCCGAGAGGATCTCCCGTACGGAGACCTGCTCCTCGACGTCCAGCGTGTAGCGGTCGTGCCGCGCCTCGACGACGCGGGCGCCCGCAACGGCCGACGCCCACCCGGCCGGAGCGCCTTCCAGGGCGATCTCCAGGCGACGGGTGGTGCTGCCGCGCAGTTCCTCCACCGTCCCCTCGGCGACCAGGGCACCGTCGCGGACGATGCCCACCCGGTCGCACAGCCGCTCCACCAGGTCGAGCTGGTGGCTGGAGAAGACGACGGGGACGCCGTCGCGGGTGAACTCCGTGAGCGCCTGTGCCATGGCGTCGGAGGCGACCGGGTCGAGGCCGGAGAACGGCTCGTCCAGGATCAGCACCCCCGGGCGGTGGATCAGCGCCGCGATCAGCTGGACCTTCTGCTGGTTGCCCAGCGACAGCTTGTCCAGCACGTCCTTGGGGCCCATCTTGACCCCGAGACGCTCGATCCACTCGTCGGCGTGGGCCTTGGCCTCGCGGGCTCCCATGCCGCTGAGGCGGGCGAAGTAGACGAGCTGGTCGCGGGGGCGCATCTTCCCGTACAGGCCCCGCTCCTCGGGCATGTAGCCGATGAGCCGGCGGCTGGTGCTGTCGACCGGGCGGCCCTCGAAGCGGACCTCGCCGGTGTCGGCGGCCAGCATGCCGAGCGCGATGCGCATGGCGGTGGTCTTGCCGGCGCCGTTGGCGCCGCAGAAGCCGTACAGCTCACCGGGGCGGACCTGGAAGGACAGTCCGCGCAGGACCTGCTTGTCGCCGAACGCCTTGGTGAGCGCGTCGAACTCAAGCACCGGCCACCTCCAGGACGCGGTCCCCGGCGACGGCCGGGGAGAACTCGACGACGGAGCGGACCTGGGTGACCGGCCCCTGCCAGGTCGGGGTGAGGCCGGCCCGGCCGGCCAGGTCCTTGACGGCCTCGACGGTGCGGGCGGGGACGGGGACGGTGGCGGCGACGCGCAGTGCGGCGTCGGCGGCGGCCAGGCCCGTGCCCATCTCGGGCAGGTTGATCTCGGCGAGGAGGACCCGCCCGCCGGGGCCGGCGGCCTCGGCGACGCGGCGCAGGATGGCCACGGACTTCTCGTCGCTCCAGTCGGCCAGGATCCCCGACAGCAGGTAGACGTCGTGGCCCGTGGGCAGTTCCTCGAAGAAGCTGGCGGCGACGGCGGTGCCGCGGTCGGCCAGGCCCGCCTCCTCGATGCGGCGGGCGGCGATCCCCGCGACGTTGGGCAGGTCGATGACGGTGCCCCGCAGGTGCGGGTGGGCCCGCAGCAGCTCGATGAGCAGGGTGCCGTTGTTGCCGCCGACGTCGGCGACGCTGCGGACCGTGGACCAGTCGTACGCCCGGATGACGGTGTCGGCGTCCCAGCCCGCCTCGGTCGGTCCCTCGGCCTCCAGGGCTCTGACGTAGACCGGGTCGGTGTTGATCTCGTCCCAGTAGTCGCGGCCGAAGACGGCGGCGTGGGAGGCCTCGCCGGTGCGCACGGTGTGCAGCAGGCCGACCAGTCCGAGGGTGACCCGGCCGAACAGGCCCTCCATGCTGAGGTACTGGGCCAGGCTCGGCTCGTTGCTGCGCAGCAGGGGGCGGGAGAGGTCGGTGAGGGCGTGGACGCCGTCGGCGTCGACCGTGAACAGCCCCAGCTCCACGAGGTAGCGCAGGAGTTTCGCGAAGACCTCGGGGTGCGCGCCGGCCCGTTCGGCCAGCGTCGCGGCGGTGCCGCCTCCTTCGGCCACCAGGTCGGCGATGCCGAGGGTGGCGGCCACGCGGACGGCGTTGGGCTTGAGGAGGTCGGCCATGTCGAGGAGGGTCTGGGTGTGCGCGCTGTTGTCGGTCATTCGCCTGGGCTTCCCGTTGTGGAGGTGAGGGGAGTCGATGGGCACGGGGCCCGGAAGTGGGGCGGGCCCGGTGCCCGGAAAGTCAGGTGCGGGCGTGGGCGCCGGGGGCCGGGACGCGGGGTCCCGGACGGGACGGCAGGTCCCGGGTCGCGGGGCCGTGACGGCCCCGGGGGGCGGCGGGTGCCCGGTGATGGGCACCCGCCGCGGGCTGTTTAGCCCGGCCCGTTGGTGGTGACGTAGCTGAGCGCGAAGCTCGCGACG
>NZ_JBHXRK010000026.1:0-31800 GCF_042716875.1 Streptomyces sp. NPDC058646 | reverse complement strand
ACGGCACCGCAGAACGGGGTGGTGGCCGGGGCGCCGGTCACCGCGTCGACCTCGATCTCGTCGGCGTCGGCGTAGGACTCGTAGCCCGTCACCAGCTCTTCGAGCGTGTTCTGGTCGTTGGTCATGGGTTCATCTCCCTTCAAGGGGTGTGCATGGACGGTGTGTCGGGGTCGGCTCCGGCTCAGCCGGGTCCGTTGGTGGTGACGTAGCTGAGCATGAAGCTCGCCGCGGCACCGCAGAACGGGGTGGTGGCCGGGGCGCCGGTCACCGCGTCGACCTCGATCTCGTCGGCGTCGGCGTAGGACTCGTAGCCCGTCACCAGCTCCTCGAGCGTGTTCTGGTCGTGGGACATGGGATTCACCTCCCTTCGTCGGCTGGCTGCGTACGGGGGGACGGCGGCTGCGGGAATCCCGCGGGGATCAGCAGCCGAGCTTGTAGGTGGCGCCACCGGCGGCGGAGGCGGCGGCCGAGGCGCACCAGCCGGAGGACACGGCGGAGGCGGCGATGGTCGCGGCGCAGACCGGGGTGGTGGCCGGCGCGTCGGCGACCGCCTGGATACCCAGCTCCGAGGCCTCGGCGTAGGTGTTGTAGCCGGCGACCAGGTCCATCATCGAAGCGTTGTCCATGGTTCTTCTCCTTGTGGATGGGTGCCCGGTGGGCACCTGTGAGGTGTGCCGTACGTGGTGCACGTGCGGTACGTACTGAGGTGGAAGCAGGGAGTGGGTGCATGGGCACTCACGCCCTGCAGCCCCCTCAGGCCGCGGCAGCCGCCGGGACGGAGCCGGCAGGGTCCGGCGTCGCGGGTGCGGGGAGTTCCGGCGAGGTGAGGTTGCGCGCCGGGCGGTTCGGGTCGATGCCCGCCTGGGTGAAGCGGGCGGTGAGGGCTTCGGCCAGCGGGGTGCCGTGGCGGGCCCGGTCGAGCAGGGCTTCGGCGACGGCACCGGCGCGGTGCTGTCCGAAGCTGAGGCCGCGCATGGCCGGCCGGTGGTCCGCGGGCTCGAAGGCCACGCCGACGCCGGGGGCGACGCGGTGGACGAAGTGCGAGGTCTCGGTGCCCAGTCCGGGCAGGGACGGGGCCAGTTCGGCGAGGACCGGTACGGCGTGCCAGGCGTCGGGCTGGAGGTAGACGACGAGGGCGTCGCGCCGCGGGTAGAGCGGCAGGCAGGAGAGGACCTTGGCCTGGTAGGCGATCTCCAGTTCGTTCAGCCGGGTCAGGACGGCCTGCCAGGCCTGAGGGGCGGCCTGGGGGTCGGTCAGGTTCAGGTAGACGCGCAGCAGTTCGGCCGGTGCGCCCCGGTCGACCGGGCTGGTGACGACGAAGAAGCCGGGGGAGAGCGCGGGCCGGGCGGCGGGTACGCCGAGTTCGACGAGGGTGCCGGGGGCCGGGTCGGCGACGTTCATGGTCCGCCGGGGGGTCCAGGTCCGGATGCCGTCCCGCAGGACGAGCACGTCGCCGGCGTCGGAGGGGGTGCCGGGCGGCTGGGGCAGGACCACGGCCCGGGCGGTGACGGTGCGGTGCGGTACGGCCTCGCCGAGACGCCGCTCGAAGTCGGGGTCGCGCAGGATCCGGGGCAGCTTGGAGGCCGTCTCGTCCTGGCCGGAGTGCAGGGTCTCGTACAGGGCGGTGCCCAGCAGGGTCTTGAGCTCGCCGGGGCTGTCCGCGCTCAGTTCACGGCCGGCGACGGTCGCGGAGAGGCGGTCGCCGGCGATGCGGATGCCGTCCAGGGCGTCGAGCAGTGCGGCGGGCGGCGCGGCGGCCGGTGCCGGGGCGGGGGCTTCGGTCAGGGTCGTTCTCACGGGGTTACCTCCAATCCGAGTGCGGTGACGAACTTCTGGGGGTGGAGCAGGATGCCGCGGCCGATGCCGGCGGCTGCCCGCTCGATGCCGGACAGGCGCATGCGCTGCGTACTGCCGGCGATCAGGCGGTCGAGCATGTGCCAGCCGGCGAAGGCGGCGGCCCGCTCGGGGAGTCCGGGGTCCATGGCGGGTCGTACGGCGGCGTACTCCTGCCAGAAGTGCCGGATCTTGGGGCGCAGGCGTTCGATCTTGGCCACGCCGCGGCTGAGGATCGCTTCGTGGGTGAGCTCGTACTCCTCGGGCCCGTCGCCCTCCTCGTCGCCGCGGGTGGTGACCACGTCGAGGATCGAGCGGTAGAGCCACTCGCCGGCGAAGCCGCCGACGTCGCGGGCGGGGTCGGCGAGCCGGAACTCCTCCCAGTCCGCCACGTACAGGCCCTCGTCGGTGAGCAGGAGCTGGTCGACGCGGAAGTCGCAGTGGGAGGGGACCTTGGGCGCGGCGTCCTCGGCAGCACGCAGCCGCGTCAGGGCCTCGACCAGTTGTGCGTCGCTCTGCATCAGGCGCCAGGCCTGGAGTTCGGCGAAGCCCAGGTTGTCGAACATGCCCGGGGGCAGGCCCTGGAGGAAGCCCAGGGAGGGCAGCGCCGGCGGGGTGGTGTCCAGTTCCTCGGGACCGGGGTGGTCCGCTCCGTGCAGGAGGCCGATGGCGCGGCCGACCTGGCCGGCCAGCTCGTCGTCGAAGCTCTCGTCCACCATCAGCTCGGCACCGCTGCGGGCGCCGTCGAGGTAGGTGAAGGCGACCAGCCGTTCGGCGGCGTCGTGGCCCAGGAAGACCGGGCCGCGCAGTGCGTGGGGCGGGAGGGTGACGGCGAACCGCTCGAAGGCGAGCATGCGCCGCATCCGGTTGCGGACGTCGTCGTCGGTTCCGACGAGCCGTTTGACGAACACGTTCCGGCCGTTTTCCGTGCTGCCGGCCCATATTTCGTTGCGGCCTATCGGCGCGGAGACCGATTTTCTGTCGAAGTGGCCGAATCCCATACGGTCGAGAAAGGATTCAACCGCCGGGACTCCGTCGAGATCGACGGGAGCGAATGTGGTCGACATCGGGTGGCCGGCCTCAGACGCTCTGCGTCGGGGTGCCGGCGGAACCGGCGCCGTCGGCGGACGGGCCCTGCCAGCCGGGGATCTGCCAGCCGGGGATCTGCCAGCCCGGGATGGAGGGCTTCGGCAGGGCGATCGTGGCGGTCCCGGAGGCCGTGGTGACCTGGTGGATGCCGGCCGGTGCGGCGGAACGGTCGTCCGAGTCACCCGAATTGGTCAGGGTCGCGGCGGCGATTCCGGCGATCAGTCCCAGTGCGGTGAATACGTAGACAGAGCGCTTCTTCGAACGTTCCTTGGCGGTGGCCGACTTCGGCATTTCGTTTCCCCTCGTGGTGTCGTTTCCTTCTCGACGTGGACAACTCTGCCGCGTCGGAAGGGCCCTGAGAGGGGGAAAACCGTTCAGCTTCCTGTATGGACGGTTCAGCTTCCTGCACGGGTCCCGGAGGGGCCGGCAGTGCCGTTTCCTGCACCCCGCAGCGCACCGGTCGGACCGGGCTGAGGCGGCACGAGGGCGGATGTGCCCCGCGCCGGATCCTGCACCGTTCCGGAGCCTGCCGGGCGTGCGGTCCACGGCCGGCGCCGGACCAAGGACCGGTAGAAGCGGTCCGGGAGGAAGACGGCGTCCGCGACGATCATCACGCCGGAGAAGAGCGGCAGTCCCAGGACGACCGCGATCCCCAGGTGCAGGCCCACCAGCATCGTCAGCACGGGGTACTTGAGCCTGCCGAACAGGACGAACGGGAAGGCGACCTGCAGCAGGACCGTCAGGTAGCCGGCGACGGCGATCACGACCGCGTGCCCGTCCAGCAGGAGGGACAGCGCGGGCCACGGCCGGAAGAGGTCGAGGTTCAGCACGTAGTGGAGGGCGGTCCCGTTGCCCCAGGAGCCGCCCTGCACCTTGTACAGGACCGCGGATCCGTAGAGGAAGCAGACCTGGGCGGCGATGACGAACATGCCGCAGTTGTGCAGCACGGTGCCCAGGGTCCGGCGGAAGTCGCGCAACCGGCTCCCGGGCCGGCCGCCGTCCGCCGGCCGGCCCGCCTTCCTGCGTGCGTCCAGGGACCAGCGGCGGCCGCAGGCGGTGAAGACGAGGTACACGGACATGAGCAGGAGAAGGTTGTCGCCCCCGTCCGTCATGAAGATCGCCCGGGCGTGGAACGACGCCACCACGACCGCGAACAGCACGGACACGACCCTGGTCCGCCAGCCCAGCATGAAGAGCGCGGACGTGACGAGGGCGGCCGCGTAGCAGGCCTCGAAGTACGCCCGGCTGTCGGACAGGGTGAGGAGGGAGACCCACCCGGTCTCGTCGAAGAGCTGCCGCGCCAGCGCGGGCGTCCACGGCGAACCCGGACCCCAGATCTCGTCGCGGTGGGGGAACTCGCGCACCAGGAAGACGAGGTAGAGCAGCCCGTACCCGATGCGCAGGACGGCCGCGGCGTACAGGGAGACCGGCTTGTCCACCAGCAGGGTCAGGAGCGTGCTCGTGCGGTCGAGCGCGCGCCGGCCCGCGGGGCGGATGGGCGCGGCAGCCGGTGCCGGCTCAGTCTGTTCCATGGGGGGCCACCTTCCACCAGGGCAGGTAACGGGTGTCGACGGGTACGGTCCGCCGGGCACCGCCTGATGCGTTCGCGGGAGGGACGGGCAGGGTGATCACGCGCAGCTGGACGGAGTCGAAGGAGCCGCCCCGGTGCGCGGCGATGCGATCCGCCGCGATGTTGCGCAGGTACGTCTGCATCATCACGGCCCGCTCCGACCGCGGCGTGTCGTCCCCGCCGAACGCTTCGAGGTAGGAACTCCAGGCCCGGCGCAGCGTGTTCTGTGCCGTGTGGCTCGGGAAGGGGCTATGGGTGACGGCGGAGTTGTCCACGGCGCTCAGGTCGAACCAGCCGCTCACCTCCACGGTGCCGTCCGGTGCCGTCCGTCCGGTCCTCGCGGAGATCTGCCGGTTGACCGACTCCGGGTCCGGGGCGAACAGCCGCCAGTTCTGCTCGAACAGGGGGTGGATCCACGCGTTGATAGGCCGGCTGTACAGCTGCGACACCACGTTCGGTGGCGCCACGTGCAGGAAGACCAGGAGGACGTGGATCAACGCCGTTGCCAGGCACAGGACGACGACGGCGGCGGGGCCCGCCTTCAGCGGGCCGGGCGGCCCGGACTCACCTGCGTGTGTGTGGGGTGGTCCGCCGTCCCGGCCTTCGGCGGCCCTGACGGCCTCGCAGTGTTCCGGTTCCTTCACGTCGGCTGACTCGGCACCGCCCAGCACGGCCCCACCCGGCCTTTCCGTCGGGACTGTTCATGTCGTGGTTCCTTCCGGACCCGGCGTGCCGTCCGGCCCGCCCGTCCCGTGGAAGGCGGGCCGACTGCCCCGGCAGCCGGCCCGCCCTGCTCCCTACGCGCGTCCGTCGTGCCCGTCGTGCCCGTCGTGCCCGTGTCCGTCCTGCTTGCCGTGCTCGTCGCGCCCGTCGTGCTCGTCGTGTCCGCCGTGGCCGGGCTTGCCGGGCGCGGCCATGATGGTGCCCACGAATTCGGTCTCCGTTCCGAGGACGGCCGAACTCCCGACCTGCCAGAACACGTTGCAGGGCGGGGCCCCGTTGATGAGGGAGACGCTGCTGGAACTCGCCGTGGTCAGCCCGGAACCGACCTGGAACACCCACACGGCTCTGGGGTCGCCCTGCGCATCCAGGGTGAGGGTCCCGGTGAGCCCGAGGGTGGAAGGTGCCGTGTACACACCCGGAACCAGCGTCAGGCCCCCGACGTCGGGGGGAAGAACCGCGTCCGTGGCCTGCCCGGCGGCGTTGTTGTAGGCCGCGACCAGGTCGTTCTTGGCGTCGAGTCCCACCGGGTCGACCGGTCCGGAATGCTGGGTACCGAGCACGAGACCGGGCGGGAACCCGGTGATTGCCGATCCCGGACTCACTCCCAGGTCACCGGTGATCACCGTGGGGCCGGTGTTGGTGATCTCCGAGCCGGCCAGCACGGCAAAGCTGGCGGCCGTGCCCAGAGGTACGGGTGTGGCGATTGCATGTGCCTCGGTCGGCGTCACCGCGACCACGGCGGAGGCGATCACTGTGGCGAGAGCCGTCGCGATCCAGACGGGCGTTGTGCGCCGGAGCGCCGCGCCGCGTCATCGAGGGGCCAACTCCTGTAAGTGGATGGTGGCGTAATTGACGGTCTCGGTCACACAGGACCGTCTCTCTGCCGCTGGCATATTACGCAGAAATCTGCACGAGCCCGGTGATTCATACGGGGGATTTTCTGCGCGATGTACCGATGGAAAATAATACAAAGAATTGAATGAATCGATGGGCCTTGTGGGGGGAGAAGCGAATTCACTCGGCATGGCGGCCCGCGCTACGAGAATGCGCGCGGCGGCGGAACCGGACCCGTCGACAGCAGGCGCGACACGGCGCCCAGAAAGATCCAACTCCCCCCGGGCCGTGGCATTCTGCACGCCGGAAACAAGGTTCTCGCAGCGAAGGAACACCACCCGTGGGCGTCACCGTCAATCCCACCGTCAGCAGGCGCCGGCTGGGATCGGAGCTGCGCCGGCTCCGGCAGATCAGGGGGATGACGGCGCAGCAGGTGGCGGAGCGCCTGCTGATCTCCCAACCCAAGCTCAGCCTGCTGGAGAACGGCCGCCGCCTCATCAAGCCGCGCGATGTGCGCGACCTCTGCCTGCTGTACGCAGTGCAGGACCAGCAGCTCGTCGACGAGCTGATGCGGCTGGCCCGGGAATCCGGCCGGCAGGGCTGGTGGAACGCCTACGGTGACATCCCGTACGGCGCCTACATCGGCCTGGAGGCCGAAGCCGCCGCGGTCCGGACCTACGAGCCCCTGGTGGTCCCGGGCCTGTTGCAGACCCCCGCCTACGCCCGGGCGGTCATCGCAGGAACGATCCCTCACGCCACCGCCGACGAGGCCGCCTGGCGCCTCCGGGTACGGCTGCGGCGCCAGGACCGGCTGGGCACCCCCGGACGTCCGCTGCGCTTATGGGCCGTACTGGACGAATCGGCGCTGCGGCGCGTCGTAGGCAGTCGGGAGGTCATGCGCGAGCAGCTGGAGCATCTGACCCACCTCGGTGCCCAGCCGCACATCACCGTGCAGGTCCTCCCCCATGAATCCGGGGCCCACCCGGGCGTCACGGGGCAGTTCTCGCTGCTCGAATTCGCCGACGCCACCGATGTGAGCGTGGTGTATCTGGAGAGGTTCACCAGCGACCTCTATCTGGAGAAACGATCCGACGTGCGGGTCTACAGCGACATGTATGCGTATGTGCAGGCCCAGGCGCTGAGACCGGACAGCACTCGGGAATTCATCGCCGAAGCCGTCAAGGCGTACGTCGGCTCGGAATTCCGGCCGGAGGCCTGGCCGTTGTCCCCGCCGCACCTGTGATCGCCGTGCGGTCCCTCTCCCGTGGTCAGCTCGGTCCGTTCCCGGTCCACGGGCGGAGTTTTTCCGGGTTGCGGACCGCCCAGATGCGGGTGACGCGGCCGCCGCTGAGGCTGAACGCCGCCACGGTCACGGTGACCCCGGCGTGCTGGGCGACCAGGCCGGGCCGGCCGTTGACCGTCCGTTCCAGCAGGGTCAGTCCGGGGGCCTTGTCGGCGATGTGGATCAGGTACTGGGCGATGTGCTCGCTGCCTCGGACCGGGCGCAGCACGGTGCCGACCAGGCCGCCGCCGTCGGCGGTCATCGTGGCGTCGGGGTCGAGGAGTCCGACGAGCGCCTTGATGTCCTTGGCCTCCCACGCCTCCTTGAAGTCCCGTACCAGGCCTGCCTGCCCGGCCGTCGCTCCCGCCGGGGCCTGCGCGGCGTGAAGACGCCGGCGGGCCGAGGACGCCAGTTGCCGGCAGGCCGCGGGCGTCCGTCCGACGATCTCGGCGACCTCGGCGAAGGGGTAGCGGAAGACGTCGTGCAGGATGAACGCCACGCGTTCGGCCGGCGTCATCGCCTCCAGTACGACGAGGAAGGCCATGTTCACCGACTCGTCCAGGGTGATCCGGTCGGCGGGGTCGGCCGGTTCGGCGCTGCCGCCGCCGGTCCGTCCGCTCATCCACTCCGTGCGGTCGGGCAGCGGCTCGGGTATCCATGCGCCGACGTAGCGCTCGCGCCGGGCCCGCGCCGAACCGAGGACGTCGAGGCAGATGCGGCTGGCCACCGTCGTCAGCCAGGCACCGGGTGACTCGATGGCCTCCTGCTGTTGCCGCGACATCGCGTACCAGCGGGTGTAGGTCTCCTGCACGGCGTCCTCGGCCTCGGCCAGTGAACCGAGCATCCGGTAGGCGAGGTTGATCAGTTGGCGTCGCTCGTCGACGATCCTGCTCAGGCACGGCTCGGACCGGTCGTGCCCTGCCTCGGATGGGGTGCTCATGGTCGCGACCGCTCCCTGGTTCTTCTCGTCCGCTTCGGCTCTCGGCACTTCGACGAAACACCGCACCGGATGGTGAGCTCTGCGCTTCGCCTCACATTTCGCGGGCCCGCGTCGTCGGACCGGCGAGACACTGACGATCCACCGCCGCGAGGCAGAAGAGGGGGCCGCGCCATGGCCACGCAGACGACGGCAGTACCGGGCCGGCCCACGTTCCTGCAGGTGGCGATGGCCCTGCAGACCTTGGCGATCTTTTTTCAGGCCGCAACCGCCGGGATCCTGCTGTCCTCGTCGTACGGCCAGGCACTGCACGACGCCGGCTCACGCGTGATGTACGGCGCATCGATGTTGTACGTGCTCGCTGCGATCCTGGCCTGGCGGCCGGGCGGCGGCTCGCCGCGCCCCATCCTGTACGCGTCCGGCTTCCTCGTCCTCGCCTCGGTGCAGGTGGTGTTGGGCATCGCGCACGTGTCGTCGCTCCATGTCCCCCTGGGGATCCTGATGTTCGGCCTGAGCATGCTGGAGCTGGGCCAGGTGCTGTCCACCCGTCTGTCGGGCGGCGCGGCGGGTCGCGAGCAGCGCATGACGGTCGGTGGCTGAGGGGCGGCAGCCGTCAGGATCCCTCCCCTTCATCAGACACTCGTCCATGCGGCGAAGAAGGCTTCCCGCCTGGCCGGATCGGCTGATTTGTGGTCCGCGTGCAGGACGCGCCAGGCGGTGAGTTCGAGGTCGCGGAGCCACAGTTCGCCGATGACCTGGGTTTTGAGGTCGGGGAGGTGGTCGGATTCGGCGAGTGCCTGGCCGATGACCTCTCCGGCTGCGATGCGCTGAGGCGGGGTCATCTCGTCGAAGGCCGAGAGGATCTGCCGGGCCAGGCCGGTGCCTTCTCCTGCCAGCGAACTCAGCACGAACGCCTTGATGTGGGAGGGCAGCAAGTAGAGGGAGCCCGAGGACCTCCACAGGTCTGACCAGAAGTGCTCCCCGGACTCGGTGGGGGCGGGAAGTGCGGCCAGGAGACCGAGGAGGTGTGCGGTTGCCGCGTACCCGTCGGAGTGGGCCGATGCGACGACGGCGATGTCCGCGACGCGCTCCACGTCGATGCGGCCGGCTTCGAGACGTGGGTCCAGCCCCAGCCGCTGTTCCAGCTGATGGGAAAGGGGGAAGGACGCGGGGGAGCGGAACTCGGGAAGCATCGGCGGTCCTTGAACGTAGGAGAGCGGAGAGGCCCGTTCGGAAGCCCAGATCGTTCCCCTGGCCCGCCGGATTACACGAGTTCCCCGGCCCCAGTTGCCGGAAGACTGGCCGAACCGCACCCACGGGGCGGCTGACCAGCCACGCCCGGTGATGCCGTTCCCGGTCAGCTCCTACCATGAATTCATGGTTGCCAGTGATGCCCAGCGGTCCGAGCCAGGACGGGCAGCAGTGTCCCGGGACGACGCCGGAGCCGGCAGTGTGCTCTCCGTGCCGACGGGTGGAGGAAGCGAGGGCTCCCCGCCGGGTGCCGACCTGTTCGAGCGAGCGGCCGATCTGGTGGAGCCGATCAAGCCGAGGCTACGAGGGTGGCTCCACGCCGGCATGGTCCCCGCGTCCCTGGCGGCGGGCATCGTCCTCATCTGTGCGGCAGGAACACTGCAGGCCACTGTGGCTTGCACCGTGTACGCCGTCACCGCCTGGCTGCTGTTCGGGACGAGCGCCGTCTACCACCTCGGCACCTGGGGGCCGCTCGGCGAGGCCGTCCTGCGCCGCCTGGACCACGCCAACATCTTCCTGATCATCGCCGGCACCTGCACTCCGCTGGCCGTGCTCCTTCTCGCCCCTGACCAGCGGTCCGTCCTCCTGTGGATCGTGTGGACGGGCGCTCTGGCCGGCATCGCCTTCCGCGTCCTGTGGATCGGCGCTCCCCGGTGGCTGTACACCCCCTGCTACCTGGCCCTGGGCTGGGCACCGGTGCGTTACCTGTCCGACTTCCTGCACAGCGGCGGCGCGGCCGTACTCACCCTGGTGGTGACCGGCGGGCTGCTCTACAGCGCGGGCGCGGTCGTGTACGCACTCCAGCGCCCCGACCCCTCACCCCGCTGGTTCGGTTACCACGAGGTGTTCCACGCCCTGACCGTGGCAGCCTTCACCGCGCACTACATCGCCGTCTTCCGCGCCGCCTCCTGAGCACGACCACGCGCTGATGCCTGTCCGCCCGGTTGCGTGCAGCCATGAGGGCCGACCGGCGTCGGATCAGGGCGCGAGCGGGGGGCGGAGGGAGACGTAGTAGTTGCCGACCGCGGACAGGTAGTCGTGCTCGGCCGTTTCGCTGTCGGTGGTGAACCGGGGCGCGTTCTTGATCTCTTCCTGCGTGGCCGAGACCGTCACCGCCTGCGCTTCGGTGTCGATGCGGGCAATGGCGCCGGCCGGGATCAGGACGCTCCTGCCGAACACCCACACGCCGGTGTCGACCACCAGGTGCTGCATGCCGGACCGGTCCTGTTGTCGGTCGACGTGGCCGATGACGCCGTCAGAGGCCTCCACGGTGAATCCCACCAGCGACAGCCCGGACTGGTAGCCGCTGTCCCGTGCGTACATCCACACTCCGCTCACAGACCGTCTCCTCGTCCTCGGCGACCGGGAGTGGTGGCTCGGTGCACCGCCGGTTCGCATCTGCCCGACCGCATGCCCCCGTGCTTGCCGTACAACCGATTCCGCGGAGCAATTCCGGTGTGTGCGTCAGGGCCGGGGCCGGGATGAACCTCGCGGAAGCCCCGGCGCCGGAGCGGCGCTCCGTCCGGGGTCCACGTCACCTCGGGAATGCTTGGAGATCGTGAGCCCGCCGTCGCCGACGGGCACGATGACCTCAGGCCGAGGCTGATGGAGCGGAGGATTCGCCGGCCCGGCGGTATTCGGCGTTGATGCGCTGGGCTTCTTCGAGCTGGTCTTCGAGGATGATGATGCGGCAGGCGGCTTCGATCGGGGTGCCGTGGTCGACGAGTTCGCGGGCGCGGGCGGCGATACGGAGCTGGTAGCGGGAGTAGCGGCGGTGACCGCCGTCCGAGCGGAGCGGGGTGATGAGGCGGGCCTCGCCCAGGGCGCGGAGGAACCCTTGGGTGGTGCCGAGCATCGCGGCAGCCCGGCCCATGGTGTAGGCGGGGTAGTCGTCGTCGTCGAGACGGCCGAACGAGTCGTCTGCTGTCACTGAACCTCTTTCTGGAACGCGTGGAGGGGCCCTGGTGCCTATGGCACCAGGGCCCCGAAGGAACTACTACACCATCTGCCGGCCCTGATACTGCGCCGGCCTTCTGTGTCCGCAGACCCGGTTCATACGTGATCCGGGTGCGGGGATCGCGGTTGCTTGACCGGAGACCACCTCACTGACGATGTCCTGCGGTACCCGGGCTTCGAACTGCGGGCCCGGGCGATCCTGATGGCGCCAAGCTCCTCCGTTCTTCCCTCGGTGATCAACTGCTTACCAAACGGGGACTGCGTACTGCGGGTGATGCGTACTGCTGGTACTGCGAACTGCTGGTCCTGCTCGCGGCCTGACCCAGCGCCGCTCCGGCAGCCAGCCCCGTCGCCCATCGTGCGTCTGCTCTGGCTTGGAACCCCACTGCCGAACTTCCCGGTGCGCGCGCCCGCAGCCGACGCCTTCACCGAGGTGCTGCTCATTCACTTCACTGCTGGGTACTGCTGGTGGTGGCCCCTGACCACTGCGGGCCACCCGGTCCGGTCGTCAGTCCCGTCGCCGTCCTGCATCAACCCTGGCTTCGACACTCCACCACCGCACCGTCCTGCGCACTGCAACTACGGGTACTGCGAGTAACGCGACCGGCAGTTCGTCTCTGCCAGGCCTTGCTTCTCTCTGGGCTACGAGAGAAACCATAACTACGCCGCCCCCCAATGTCTACTCCAGCCGCGATAGATTTCTGCGTGCGTGTCGTGGAGGTAATCGGGTTCGGTCGGGTTGGACGCCGGAGCCCTAGGGCAGCAGGCCGTCGGCCCTGGATGCGCCGAAACCGTGATCATGGTCGTCTCGGAGCTCGTCACCCACGGGGGCTTCTCCGCACGGATTCCTGGCGGTCAGGACCCGGTACCGGGCAGGAGGCGGAACACCTGGTCCAAGCCGGTGATGCGCAGGACGCGCAGAGTGTGGGCGGGGACGGCGGCGAGTGCGATGTCGGCTCGGGCGGCCTGCGCGTGGTTGCGGGCGGCGATCAGGGCGCTGATGCCGCTGGAGTCGCAGAATTCCATGCCGGCGAGGTCCAGGACGAGGAGCCGGCCCGGTTAGAGGCTGAGCGCGGCGATGAAGTCACGCAGGCCCGGGGCGGTGGCGCAGTCGAGTTCGCCGGTGATCGCCAGGACGGGGCCGGTGGGGGAGTTCCGGGTGGTGATCCCCAGCGGTTTCATCGCGGGTTCTTCGCCGTGGGGACGCCGAAGGCGAGAAGAGCGGTGTCGTCGTCGAGGCCGTCGCCGAAGCCGTCCAGCAGACCGGTCAGGGCCTCGATGATCTGGTCCGGGGACCTCCCGGCGTGGCCGGTGGCGAAGGCGCGCAGGGCTTCGTCCCCGTACAGAGAGGTGCGCCCTTCGCCAGTGCGGGCCTCGGTGAGGCCGTCGGTGTAGAGCAGGAGGGTGTCGCCGGGGGCGAGGGTGGTGGTGGCGGTGGCGAAGTGCGCGTCCGGCAGGATGCCGACGAGGAGGCCGCCCGGGGTTGCCAGGGAGTCGGCTGTGCCGTCGGCGCGCAGGAGGAGGGCCGGCGGGTGGCCGCCCGAGGCGAGGACGACGGCGACGTGCCCCGTGGTGAGGGCGGGTTCGAGAATGCCGAAGATGGCGGTGCAGTAACGGGGGTCGCCGCTGCTGTAGCGCTCGTGGAGCACTGTGTTGAGGGTCGACAGGGCGGACACGGGGTCAGGGTCGTGCAGGGCGGCGGCGCGCAGGGTGTAGCGGGTCAGCGAGGTGACCGCGGCAGCCTGGGGGCCTTTGCCGCACACGTCACCGAGGAAGAAGGCGAAGCGCCGGTCGTCGAGGGGGAAGACGTCGTAGAAGTCGCCGCCGAGCCGGTCGGGAGAGGCGGTGCGGTAGTGGGCGGCCGTCTCCACTCCGGGGATGACCGGAAGGATGTGGGGCAGCAGCGACTGCTGGAGTACCGCCAGGGCGTCCTGCAGCCGGGCACGGTCGATCTCCGCCTGTCTGTGTGCTTCCTCGGCCGCCTTACGGGCCCGCAGGAGTTCCTCTTCGTAGGCCCGGCGGTCGCGGGCGTTGAAGACGGTGGTGCGGATCAGCAGCGGCTCGCCCGTGGCTCCGCGCTTGACCACGGAGGAGACCAGCACGGGCATCCGGCCGCCGTCGGCTTGTTTGATCTCGAGGGCGACGCCGCCGATCTCGCTCTGCATGCGCAGCAGGGGCGCGAAGTGCGTCTCGTGGTAGAGCCGGCCGCCCACGGTCAGCAGGTCGGTGAACCGCATCCGGCCCACCACCGCGTCCCGCTGGACGCCGAGCCAGTCCAGCAACGTGGTGTTGATCTTGGCTATGGTGCCGTCCATCAGCGTGGACAGATACCCGCACGGTGCGCTCTCGTACAGCTCCTCGGCGCTGTCCTCCAGCAGGCAGGCGAACGCCGCGTCCGACGTCTGCTCCTCGTCCGCGCCGTGCGGGTCGGGCAGCTGCCCGGTGCGGCACATCACCGCAGGCCCGCCAGGAACGCGGTGAGCGCCTCGTTGGTGGCCTCGGGAGCGGACAGGTGGGGGCAATGCCCGGTCGCATCGAGGGTGATCAGCGTCGAGCCGGGGATCGCCTTGTGGACGAAGGCGCCGACCTCCCGTGGTGCGATGGCGTCCTGGGTGCATTCCAGCACCAGCGTCGGCACGCTCACGTTCCCCAGTTCGTCCCTCGCATCGGACAGGAACGTGGTCCGGGCGAAGACGCGTGCCATGTCCGGGTCGGTGGCGCAGAAGCTGTTGGCCAGCTCCTCACCGAGCTCGGGTCGGCCCGCATTCCCCATGATCACCGGTGCCATCGCCGCCGACCAGCCCAGGTAGTTCGCTTCCAGCGACTCCAGGAGCTCGTCGATGTCCTGCGCGCTGAAACCGCCCCGATAGCCTTCGTCATCGATGTACCGGGGGGAGGGAGCGACCATCGCCAGCGCCCCGATACGCTCCGGAGCCATCCCGGCCGCCAGTACGCCGACCATCGCGCTGACCGAGTGCCCCACGAACACCGCGTCGCGCAGGTCGAGCGCGTCGCACACCTCCACCACGTCCTGGGCGTAACCGTCCAGGGATCTGTAGCGGTCCTCCGAGAACGCGGACAGATCTGAGCGCCCCGAGCCCACGTAGTCGAACAGCACCACCCGGTAGTCGTCGGTCAGTGCCGGTACGGTCAGCCGCCACATGTTCTGATCACAGCCGAACCCGTGCGCCAGAACCACCGTCGGGCCCTGCGGATTGCCGGTCACGGTCACGTTGTTCCTGCGCTCGATATCCATGTACCGCTGCTTCCCAGGAGTCACTCGCCTACCCGGCGTCCCTCGAACGCCCCACGCCCTGCCCACCGCCCTCACCCGTGTCCTCGGCCGACCGGAGGCCGAAGCGCGGTTGCCCTGCGCCGCGGCCGGGGAGCGGCACGTGCCGGCCGACCGGTCAGGCGGTCACGGGGGTGCCGAGCATCGCGGAGGCCCGCTGGAGGGGGCCGAGCACGTGCGCGGCCACGGCTGTGGGGGGAAGGCCGCCGCGGCAGGTGAAGCCGAGCCGGGTCATGGCCCGGAGGACTTCGCCGACGCTGAAGCCTCGGCGGTCCTGGCGGGTGATGAGCTGACCGACCTGCTTGACGGGGTAGGTGCGGCGGCCACGGTGAGGCGGTTCAGCGGGCGAGGGCGAGGACGCCCAGGGCGCTTCCGTGCTCGTCGACGACGGGCAGGGCGGTGAGCCTGCCGTAGTGCATCGCGTGCTCGGCCTCGGCCATCGTGGTCATGGGGGAGGTGAACGGCCCGCGGTCGCCGAGGACATCGCGCAGGCGGACCCGGTCGGTGTACGCGGCGCTGTCGCGGAGGGAGATGAGCCGGTCCCGGGTGACGAGCCCGGTGCAGAGGCCGTCGTCGTCACAGACGAGCAGATGGTCCGTGCGGGAGCTGGCGATGACGGCCAGGGCCACCTCGACGGTCATGTCGTCGCATACCTGCGGACCCGCCGCTTCCATGGCGTCGTCCACCGTCCGGTGGACGAGGTCGGCATGCGCGGAGCGGGACTGCATCTGAACCAGCGTCACTATGTGCCTCCTGCAGAGGTGGGTCAGTTTCCGGATCACGTTGTTCTCAGGCCGCCGCATCGAAGGCGGACTGCCGCGCGCTCGCGCGCCGGGCAGCCGAGGCGGGCCCGCGGCGACCGCGGGAGGCCGTGCTGCGCTTGGGCCGCTCGGACACCGGTGCGGTGATGGTGACCGGGATGCCGGAGGGTGCCTGGGCGCCGGTGATGCGGTTCAGGGCCTCGTCGCCCGAGCGGACCTGAGTGGTCTGCGGGGTGATGCCCGCGGCCTGCATGAGGCGTGCCATCTCGCGGCGCTGGTTGGGGGTGACCAGGGTGACGACGCTGCCGGACTCGCCGGCGCGGGCGGTACGGCCGCCCCGGTGCAGGTAGTCCTTCGGGTCGGTCGGCGGGTCGACGTTGACGACGAGGTCGAGGTTGTCGACGTGGATGCCGCGCGCCGCCACGTTGGTGGCGACCAGCACGGTCACGTGACCGGTCTTGAACTGGGCGAGGGTGCGGGTGCGCTGCGGCTGGGACTTGCCGCCGTGCAGGGCGGCGGCCCGTACGCCGCTGTTCAGCAGGTCCTGGGTCAGCCGGTCGACGGCGTGCTTGGTGTCCAGGAACATGATCACCCGGCCCTCGCGCGCCGCGATCTCCGTCGTCGTGGCGTGCTTGTCGGCGCCGTGGACGTGCAGGACGTGGTGCTCCATCGTCGTCACCGCACCGGCCGAGGGGTCCACCGAGTGCACGACCGGGTCGGTCAGGTAGCGACGCACCAGCAGGTCGACGTTGCGGTCCAGGGTGGCGGAGAACAGCATCCGCTGGCCTTCGGGGCGCACCTGGTCGAGGAGGGCGGTGACCTGGGGCATGAAGCCCATGTCGGCCATCTGGTCGGCTTCGTCGAGGACGGTGATGGCGACCTGGTTCAGACGGCAGTCCCCACGGTCGATGAGGTCCTTCAGCCGGCCGGGCGTGGCGACGACCACTTCGGCCCCGGCGCGCAGCGCACCGGCCTGCCGGTGGATGGGCATGCCGCCGACCACGGTGGCCAGGCGCAGCTTGACCGCCCGGGCGTAGGGGGTGAGCGCGGCCGTGACCTGCTGGGCGAGCTCACGCGTCGGTACGAGGATCAGCGCGAGCGGCTGACCCGACTCGGCGCTCTGGCCGGCCGTACGGGCCAGCAGCGCCATGCCGAAGGCCAGAGTCTTTCCGGAGCCGGTGCGGCCGCGGCCGAGGACGTCACGGCCCGCGAGGGTGTTGGGCAGGGTGGCCGCCTGGATCGGGAACGGCGTGGCCATGCCCTCGCGACTGAGCGCGGTGAGCAGCGGGGCCGGCATGTCGAGGTCGGCGAAGGCCTCGACGGCGGGGAGCGCGGGAGTGATCGTCTTCGGCAGGGCGAACTCGCCCTGGATCGCGGAGGGCCGGCGGCCGTATCCGCCCGAGCGGCTCGGGGCTCCGGAACGGCTCGGGGCTCCGGAACGGCTCGGGGCTCCCGAGCGGCTCGGAGTCGAAGGGCCGAAGCGGCTGCGGGTGCGGGAGGAGCGGTCGTTCGTACGTATGGGATTCATGCGGAACCTTCCTTGATGTGGCACGTATCAAGGAATTCCCGCAGCGTAGGAGCGGCGCAGGGAATTGCGAGAACGGGCCGAATTGAATGCGAAGCGGATCTGGCGGACAGGAAATCTGTACGGGCTCAGACGCTGAAACAGGGTGACGTCATGCGGACGCGACAATCAAAGCAATTGACTCGGGTCCAGCCCCGAGAGGGCCGGTCGCCGGATATCTCAATGCTCAATACCGCGGGTGAACACACCGCGGGAAATGCATGCAGCTGGGGCCCGCACCCCGAGGGATGCGGGCCCCAGCTGCAGAATGCGTGTCAGCGTCAGGCGGGAACGATGTTCTCGGCCGTCGGGCCCTTCTGGCCCTGCGCGATGTCGAAGGTGACCTTCTGGCCCTCGTTCAGCTCGCGGAAACCCTGGGCGGCGATGTTCGAGTAGTGGGCGAACACGTCAGCGCCGCCACCGTCCTGCTCGATGAAGCCGAAGCCCTTTTCCGCGTTGAACCACTTGACGGTACCAGCAGCCATGTCATATCTCCTTTGAGGCAATGCAGCAGCGTCCGAACTGTACGGACGCCGTGTCGCCGCGATGATGCCCCGCCCGGAAATGACCGGAAATACTAAGCACTCCCACGCCGCACGAAGTCCGGCTGGAGGTGCTTGAAGTCTTGGGTACCAAAACTGCAACCGAGATCGACAGTAGCATGCAGCAGCGGCTTGTGTGCGATGAATGTTTCCGCCCGTTGTGTTGCGGTAGAAACTCTCCCGGCTGGATCCATTAAATTCTTAGGCCGCGGTGACAGATATTGATTCGCCCCGGGCGCAGCGTTTGTACGTGCTCGCTGCCCGGCTCCAGGATGCGGCGGCGAGGGTGCCGCGGCCGAGTCGGCCGCGGAGGAAGCCCTGACGGTCGGCATCGGCCGGCAAGGCTCGGGGGAACGCTTCATCGAGGCCGCCGAGGCGCTGCACGGGCGTCGGGTCTCGGAAAGGCGGTTCCGGAGGTCAGCGGGCGGCACACGCCGGGGCTTCCGCCGCAGAACCAGGGACTGCCGGGGCGATCGGGGTGGTGGCGGGTGACCCAGCGTGTGGCGAGGTCAGCGGTAATACGGCTCGACCACGACCCGCACCCCGTCGAACATCGCGGGACCGTCCTGCGGCACGGGCGGCCTGCCGCTGCCCGGCCTGATGTCCAGGAGCTGTTCGTTGGAGAGCGCGAACACCACCCGTCGTCAGCCTGACGGCGGCTTCGCGCAGCCACGGCAGGGTGGGGCGCAGCGGGTGCCATGCGTCCCCGAGCCGCACGGCCCGCCGCAGTCCCGCGTCGCTGTTGCCGCCGACCCACACCGGGATCTTCCGGTTGCCGTAGGAGGCGGTGTCCGCCCAGGCCGCCCGCATGTCCCGTAGATGGTCGTCGGTCAGTCGTCCACGGCGTTCGAACGGGATGCCGAGGGCGGCGAACTCCTGCCGTGCCCAGCCCACCCCCACGCCGAGGACCAGCCGGCCGCCGCTCAGCTCGTTCAGGTTGGCCGCCATCCGGGCGGTGAGCAGCGGATGGCGGTAGGGAGCGATGAGGACCGTCGTGCCGAGCCGGATCCGGGTGGTGAGGCCGGCCAGCCAGGACAAGGTGGTGAAGGGTTCGTAGAAGGGTGCCGGATAGCTCTCGGCCACGTCGGGCGTGACGGCCACGTGGTCCGAGACCATCAGCAGGTCGAAGCCCAGCCCCTCGACGGTCTGGGCCCAGCTTCGAAGGACTCCCGGGTCGGTACCGGGGCCGAAATTGAGGACGTTGACTCCGATCTTCACGGGGGTCGAGCTTAGCCAGGCCGCCCGGGCCGTCAGAAGCGATTCCGGCCTGTTCGGAAGGGGTTCGCCCGTGGATTCGCCGGTATTTTGGGCGGATGACCGAGAGTCTCGACGCGACCGACTGGGCGATCCTGACGGAACTCCAACAAGAAGGCCGGATCGCGTTCACGGAGCTGGCACGGCGGGTGAACCTGAGCGCGTCGGCGACGAAGGAGCGGGTGCGGCGGCTGGAAGCGGCCGAGGTGATCACGGGGTACCGGGCGGAGGTGGACCTGGAGAGGACCGGGCACGCGGTGCTCGCGGTGATTCGGCTGAAATATCCGGGGCCGGGAACCCGGCACGAACCGCTGCGCCGACTGCTCGACGAGCGTTCGGAGATTCTCGAGTGCCTGCGCACCACCGGTGACGACTGCTATGTCCTCAAGGTGGCGGCCACGTCGATGGCCCAGCTGGAGGAGATCGTCGACGAGCTGGCCCAGTTCGGGAGCACGACCACCAACCTCGTCCTCAGCCGGCCGCTCCCCTTTCGCGGCCCGCAAGTCCCTCGGGCCGAACCCGTCAGGTAGGCGCGGATCTGGCGCGGACGCCACAGCGGGGGTCAGCCGAGCAGCCCCCGGAGAGACCGCTCGTCCGTCCTGCACTCCATCGCCGGCCACGCCCCTGCCCGCTCAGCCCGGGTTGCCCAGGTCCAGGCGGTCAATCAGCCCGGCGCCGGCGAAGGCAGCTGCCAGTTCGTCTCGGCCCTCGGTGAAGTGGGCCCAGCTGTCGTAGTGGACGGGAACCACCCGGCGGACGCCGAGGATCTTGGCGGCCTCGGCGGCCTGCGCGCTGTCCAGGACGAGCGGCGCGCCGTCGAAGAGGACGGAGAAGCGAGGAGCCCCGGCGAACAGGATGGCGGTGTCCACAGGGCCGAAGCGTTCGGCGATCTCCGTCACGAGGTCGAGCGAGGCGTTGTCACCGCTGACGTAGACCGTCGGCAGTTCCGCTCCCGTCAGCACGAATCCGACGACCTGGCCGGTGACCGGTTCGACCTCCGCGCGGGCCCCGGGACCGTGGAGGGCGGGCACACCCGTCACGGTGACCGTGCCTCCGTCAGGGCGGTCGAGGTCGACCGACTCCCAGTCAGCCAGTCCCCTGGCCCTCGCCCCCAGGCGCTGTCCGCCGCCGGGCGTGGTCAGGGTCAGCGGGACGTCGGCAAGCAATGCGCGGCCGGAGACGTCGAGGTTGTCGGGGTGCTCGTCGTGGGAGAGCAGGACCACGTCGATACGGCCGAGGGCTGCCGGCGCAGCGGAGGCGGGCGCCGTCTTCGTCAGCCTGCCGCCCGGCACGTCGTAGTCGCGGGGTGCGTCGAACGTCGGGTCGGTCAGGAAGCGCAGGCCACCGTATTCGAAAAGGGCGGTCGGGCCGCCGAGGACGCGGATGGGGATCTGCTCGATCGTCGTGTCGATCGTCGTGCTGCTGACAGTCATCAAGAAACCTCACGGATGAGTATCGGTTGATCCGTGAGGAACAGTAGTCGTGTCTCATGGATGAAGGCAAGCCGTACCATGACAGGTATGAGCGAGACCCTGACCGTCGACACCATGCCACCGCCCGCTCCGGGGGCAGCGGACTTCCTCGCCCTCGACTTCGCCAACAGCGCCGTCGCGCTGCCCGGCGGCCACGTCATCGACCTCCTCGGCACCCCCGAGGCCGCGAACCGGTGGCTCGCCGACCACGGCCTTGCGCCGGCCGATGCCGGGGTGCAGGAGACGTGCGCTGCACAACTGCGCTCCCTGCGCGAACACCTCAGGGCGTTGTTCGCCGCTCGCGTCGCCGGGCTGCCCGCCCCGCCCGCGGCACTGTCCGCTGTCAACGACGCGCTGAGCGGAGCCCCCACAGCCGCCCTGCTGCGATGGGACGAGACGACCGGCCCTTACCGTGCGGCGCCGTGCCCCACCGACCACGTCCTCCACCGCGCTCTCGCGACGCTCGCAGCCGACACTGCGGACCTCCTCACCGGCCCCGACGCCGGCCGGCTCACCGGCTGCGGTTCCGCCCCCTGCAACCGCTACCTGCTGCGCCACGGCCGCCGCCATTGGTGCTCCACCCGCTGCGGCGACCGCGCCCGCGCTGCCCGGGCCTACGCCAGGCGCGCCCAGCCGAAAGCAGATTGACGAACCTCGAGGCCCGCTGCACGCCGGGGTGGCTGCCGACGTCATGGACACTCTCCACTGCCACTTCGAGGCGACGGCGAGCGTGAACGGCCGCCCCGTCTGCCGCCGCACGGACGGATCGGCGCTCGAAGCCTGATCCTCGAACGGCGAGGGCAGTGCCCTCGCCGGCCACGGCCCTCGGCTCCGGGCCCTGTGCGGCCGCGGTCACGTTCGATGGCGGAGCACACCGGCGCCAGGATCCACTGCGACGTGCGCCGGGGCCGGAACCGGCCGCTTCAGCAACTGATTCGCTCGCTGCGTTCCGCAGCGTCGCGCCGGCCGCGCCTCCTTGTGCGGTAGCGGTCGCAGCTCCCCATGGACATCACCTGGCGGTCACACATGCGTTTCCCTCACCGCAGGGGCCGACAACTCGTCTTCTTTGCAGCGTGATTGGCATTCTCTCTGTCGATTGTGGCCTGGGTCACGCGGTAGCAGAGTGGCCGCCTTCCCACAGGCTCCCCTGCCACCAGCGTTGAGAGGACGTCCATGTCCCACAGTCCCAGCGGTGAAGTCAACCGGCTCAAGGCCAACTCGGTCGGCTTGGTCGGGGTGGTGTTCATGGCCGTGGCCACCGCCGCGCCGATCACGGCGATGACCGGAAACCTGCCGATCGCCGTCGGCTTCGGCAACGGCATCGGGGCCCCGGCCGGCTACCTCTTCGCCACCGTCGTCCTGACGGTCTTCGCCGTCGGCTACGTCGCCATGGCCAAGCGGATCACCGCGGCCGGGGCGTTCTACGGATACATCTCACACGGCCTGGGCCGGATCGCGGGGATGGCCTCCGGGATGCTTGCCGTCCTCGCTTACATCGTCTTCGAGGCGTCGATCGTCGGCGTGTTCTCCTACTTCGCCAAGACGACCGTGCACGACCAACTCGGCGTCGATCTCCCCTGGATCCTGTACGCGGCCGTCATGTTGGGCGTCACCGCCGGCTTGGCGCACTTCGACATCAACCTCACCGCCAAGGCGCTGGGTGCGATGCTGGTCGGGGAGATAGCCGTCCTGTTCGCCGTCGCGATCGCGGTGCTGTTCGCGGGCGGCGGCCCGGACGGCATCCCGCTGGAACCGGTCAACCCGAAGAACGCCTTCACCGGCGCCTCCGCCGGTCTCGGTCTCTTCTTCGCCTTCTGGTCCTGGGTCGGCTTCGAATCGACCGCCATGTACGGGGAGGAGTCCCGCGACCCCAAGCGGGTGATCCCGAAGGCCACTCTGATCTCGGTCGTCGGCGTCGGCCTCTTCTACATCTTCGTCTCCTGGATGACCATCGCCGGCAACGGCCTGTCCCAGTCCGTCGAGCTGTCCGCCTCCGCCAGCCCCCTGGACCTCTTCTTCGCCCCCACGCAGCAGTTCATCGGCTCCTGGGCCGTCGACTCCTTCCAGTGGCTGCTCCTCACCGGCTCCTTCGCCTGTGGCATGGCCTTCCACCAGTGCGCCGCCCGATACCTCTACGCCATCGGCCGCGAAGGCTTCCTCCACCCCGCGCTCGGACGCACCCACATCCGGCACGGATCCCCGTACATCGCCTCCCTCGTGCAGAGCGCCATCGCGATCGGCCTCGTCGCCGCGTTCTGGCTCACCGGCCAGGACCCCTACATCCACCTCTACACCCTGCTCGCGATCCTCGGCACGATGGCGATCCTGATCGTCCAGACCCTCTGCTCCTTCGCCGTGATCGGCTACTTCCGCAAGAACCACACCGAGGACCGGCACTGGTTCAAGACGTTCACCGCCCCCCTGCTCGGCGGGATCGCGATGAGCGCCGTCGTCGTCCTGCTGGTCATCAACATGAAGACCGCGGCCGGACTCGCCGCCGACTCCCTCGTCTTCACCCTCATCCCGTGGATCGTCGCCGCCGTCTTCCTCGGCGGCCTGGCTCTCGGCCTCTACCTCAAGTTCAAAGCGCCCGAGCGCTACGAGGTCATCGGCCGGATCGTCCTGGAAGACGCCACCGAACGCACCGGCCCCAGCACCGAAAGCGCCTCCCCCTCCACCGTGAACGTCTGACCCCCGAGGAGCCACCCGCCATGGCCCGAACCTCCGTCATGCACGCCCTGAGGCAACTCGTCGCCGAGCATGCCGCCGCCCGCAGGCTGTCCCTGCCCGCCGCCGACGTACGGGGCCTGAGCCGCCGCGCACTACTGGAGCGCGCCACCGCCCTCGGCCTCGGCACCGCCCTGGCGACCTCCGCGGCCGGGCCCGCGCGGGCCGGGACCGCACCCGCACCGGACGGAAAGAAGCCGCCGGTCGGCAACCCCCGCGTCGCCGTCGTCGGCGCCGGCATCTCCGGTTTGACTGCGGCCCTCACCCTCAAGGACGCAGGCATCGCCTGCACCGTCTACGAGGCCGACCCCACACGCGTCGGCGGCCGCATGTGGACCCAGCGCGACCACTGGGCCTACGGCCAGACCTCCGAGATCGGCGGCGAGCTGATCGACACCAGCCACAAGAAGATCCTCGAACTGTGCCGTCGCTTCAACCTGCCCACCGAGGACTTCCTGGGCGGCGGACCCAACGGAGCCGAAGAAGTCCTCTGGTTCGACGGCGCCTACTACCCCCGCGCCCAGGCCGACGAAGACTTCAAGGCCGTCTACCAAGCCCTGCACCGAGACCTCCAGGACGCCGGCGAGGTCACCTGGAACACGACCACCCCCACTGGCACCGCCCTGGACAACATGTCCATCCACCAGTGGATCGAGACCCGGGTCCCCGGCGGCCACACCTCCCGCCTGGGCCAGTTCATCGACGTCGCCTACAACGTCGAGTACGGCGCAGACACCGTCGACCAGTCCGCCCTCGCCCTGGTCCTCCTCATGGGCTACCAGCCCAACCCCGGCCACTTCAACGTCTGGGGCCTGTCCAACGAGCGCTACCACATCACCGGCGGCAACGACCAACTTCCCAAAGCCATCGCACAGACCCTGCCGGCGGGCTCCTTGCTGATGGGACGCGAACTCACCGCCGTCCGAGCCAACGCCGACGGGACCCAGACCCTCACCTTCGACGAGTCCGGCACCACCCGCACGGTCACCGCCGACCACACCGTCCTGTGCCTGCCCTTGCCCGTACTCCAGCGCATCGACCTCACCGCAGCCGGATTCGACCCCCTCATGAAGAACCTCCTGCGCGATGCCCGCATGGGCTACTGCACCAAGCTCAACATGCAGTTCACCAGCCGGCCCTGGCGCGGCGCCGGCCCCTGGCCCGGCGTCTCCGCAGGCGACTGCTTCACCGACTCCGACGTCCAGCAGACCTGGGACACCACCAAACTCCAGCCCGGCAACGGCGGCATCCTGCTCCAGTACGCGGGCGGCCCCCTCGCCGGCGCCCTCAGCCCCGCGACCCCGTTCGCCACCGAGACCGACCCCTACGTACGAACCCTCGCCGCCCGCATGCTCACCGGCATCGACGCATTCTTCCCCGGCACCAAGAACGCCTGGAACGGACGCGCACAGATCTCCGCCTGGCACCGCAACCCCTACTCCCTCGGCGCCTACTCCTACTGGCCCACCGGCTACCTCCACCGCTACGCCCGCTACGAAGGGACCGCCCAGGGCAACGTCCACATCGGCGGCGAGCACTGCAGCTACGACTTCCAGGGCTTCATGGAAGGCGGCGCCACCGAAGGCGAACGCGCGGCTTGCGAGGTCATCACCGCACTCACCTAGCCGACGCCACCAGGGGACTCCGCCACCTCCCGGTGGAGGGGCGGTGTCCGCGGCCTGCGGCGTTCCTCCAGGGCCGGACGGCACGTCGCCACCTCCGGTCCATCCGGAGACGGCCCCGTCCCGTCACTGTGTTCCTACGCGTGTTCCTACGCGGTGCGCCGGTACACCCGCCCGAGTGTCGTCGGGGCCGCGACCGCCCGCGGGGCGAGACCGCGGCACCACGGATCCGCTGTGGTCAGCGGGTACGGCGGGAGCGGGTCAGAGCTCGCCCGCCCAGTGCAGTGCCGGTCAGCCCGAGCAGCAGGGCCACGTAGGCTCCGCCCAGCCCGTTGCCGGTGCCGAGCCCACCGTCGGCGGTGGCCGCGACCAGCCCGCCGAGAGCCATGGCGATCAGCCCCGCGACCACGGCCGCCGAGGCCCCGGGCGACCGGTGGGCCATGCCGAGACGACCGGCGGGCCGGGTCAGTGTCAGCACGGCGACGACCACGGCGCCCAGCCCCAGCAGCCCACCGGTGGTGGCGCCGAGCCGCCCGAGGCTGAAGTCGGTGACACCGGCGGCGAGCGGCTGGACCGAGACGTGCGCTGCCGCTGGTGTGGCAAGACCGATCCCGCCGAGCAGGGCGGTCGTGGAGGCGGCGAACAGGCGACGAGCGGACATCAGGGTGCTCCTTCTTTTCCCACGACTGGATGTGGTTCGAGCATGTCGGCCGGGCCCCTGGCAGGTCGTCCAGCAGGCGCAGACACTTCGGGCCACCACGGACGCGGCAGGTGTCGCCGAGCTACTGCGTGCGTGGTAGTCGGCCGCTCGTCCGTGAGCGGGATTCGCCCGCGGCGGCCTCCGGCTACGGTGCGCACATGGGCAAAGGACGGTTCCGCGTTCGGGCCGGTGTCAGGGACTGGATGATCGCCGCAGGCGTGGCGGCGGCGCTGCTGGTCACCGGTCTGTCGGGGCATCACTCCGCCACGGGCCGGGGCCTGTTCGGCTACGTGCTGTTGGCGGCGGGCGGGCTGGCGCTGGCCGCGGGCCGCCGGGCTCCGGTTGCCGTCCTCGCCGTCACCGGGCTGTGCGCGGTGGGGTACCAGGCGGCCGGGTTCGACGTGGCTGCCGTCGCGTTCCTCTTCGCGGTGTACGCGGCCATGCGGGCGGGACACCGCATGTACGAGGGCGTCGGCGAAAGGGTCGACCCACCGCGCGAGAGCGGCGTGCGATGGGGGGCCGGCCACTTGAAGAACCGGTTGGGCCCCGGCGCCGCCCGACGCCCCTTTACTTGTGGGCGCAGCGGGCAGGGTGAAGGTCGAGAGGTCTAGACAACAACGAAGCCCCAGGCCGCTGACCTGGGGCTTTGTCATGGAGCGGATGACGGGCTTCGAACCCGCGCTACAAGCTTGGGAATCACTGACGCCGAGGGCGCCGACATGCCGTCTGACCTGCAAGTGTCGATCCCCGAGCGGCTCGCTGCGATGGCTTTCCCGCGCCGGAGGTCATCCGGAGCCCTGTGCGCTGATCGCCGTGGGTTGACCGGCCCGTGCGGGCGTGTGTGTCTCAGGTCACGCACGCTGACCCGATCACTTCGTCTTCCACCACCGGTCAAACGTGCAACACCCCAACGAGGAAGGCACGTCATGGCCCACACGCTCAGCTCTCCCACCAACGCCGTCCGCTCCACTCCCGTGTCGCTGCCGGTGACGCGGCGCCTGCTGGCCGGCGGCCTCGTGGCGGGCCCGCTGTTCCTCGGTACGGGCGTAGTCCAGGGACTCACGCGCGACGGCTTCGACTTCACCCGCAATGCGATCAGCCAGCTCGCCCTTGGCGATCTGGGGTGGATCCAGGTGGCGAACTTCCTGCTCACCGGCGCCCTGGTCATCGCCGGAGCGGTCGGCCTGCGCCGGGCGCTGCGCGGGGTTCCGGGTGGGGCCTGGGCCCCGCGCCTGGTCGGCGTGTTCGGGGCCTCGTTCCTGGCCGCCGCAGTGTTCCCCGCGGACGCCGGGGCCGGGTTCCCTGTCGGCGCCCCCGAGGCCATCTCACTCAGCGCGCACGGCGCCGTCCACATGATCAGCGGCATGGTGGGCTACCTGGCGCTGTGCGCCGCATTCCCCGTACTGGCACGGTGCCTCGGTTCCCTGGGGCATCGCGGCTGGGCCGTGGCCGCCCGCCTCGTTCCCGTGGGCATCCTCGCCGGCTTCGCGGGTTCCTCCGTCTCCGTTCTCGCCTTCACCATGGGAGCCGGGCTCGGCCTTGCAGGGCTGACCGCGGTGACGGCCAGGCTGGTCACCGCGGCGCCGGCGGCGAACCGCTAGTTCGCCCGCGTGGCCGGCTGGCCCCTGCAGTAGGACGATGGGCCCGATCCGCCCAGTCGCGACGGGAGATGCGGACACCCTCGCGCTCGGTGTGCTCCCACCGCGTCGTGTGGGGTCCTTCAGCCGGTGGGTGTGGCCAGTGACGTGGAGGTGTTCGGAGCACTGGTATCGGAACCGGAGTCCGGTCCTATGTGTGCAGGCAGGCCGAAGAGCGGGAACAGACGCTCGGTGTCACGGAAGGCGTTGATGCCGGTGATGCGGTCGCCGGAGACCTCGATGACCTGAAGTGCCCAGGGCTCGTAACCCGTTCCGCCGGCGCTGGGCCGGTACTGGCCGAACGCGGGGGAGTCATTGGCCACCGTCGGGATCAGGCGTGATCCGCGGCACCCGATCGCGGGCCCGGTCAGCCACGCCTGGATGTCGGAGACTCCCCGCATCCACAGGGCGTACGGGGGCAGGGACAGGGTGGCATCCACGTGGAGCAGCATGCTCAGCTCCGCCATGTCGAAGGCGGCGAAGGCGGCGGCGTACCGCTCGGCGAGCATCCGCTGGACGGCGTCGGATGGCGGGGCTGCCGTTTCGTCGGCCGCTTCGCGGCGGGCTGCCAGGGTGGCGCGCGCACGCTGCAGTGCGCTGTTGACCGAGGCGACGGTGGATCCGTGCAAGTCGGCGACCTCGCGGGCCGAGAAGGCGAGGACGTCCCGCAGGAGCAGAGTCGCCCGTTGCTTGGGTGGCAGGTACTGCAGCGCGGCGACAAAGGCCAGGCGCACCGTCTCACCTGCTGCCGCTGCCTCTGCGGGATCACCGGTCGCGGATGCCGGACGGCCCGGGCACGGTTCGATCCACAGGGCGGCATCCACCGGAGCGCCCGGTGAAGTGGCGCCGCTGGTCGGGCCGGAGAGATCCATGGGGCGAGCCCGGCGCTTGCCGGCGGCGAGTGCGTCCAGGCACGCGTTGGTGGCGATGCGGTAGACCCATGTCCGCAGCGACGACCGTTCCTCGAACCGGTCGAAGTTCCGCCACGCCCGGATCATCGTCTCCTGTACGGCGTCTTCCGCCTCGAAAAGCGAACCCAGCATGCGGTAGCAGTAGCCGGTCAACTCTGCCCGGTGCTCCTCCAGCCGGACCGCCGTCTCGCGCTCGGCGTCGCCCACGACATCCTTCATCCTTGATTCCGCCCCCTGTTGTACGCCGGATCCAAGACCACCGACCGGGTGGTTCCAGCGACGTCCTCGGTAGCACGAAATTACTGGCCAGCAGGGTGCAGGGCCAGTGATCAAGGTTCAGATCGCGCTGATGGCCGGGCAGGAGGCTGATGGTTTCGGGGCAACACAAAAGCCCCAGGTCGATGACCTGGGGCTTTGTCATGGAGCGGATGACGGGAATCGAACCCGCGCTATAAGCTTGGGAAGCTCATGTTCTACCATTAAACTACATCCGCACAGCGGTCCAGTTGCCCGGATCCGTATTGCTGCCCACTGTACCCCATGATCGACCCCCGGTGAATTTCCGCGGGCTCGTCCTCGTGTGCGGCGCGCATCACGGCGCGTGGGTGCGGGAGTTGGGGCGTACCGTATGGGGTGCGGAGCGGCGGCTGGAGCGGGTCCTGATCATCCCCTAATGTGGCGATTCGTCGCAGTACGGCTCGTTGGGGAAAGGGACTCGATGGAGCACACCGTCGTCCGTTGTGCCGAAGGGCACGTTTTCAGTACCGCCTCCTTCCCGCTGCAGCACCTCGGTGCCGGCCGGATCGGGCCCGGGCGGCTGCTGCGGTGTCCGCGGTGCGCGCGGCTGAGGCACGCCGTGCCCGTGGGCGGCGCGAAGCGGTAGGCAGGGGCCGAGGCTGGGCCGGGCGCGCGGGCAGCCGCTCTCGATTGGGGGTGGCCCGCGCGCTCTGCGTATCCTCGGGACGTGCTTCTCTCTGACAAAGACATCCGGGCCGAGATCGACAGCGGACGGGTTCGCATCGACCCGTTCGAGGAGTCGATGGTGCAGCCCTCCAGCATCGATGTACGTCTCGACCGGTTCTTCCGGGTGTTCGAGAATCACCGCTACGCCCACATCGATCCCGCGGTCGAGCAGTCCGACCTGACCCGGATGGTCGAGCCCGAAGGGGACGAGGCGTTCATCCTGCATCCGGGGGAGTTCGTGCTGGCCTCGACGTACGAGGTCATCTCGCTGCCCGACGACATCGCCTCCAGGCTGGAGGGGAAGTCCAGCCTGGGCCGCCTGGGGCTGGTGACGCATTCGACCGCCGGGTTCATCGACCCCGGGTTCTCGGGCCACGTGACCCTGGAGCTGTCGAACCTCGCCACGCTCCCGATCAAGCTGTGGCCGGGCATGAAGATCGGGCAGCTGTGCATGTTCCGGCTCAGCTCGCCCGCGGAGTTCCCGTACGGCAGTGAGCGGTACGGATCCCGGTACCAGGGGCAGCGCGGGCCGACCGCCTCGCGCTCCTTCCAGAATTTCCACCGCACCCAGGTGAGGCACGAAGCATGAGTGACGGAGTACGCGAGAACCTCGACTACGAGGGATTCGGCCGGGCTGTACGCGAGCTCGCGCAGACCATCGCCGACGACGGCTTCGAGCCCGACATCATTCTGAGCATCGCGCGGGGCGGGGTCTTCGTCGCGGGCGGGCTGGCCTACGCGCTCGACTGCAAGAACATCCACCTCGTGAACGTCGAGTTCTACACGGGTGTCGGGACCACGCTGGAGATGCCGGTCATGCTGGCGCCCGTGCCCGAGGCGATCGACTTCACCGACAAGAAGGTGCTGATCGCCGACGACGTCGCGGACACCGGCAAGACGCTCAAGCTGGTGCACGACTTCTGCCTCGGCCACGTCGCCGAGGTGCGGTCCGCGGTCATCTACGAGAAGTCCCACTCCCTCGTGAAGTGCGAGTACGTGTGGAAGAAGACCGACGAGTGGATCAACTTCCCCTGGTCGGTCGAGCCGCCCGTCGTGAAGCGGGAGGGTCAGGTCCTCGACGCCTGATCCCGGGCACGCGCCCCCGTACGTACGAAGGGCCCGCCGCGCATCGACCGCGCGGCGGGCCCTTCGCCTACGTACGGGCCGCGGTCACAGCGTGCCGAGCTTGATGATCGACAGCAGGGCGACCAGCTGGATGGCGGACGCGCCCAGGGCCTTCGGCCAGGGCAGGTCGTGCGACTTGCTGATGAGCGAGGTGAAGAGCGCTCCGGCGGCCAGCCAGGTGGCCCAGCCGAGCACCTGCACGACCATGTTGTCGCCGCCGAGGAACATGGCGAAGAGCAGACGCGGGGCGTCCGTGACGGACATGACCAGCATCGACAGGCCCACGGTCGGCTGCCACGCGCCGTCGCCGCCCAGCTGGCGGGCCAGCGTGTGCGTGACGGCGCCCAGGACCAGGCCGCAGATGACGAAGCCCACGCCCGCCGACAGGACGATCGGGACCGCCTGCGACAGGGTCGCCTTGATCACGTCCTCGCGGGCGTCGTCGAGGCCGAAGACCGCGAGCAGCCCGTAGAGGAAGGTCACGATCAGCGCCGGACCCCAGACGGCGTAGTCGCGCATCTGGAGGAAGGTCTGCCCCGGGCTGGTCACGATGCCGCGGAGCAGCTCCTTCCACGGCAGCCGGGGGCCGGCCGGAGCGGCCGCGGCCGCACCCGCCTGGTACGTCGCGCCCTGGCTGTACGGATCCTCGCCGAACGCGAAGACCTGGGTGTGCCCCGGGTTGTCGTTCGTGTACGCCGGTCCCCCGGAGCCGTACGGAGGCTGCGCCTGCGGCTGCTGTCCGTACGGGTCGAAGTACTCGGGCTCGCCGTGACCCCCGGGAGCGCCCTGCTGGGGCCACTGCTGCTGCGGGGGCGTCCCGGCGGGCGGGTAGGGCTGCGAGCCGTACGGCGGCGGTTGCTGCTGACCGTACGGCTGCTGCCGCGGAGGTTGTTGCGGGGTGCGGTTGTTGTCCCGGCCGCGTCCGATCCTGAATCCAGCCACGTGATCGAAAGTACCTGGTCCGGCGGGCCCGGGTGGCCGGGCTGCCGGAACCGGCCGCCTTTGCGGCTGACCTGTGACATCCCCTAGGGGTACCCCGGGGGGTCACCCCCACCCTGATGGTTTGTCCGGTTCACCTGGCTGCGGGGCACTCTGCGATGCCTCGCAGCCTGCCATGGGCGGATCGCCACGCTGGTGGACGGCCCGCGCGGCGAGCGCGTGGAGATCTCCCTGCCGAACGGCAAGGCGCTCGGCACGATCGACCTGAAGGACCCGACCGTCCGGAACGGTCCACGACTTCGGCGGCAAGCTGACCGCGCCGAGGCCCGGCCGGGCCCGGACACGCCGCAGCGGCCGCTCCCCGGGTGGGGGAGCGGCCGCTGCGGTCCGCGCGGCGCAGGCGTTACGGGTGCCTGCGCGCCCCGTGTCCTACTTGGCTTCCTCGGGCTTCGGCTCGGCCTCGGCCTCGGCCTCGGCCTCGGCCTCGGCGCCGGGCTCCGGCTTCGCGACCGGCTCGGCCTTCGGCTTCGCCTCCGCGACGGGCTCGGCCTTCGGCTCCGCCTCCGCGACGGCATTCGGCTCCGCGACGGGCTCGGCCTTCGGCTCGGCGGCCTTCGGCTCCGCCTCCGCCACGGGCTCCGGCACGGCGACGGGCGCCGGCTCCGGCTCCGGCACGGCCTCCGGCTCCGGCTCCGGGGTCTTCACGGATTCGAGGAGGAGCTGGGCGACGTCGACGACCTGGACGGATTCCCTGGCCTGGCCGTCGTTCTTCTTGCCGTTGACCGAGTCGGTGAGCATGACCAGGCAGAACGGGCA